>PLIQ01000220.1:20255-38948 GCA_003140115.1 Actinomycetota bacterium | reverse complement strand
TTCGGCTGCGTCCTGTTCCTGCCCTTCGGCAGCTGGGCGGGGCTGGTCGGGGCCATCACCGCGGCGTCGTCGTTCATGTACAGCTTCGCCCCGGTGGCCGCGGTCTCGCTGCGCAAGAGCGACCCGGACCGGGTCCGGCCGTACCGGGCGCCGATCCTGAACATCATCGCCCCGTTCAGCTTCGTGGTCTCCGGGTTCATCATCTACTGGAGCGGCACCGCCAACGACCTCAAGATCGACGCCGCCGTGGTCTTCTTCCTGGTCCTGTACATCATCGCCCGCCGGGTCGACCCGAACCAGGAGCCGCTGGACTTCCGGGCCGGGGCGTTCGCGATCCCGTGGATCATCGGCCTGACCCTCTTCTCCATCTTCGGCGGCAGCTACGTCGGCGGGATCACCACCGGCCCGAAGGGCACCGGCTCGAGCGGCGGCTACGAGACGTTCCTCGGCGCCAAGCTCGGCGTCCACCTGCCGTTCTGGTGGGACCTCGGGGCCATCGCGGTGTTCAGCCTGATCGTGTTCTACTTCGCCGTGAACAGCCGCCTGAGCCCGGAGCGGGTCCAGGCGCACGCCGAGGAGGCCGCCGCCGACGCGCACCAGGAGGACCTGGACCTGGGCGTCGGCCATCCCGCCGCCTGACGCAGCACCGCGTGAGCGGATCCCTCAGGAGGCAGAACGCGCGGGCATGAACACGCACTTGGTGGCCAGGTAGGCATCCATACCCTCCGGCCCGTAGATGCTGCCCATCCCGCTGGCCTTGCGGCCGCCCCACGGCGCGCCCAGGTCGGGTACGTACAGGTTCACGCCAAACGTCCCGACCCGGGCGCGCCGGGCGATCGTCAGGCCGCGCTCGGGATCGCCGGTCCACACGCTTCCGGCCAGCCCGTAGCTGGAGTCGTTGGCGATCGCCACCGCCTCCGCCTCGGACTCGTACGGGATCACCGACACCACCGGCCCGCAGATCTCGTCCCGGGCGATGGCCATCCCGGCCGTCGCTCCGGCGAACACAGTGGGCTCGTAGTAGTACCCGCGCACCGGCGTGGCCGGCCTGCGCCCGCCCACGACCACGCGGGCCCCAGCCGAAACCCCCGCCGTGACGCAGGACTCCACGCTGGCCCGCTGCCGCGGGTTGGCCAGCGGCCCCATGGTCGTCTGCTCGGCCTGCGGATCGCCCACCACCAGCGACGACGCCTGCGACGCGAGAGCAAAGACCGCCTCGTCGTACCGGGACCGCGGGGCCAGCACCCGGGACATGGTGAAGCAGGCCTGCCCGGAGTTGGCGAAGCACAGCGAGCCGAGTTGGGCGGCCGCGACGGACAGGTCTACGTCGTCGAGCACGATCGCGGCCGACTTCCCGCCCAGTTCTAGGGTCACCGGCTTGAGGGTCTGGCCGCAGATCGCGGCGATCCGCCGCCCGGCCGGCGTCGGCCCGGCCACCGCCACCGTGTCCACCCCGGGGTGCGCGGCCAGCATCTCACCCACCTCAGCCGTCCCGGTGACCAGGTTGAACACCCCGGGCGGGAACTCGGCCGCCTCGAACGCCTCGGCCAGGATGTACGCGGACAGCGAGGTCTCGGGCGCGGGCAGCAGCACCACCGTGCAGCCCGCCGCAAGCGCCGGGGCCAGCTGGCAGAAGGCGAGGATGAGCGGATAGCTCCAGGACGCGATCACCGCTGCCACCCCGGCCGGCTCGCGCCGGACCACGGTCCGCCCGGCGAAGCTGATCGCCTGCCGGACCTCCTCCATCGAAAGGTCGCGGGCCAGCGCCGCGTAGTACCGGATGATCGCGCACGGCACCGACACGTTGCTGCGCCGGGACAGCGTGATCGGCATCCCCATCTCGGCCGTGACCAGCCGCGCGGTGTCCTCGGCCCGGGCCTCGAGCGCCGCCGCCAGCCGGTCCAGCGCCGTCGCCCGCTCCGCCGGGCGCAGCAGCGGCCAGCCGCCGTCGTCGAACGCCCGGCGGGCGGCGGCCACCGCGACCTCGACGTCCCGCTCGATCATCGACGGGACGGCGCCGGTGACCTCTTCGGTGGCCGGATTGACGATCGTGATCACGTCAGCCGACCCGGAGCCGACGAGCCGACCGCCTGCGTACACGTCCCGGTACTCGAGCACGGGGGCTCCTCTCCGGATACCCCGATCAGCATGCGCGCTGAAAGTGCCTGTAAATCTCGTCGCCGGACGTACCTTTTGTCAAGCTTCCTCCTGTGGTATCCACAGTCGGACCTGGCCTTGTTACCGATCCCAGCAGGTAGACAACGGATGAGGGCCACGGTTTGTGGTCAGCCACAGTGCCGCGCTGCCAGCCTCATCGTAGGATCGCGAGCATGGCGCTGCCCGACTGGTCGCCGGTGCTGTCCCCGGCCGGCCCCACCGCTCCGCTCGATGGACGCGACGGGCGCGCCGCGCTCGACGGGCGCGCCGCGGAGGGCTCCCGGCTCGACCGCGAGAACGCCGCCCTGCGCGAGCTCGTCACCGTGTACCGCCACCTGTCCGGCCTGGCCCTGCAGGACGCCGACCTGGCCGGGGTGGTGCAGCTCATCTCCGACCGGATGACCGCCACCGTCGCGGTGGTCACCCAGCTTATGGACGTGCTGACCGCGGCCGCGCCCGGCGTGGCCGCTGAGCAGGCGGCGGTCGCGGTCCGGCAGCACGTGGTCCACCCTCGGCTCGGCCAGGTACTCCGCGCGTCCCGGCTGAGCCAGCGCGCGCTCCGCCTGCCGAACGTCGGCGGCACCCCCGCCATCATCGTGGCCCCCATTCTCGTGGGGGACGAGGTCCCGTCGTACCTGATCACCATCGACCCGGCCGACAACATCTTCGGCGAGGACATGAGCCTGCTGGTCACCGAACACGCCGCCACCATCTGCGGGGTCATCCTCGGCCGCGAGCGGGTGGTCGCCGCGGCCGCCCGCCGGGTCCGCGACGACCTGGTGGAGGGCCTGCTGCTGGGCCGCGGCCGCGACCAGGCCGACACCGGCCGCTGGGCCGCTCACCTGGGCTACGATCCGGCCCGCGACCACAACGTCATGGCCGTCGCCTTCGACCTGCCCGCCCCGGCCGTCTCGGCGCAAAGCCCCAGCGCCGGGGACGCCGCCGCCCAGCGGCAGCGGATCTGGGAGAGCATCGAGCACTTCGTCGCCACCCGCGCGCCCGACGCCATCATCTCGGCCCGGGAGTCCGAGGTAGTGATCGTGGCCGCCGCGCCGGACGAGCCGGGCCCCCCCGCCCTGGACGCTCGCCGGCTGGCCCACGCCTGCCTGGCCCGGCTAGCCGAGCTGTTCCCGGCGGCCCGGGTCGTCATCGGCATCGGCGGCACCTGCCGCCACCCCCGGGAAGTGGCCCGCTCGTACGCGCAGGCCCAGCGCACCACGGCGACGCTCAAGCGCCTCGGCCGGGCGGGCACGGTCTCGGCGTTCGGCGATCTGGGCGTCCTGCGGCTGCTGTTGCAGGTACCCGACCTGGCCGAGCTACGGTCGTTCGCCGCCGACGTGCTGGGCAAGCTCGCCGTGCACGAGCAGGAGCACAAGTCGGAGTACCTGACCACGCTGGCCTGCTACTTCCGGGAGAACAACAGCCCGCAGCGGGCCTCGCGCATCCTGCACGTGCATCCGAACACGGTCGCCTACCGGGTCAAGCGGATCGAGGAGATCACCGGGCTGCGGCTGGATAACTACACCGACCGGCTCATCGCCCAGGTGGCGCTGGAGATCCTCGACGCCCTCGGCGAGGAACCATGACCGCGTTCGTCCCGGGCCAGCGGATCCTGGTCTGCGACGGTGCGATGGGCACGATGCTGCACGCGGCGGGTGCCGCGCTGGACCGGTCGCTGCCCGAGCTCAACCTGTCCGACCCTGGACTGGTCAGCACGATCCACGAGAGCTACCTGTCTGCGGGCGCAGACATCATCCAGACCAACACCTTCGGCGCGAACCGGCTCTGGCTCGGCGACCACGGCCTCCCGGACCAGGTCGAGGAGATCAACCGGGCCGGGGTCCGGATCGCCCGCGCCGCGCAGGACCAGTGCGAGCGCGAGGTCCTGATCGCCGGGTCGGTCTCGCCCGCCGTCACCGCATCCCAGCGCCGCCGGATCGGCTCGGCCGAACGCACCGAGGTGATCCGCGAGCAGGTCCAGGCCCTCGTCGCCCATCAAGGCGTCGACCTGCTCATCCTGGAGACGTTCGGCTACCTCGACGAGCTGGTCGAGGCGGTCTGCGCGGTCGCCAACCTGACCAACGTGCCGGTCATCGCCCAGGCCACCTTCGCCGACGACGCGTACACCCTGGGCGGGGAGACGCCGCGCGAGGTCGCCACCGTGCTGTCCAGCCTGCCGGTGGCCATGCTCGGCACCAACTGCACCATCGGCCCGCAGCGCATGCTCACCGTGGCCGAGGACCTAGTCCGCTACGCGTCGGTGCCGGTCAGCGCCCAGCCGAACGCCGGGCAGCCACGCCGGACCGGACCGCGCAGCTTCGAGTTCGCCATCGACGGCGGGTACTTCGCCCGCTACCTCGCCCGGTTCGCCGGCGCCGGGGTATCGCTGGTCGGCGGCTGCTGCGGCACGACCCCCACCCACATCCAGGCCACCCTCGGCGCCGTCCGCGCCGCCGCCCCGTCCCCGGCGGCCAACCTCCGGACGTCCCCCCGCCACCACTCCCGCCCGGCCCACCCCGCCGCCGGCACCCTGGCCGACCAGCTAGCCAGCCGCCGGTTCATCGTCGCGGCCACGATCGCCACCCCGGCCGGCGAGGCGCTCGAGGCGGCGGCCGAGCTCCAGGCCCAGGGCATCGGGCTGTTCGCGGTCCAGCCGCCGGACAGCGCCCGCACCCACCTGGACTCCCTGGACATGGCCCTGCACCTACAGCAGCAAGCCGGCGTGGAGACCGTCGCCACGGTGGCGGCCTGGGACAAGACGATCATGACCCTGCAGGCCGACCTGCTCGGCGCGCATGCCCTCGGCATCCGCAGCGTGATCAGCACCACCGGCAGCCCGCCGGTCCGGGGCGACTATCCGGCCGTGGACGGCATCTGGGAGGTCGACTCGCTGGGCCTGATCGCGCTGCTGGCCGGCCTGAACGCGGGCCGCGACTCCAACGGCCTGGCCCTGACCACCAGGACCTCGTTCTGCGTCGGCGCCCGGGTCAACCCCGGCGCGCGCGACCCCGACGCCGAGATCGCCCGGGCCCGGGCCAAGGTCCGGGCCGGCGCGCACTTCCTGGTCAGCCGGCCCGTCTACGAGCTGGACTCGCTGCTCCGCGTGGTGAGCGCGCTAGAAGCCGAAGACATCCGGCTGCTGCTGTCGGTCACCCCGCTGCGCAGCTTCGAGGAGGCGGATTACCTGGCCCACGAGGTGCCCGGCGTGACCATCCCCCCGGACACCCTGCGCGCCATGGAACGGGCCGGCCGCGGCGCGGCCCGCGCGGTCGGCATCGAACTCGCCGCTGACCTGCTCCGCGACGCCCGCAAGCTGGTCAGCGGCGTCATCCTGACCGCCGCGGAGGAGGACCTGCCCGTGCTAGCGCCGCTCCTGTCCGTCGTGGCCTGAAGCATCGCCCGCGAACTCGGCCCGAACGCGATCGGCGCCTACCAGCAGTTCAAGTCGATCTACGCCTGAGCGGCCCGCCGCGGGGCGGGCCACCTTGACGTGGCGTTACCCGGCGGGTGATGCTCGGATCGGCCGCTGAGCGAGTCGCTCGGCGGCGTGACAGCGTGGTCAAGATCCGGAGGGCGCGTGTCCGCCGATCCATTTCCCGCGGGGCTGCCGCGGGATCAGCCGGGTGCCGCGGCACGGGCGGCTGGCCTGATCGCGGTGGCCGAGGACCTGGCCGGCGAGTTCTCGCTGCACCCCCTGCTGGAACGGATCCTGCGGCGGTGCACCGAGCTGCTCGGCTGCCACGCGGGCTCGATCTGCAGCGTCGACGAGGCGGCCGGCACCTACCGCAAGGAAGCCGACATCGGCGTGGCGTGCCAGTCCGGCCGGGTCTTCCCGCTCACCGAGGGGATGACCGGCGCGGTGGTGGCGCGCCGCGCCCCGGTCTGGTTCGCCCGCTACGACGAGGTCCCCGGCGGCCACCTGGCGTCCGAGGACCGCGCCACCCTGCGCGGCGTGATCGGCGTGCCGCTGGAGTGGCGCGGGCGCATCATCGGGGCCTGCGTGGTGTTCAGCCGCGACGAGCGCCGGGTCTTCGGGCCGGACGACGCCGAGCTGCTCGAGCTGTTCGCCCGGCACGCCGCCATCGCGCTGGCCACCGCCCAGATGCACGAGGCCGCCGAGGAACGGGCCCGGGCCGAGGCCGCGGCGGCCGAGCGCGACCGGCTGCTCGGCGAGGTCCACGACAGCCTCACCCAGCGCCTGGTGAGCATCCGCGTCTACCTCGACGCCGCCGAGCGCGAGCTGACCGCGATGGCGGTCGCCGGGGCGGTGGCGGGCCAGCTCCGGCAGGCCGGCACGGCGGCCCGGGACGCCCTGGCCGAGATCAGGCTCACGCTGCTCGGCCTGGCCGCGTCGCCGCTCAAGGGCCAGACGCTGGACGCGGCGCTCCGCTCGGAGGCGGCCTGGGCGCAGAGCATCGGCGGCCTTGAGGTCGGGTACGTCTCGGCCGGGANNCCGCCGTGACGCTCCTGGTCCAGGACGACGGGCAGGGCTTCGATCCCACGGCCGAGTGGCAGGGCGACCGGTTCGGGCTGCGCGCCGTCAGCGAGCACGCGCGCGTGCTCGGGGCCACGGTCGACGTCGATTCGCTGGCCGGCTGGGGCACCCGGATCCGGGCCCGGTTCCCTTACCGGCACGAGGAGGAGCAGGCCGCCCCGCGGCTGCGCGTGCTCATCGCGGCGGCCCGGCCGCTGCTGCGGGCCGGGATCGCCCGCCTGCTGTCCACGACCGATCCGGGCCTGGAGGTGGTCGGCGAGGTCAGCACGGCCGATCAGGCACTGGACGCCTGCTCCGGCCTGCGGCCCGACGTGGTGCTGGCCGACCTCGGCCTGGCCGANNGGCCTGGCCGACCTCGGCCTGACCGCCGACGGGCCGCCGCCCGTCCCGGGCCGCCCGGCCCGGGACCTGACCAGCCTGCTGCTCAGCCGCCACCCCGATCTGGCCGTGGTCGTCCTGTGTGAGGTCGGCGACGAAAAGCTGGTCGCCAGCGCGATCCGCGCGGGGGCGCGCGGCTGCGTGGACACCGGCGCGGACGGGCCGGAACTGGCCCGGGCCGTCATCGCGGCCGGCCGCGGCCAGGCCATCTTGTCCGGTCCGGCGCTCCAGCGGCTCCACCGAGGCCTGCGGGACGACGGGTCCGAGCCGGCCCTGACCGACCGCGAACGCCAGGTGCGCAGCCTGATGGAGCAGGGCCTGCCCGACAAGCTGATCGCCGAGCAGCTGGTCCTGTCGATCAGGACCGTTGAAAAGCACGCCGGCGCGGTGCTGCGCAAGACCGGCGCCCGTAACCGCACCGAGCTGGCCGCGCTGGCCGGCCGGGCCCGGCTCCGGCAGGCCGTCCGGTAGGGGAAGTCCTCCCCGAAGATGCGTAGTTCCACTGATCCATCCGGCCGCGGCGCTGCGTAAGTTCGCAGGTGTGCCCGTCGTGCCCTTGAAGCAGATCGTCGACCGCGCGTTCAGCGAGCGTTACGGCGTCGCGGCCATCAACGTGGTCAACGACCTGACGCTGGAGGCGGTGCTGGCCGCGGCCGTGGAGCAGCGCTCCCCGGTCATCGTCCAGACCTCGGTCAAGACGGTCAAGTCGGTCGGCCTGGACCTGCTGTACGCCATGTGGCGGGAGCTGACCGCGGGCATCGAGGTCCCGGTCAGCCTGCATCTGGACCACTGCCCGGACCGCGAGGTCATCACCAGCTGCCTGCGCAAGGGCTGGAACTCGGTGCTGTTCGACGCCTCCCGGCTGCCGGTGGAGGAGAACCAGCGGCAGACGATCGAGGTCGTGGCCGAGGCCAGGTCCTACGGGGCGAACGTCGAGGGTGAGATCGAGTCCATCACCGGCGTCGAGGACGACATCGGCTCGGACGAGGAGGCCGAGCGGCAGTCGCTGCCGGTGGCGCTGGAGTTCATCCGGGCCACGGGCATCGACGTGTTCGCGCCCGCCATCGGCAACGCGCACGGCGTCTACCACTCCGAGCCCAAGCTGGACGCACAGCGGGTGTCCGACATCGTGGCCGCCCAGCCGATCCCCATCGCCCTGCACGGCGGCACCGGGATGACCGACGCCCAGTTCACCGACCTGATCGCGCGCGGCTGCGCCAAGGTGAACATCTCCACCGCGCTCAAGGTCATCTACATGCAGGCCAACCTGGCCTTCCTGCGCGGCGCGGAGGAACGCGGCAGCTGGGACCCGCCATCGCTGTTCACCGCGGTCCGGGCCGCGGTCAAGGACATGGCCGCCGACCACATGCGCCGCTTCGGCAGCGTCGGGCGGGCTTGGTGACCGCGTGAGCGGTCCGGCGGACCCGGCGCTCATCTTCGACTGCGACGGGGTGCTGGCTGACACCGAGCGCTACGGCCACCTGCCCGCGTTCAACCAGACCTTCGAGGAGTTCGGCCTGCCGGTCCGCTGGAGCGTGGCGGACTACAAGGAAAAGCTCCGCATCGGCGGCGGTAAGGAGCGGCTGGCCAGCCTGCTCACCCCCGAGTTCGTGGCGGCAGCCGGCCTGCCCGCCGACGCCGAGGGCCGCCAAGGCGCCGTGGCGGACTGGCACCGGCGCAAGAGCGCCATCTACGCCGAACTGGTCGCCTCCGGCGCGGTCCCGCCCCGGCCCGGTATCGACCGCGTGGTGGCCGAGGCGCTGGCCGCGGGCTGGCTGGTGGCGGTGGCCTCGACGTCGGCCGAGCCGTCGGTCCGGGCCACCCTGGAACGGGCCGTGGGCGCGGAACACGCCCGCCAGGTCGCTGTGTTCGCCGGCGACGTCGTCCCGCGCAAGAAGCCCGCGCCCGACATCTACCTGCTGGCCCTGGACTCCCTCGGCGTGTCCGCGGACCACGCGGTCGTGGTCGAGGACTCGCGCAACGGCCTGCTGGCCGCCACCGGCGCCGGCCTGACCACCATGATCACCGTCAACGGCTACACCGTCGACGAGGACTTCAGCGAAGCCGCCCTGGTCGTCTCCTCGCTGGGCGATCCCGGCGGCGAGCCGACGACCGTCCTGGCTAACCGCAGCCGGGCCACCCCGGGGGCCTGGATCACCCTGGCCGACTTCACCCGCCTGCTTCCCCAAGGAGCACCCATGTCCACAGCAGACCTGTCCGACGTCGAGGCGGTCGTCCACACCATCGCGACGGTCGCGGTCGACAACGAGAAGTACTTCGGCGACCTGGACGCCGTGGTCGGCGACGGCGACTTCGGCTACTCGATGGCGCGCGGCTTCGAGCTCGTGCTGTCCGGCTGGGACGACTTCGACCGGACCGACATCGGGACCTTCCTGAAGAAGGTCGCCGTCGTCATCACCAGCCGCATCGGCGGCACCTCCGGCCCGATCTGGGGTACCGCGTTCCTGCGCGCCGGGACGACCGCCGGAGCCGTGGACCACCTGGAGCAGGCCCAGGTCATCGCGATGCTGCGGGCCTCGATCGAGGGCATCAAGGCCCGCGGGAAGTCAGACGTGGGGGACAAGACCCTGCTGGACGCGCTGGTGCCCGCGGTGGACACCCTGCAGGAGCGCATCGCCGCGGGAGACGACGCGGCCGCGGCCCTGCGGGCGGCGGCCACCGTCGCGCGCGAGCGGGCCGAGGCGACCCGGTCGATGCAGGCCATGCGCGGCCGGGCCAGCTACACCGGCGAGCGCAGCATCGGCACCCTGGACGCGGGTGCCATGGCGGTGGCCGTCATGTTCGAGGCGCTCGCCGACCAGTGGGGCAAGCGCCCGGTTGAATCCTGAGTTCTTAATCCTTGGAGGTCAGCGCCATGAAGAAGTTCGTCAACGACCCTCGCCAGTTCGTGCCCGAGATGCTCAAGGGCATCGCACTGGCCAACCCGGACACGCTGAAGTACGTGCCCGAGTTCAACCTCATCATGCGGGTCGACGCGCCCCGCGACGACAAGGTCTCGATCATCCAGGGCTCTGGGTCCGGGCACGAGCCCGCCCACGTGATGATCGTCGGCAAGGGCATGCTCGACGCCGCCTGCCCGGGCGACGTGTTCGCCGCGCCGCCGATGGACTACGTGCTGGAGACCAGCAAGCTCCTCGCCTCGCCCAAGGGCGTCCTGCACATCATCAACAACTACACCGGTGACCGGATGGCCTTCGAGATGGGCCAGGAGATGGCCGAGGCGGACGGGATCACGATCGGCACGCTGATCGTGGACGACGACGTGGCGGTGAAGGACTCCACCTACACCGTCGGCCGGCGCGGCGTGGCCGGGAACTTCTTCGTCATCAAGGCGACCGGGGCCGCCTCCGAGCAGGGCGCCGACCTGGACGAGCTGATCCGCATCGGCAACAAGGTCAACTCCGTGACCCGGACCATGGGCATGGCGCTGACCTCGTGCACCCCGCCGGCCAAGGGCTCCCCGCTGTTCGAGCTGGGCGACGATGAGATGGAGATGGGCGTCGGCATCCACGGCGAGCCGGGCCGCCGCCGGGAGAAGCTGGCCAGCGCCAACGAGATCGTCGACGAGCTGCTCGAGGCGGTCGTGACCGACCTGCCCTTCCACTCCGGGGACAACGTGGCGCTCATGATCAACGGGCTGGGCGGCACCCCGATCAGCGAGCTGTACCTGCTCTACGGGTACGCCCACGAGCTGCTGGCCCAGCGCGGCATTAACGTGCGGCGGAACTACGTCGGCGAATACTGCACGTCTCTGGACATGGCGGGCGTGTCGATCACGCTCAGCCGCCTGGACGACGAGATCACCAACCTGCTCGCCGCGCCCGCCGAGATCGCCATCCGCACCTTCTAAAGATCGCTGGCTTCCCGGGCCAACGACGGCGTTGGCCCGGGTCAGCGGAACAGCTTGTCAACGTAGTCGGCGCCGATCCCGACCTTCTCGTAGTGCTCGCGGCACAGCTTGATGTAGTCGAACACGTCGAAGTGGCCGTTGGGCTCGCCGTTCTCGTCCAGCCAGATCAGCGGGCCGGTGACGTTGAACGTCACCCGCATCGGCTCGTCGCTCTCGTACGCCACCAGCGTGTGCGCCTCGCCGGGCGCCTCGTAGATCCAGTCCCCGGCGGTCGCCACCCAGTCGTGCTCCAGGTACCCCCACTTGCCGGAGATCGTGTACGCGAACACCTGCTGCGGGTGGTAGTGCCGGTTGACCAGCCCGGCCCCGCGGCACAGCAGTACGTCGCACCACCGGTTCTGGCCCGGGGAGATGAACAGCGGCCGGGTGCCGACCGTCTCCGACAGCGGAGCGTAGTACCGGTCGTCGTCGATGGCCGCGTTCGCGATGTACGCCTCCGGCATCGCGCCAGGCCGGAACACCTGCTCGATCGGCTTGAACGCCCGCCAGAACTCGCCGTGCTCCCCGCTCTGCGCCGCCTCCGCCATCGTGTCCTCCCTCTGTTCATCGCGCCCGTGTCCCGATCAGCGTCCCCCGCCCGCGGGCCACCCGGCAAGCGGGCCCCGGCGCCGATCCGCGGCCCCGTGACCAGAGCACAATGCGCCACAGCCAGGAATGTCGCCCGGGACAAGGCGAGCCGCGGGCGTGGCGTAGCCTGCGGTCAGAACCAGGACATGAGGAGCTTTCTTGCAGCTGACGATTATCGGTGTCGGTGCCATCGGCGGCACCATCGGTGCTCACCTGATCCGTGCCGGTCATGACGTTCTTCTCTGCGACGCCGATCCGGCCCATGTCGAGGCCATCAACCGGCGGGGCCTGTCCATCTGCGGGCCGGTCGAGAACTTCACGGTGCCGGCCAGGGCGGTGTTGCCGGACGACCTGCCCGCCACCGTGGCGCGGGCGGCGGTGGCCACCAAGAGCCACCACACCGCCGCCGCGGCCGAGCTGCTGCGCGGGCGCCTGGCGCCGGACGGTTACGTGGTCAGTTTCCAGAACGGCCTGACCACGGGAACCCTGTCCGCGGCGGTCGGGCCCGAGCGCGTGCTGGCCAGCTTCGTGAATTTCGGCGCAGACTGGCTGGAACCCGGGCTGATCATGCAGGGCAACATCGGGACCTTCCGGGTCGGCGAACCCGCGGGCGGCCTCAGCGAACGGGTGCGCGAACTGGCCGCCGCCCTGCCCTACGCGGAGCCGACCGATAACATCCTGGGCTTCTTGTGGGGCAAGGAGGCCTACGGGGCCATGCTCTACGCGGGGGCGGTGTCGGATCTGTCGATCGCCGACTCCCTGGAGGACCCGAAGTGGCGGCCGCTGATGCTCGCGACCGCCCGGGAGGTGCTGGCCCAGGCGCCGGTCCGTCCGGAGGCCTTCGACGGCTTCGATCCCGGTGACCTGGAGGGCTCCCTGGCCCGTCTGGTCGCGTTCAACCGCGGGAGCGCGAAGTCGCACAGCGGCATCTACCGCGACCTGATGGTCCGCAAGCGGAAGACCGAGGTCGACGACCTGCTCCGCGACCTGAACGGCCCGCTGACCAGCTACGCCGGAGAGCTGATCCGCGCGATCGAGCGGGGCGAGCGGACCTGCGAGGTCGCCAACCTCGAGCTGCTGGCCGCACAGGAGCGAGCGCTCCGTCTCGGCGGCCCGCTGAACGCGGTGGTCACCATCTTTCCCGCCCCCGCCCGCCAGCCGGACGGTCCGCTGCACGGCGTCCCGGTCGCGGTCAAGGACATGATCGACGTGGCCGGGCACCCGCGCGGCAACGGGAACCCCCACGACATGGCCGGGGCCCCCGCGGTCCTCGACGCTCCGGTGGTCACGGCGCTGCGCGCGGCGGGCGCCGACGTCTTCGCGGCCACGTCCCTGCTGGAGTACGCGGCCGGGGCGGTCCACCCCGACGTGCCCGAGGCCCGCAACCCCTTTGACCCAGAGCGCACCGCGGGCGGCTCGAGCGGCGGCTCGGCGGCGCTGGTCGGCGCGGGCGTGTGCCCGGCGGCACTGGGCAGCGACACCGGCGGTTCGATCCGGATCCCGGCTCACTACTGCGGGGTCGTCGGCTTCAAGCCGTCGTTCGGCGCCATCGACGTGGCAGGCACCCAGCCGCTCTCGCCGTCCCTGGACCATATCGGCATCCTCGGCGCCGACGTCGCGATCACCGCGACCGTCTTCGCCGCCCTCACCGGCCAGGAGCCGGCCAGCGGGTCGGCGAGCGCACCGGCGAGCGGCCCCGCGCACGCCACGCTGCGGCTGGGCGTGGCCAGGCCGCAGCTTGATCACCCGGACATCCGGCCGGGAGTCGCCGCCGCGCTGCGGGCCGCGCTGGCCCGGCTGGCCGGGGCGTTCCCCGTGGTAGACGTGGACGGCTCCGTCTTGAGCGAGATCGCCGGGTCGTTCGGCGACATTATTCTGTTCGAGGCCTGGCAGGTGCACCGCGCTCAGGTCGACAGCCACCCCGAGCGCTACGGGCCGGAAACGCTCCGGCTGCTCCGGACGGCATCACACGTAACAGAGGATGCCTACCACGGCGCCGGCCGGCGCCGCGACGACCTGCTGCCGCGGGCGGCGGAGGTGTACCGCGGCGTCGACGTACTGGTCACGCCCGCCGCCCCGTTCGCCGCCCCGGTGACGACCCCGCCGGTGGACACCCCGGAGGGCGAACTGGAGGGCCTGTTCACCGGCGTGTTCAACCTCACCGGGGACCCGGCGCTGGTGCTGCCCTGCGGATGGGATGACGGGCTCCCGGTCGGGATCCAGCTGTCCGCGCCACGCGGCGCCGACATGGCGTTGCTCGCCGCGGCGAGCCTGATCGAACCAGTCCTAGCCGTCGACCGGAGACAAACCAGGTAACACCCAGATCGACTGCAGCGTCCGGTAGATGTTGCCGCCGAGGACGGCGCGGATGTCCGCGTCGTCGTACCCGTGCTGGACCAGCCAGCCGCAGATGTTGCCGAAGTTCTCGGTGGGGTTCTCCAGGCCGTCGACGTAGGCGACCGGGTCGAAGGACGGACCCCGGGCCGCGCGCATGCTGAGCAGGTGAGCGAAGATCCGGTGCAGGGCCACATGGTCGCCGTACAGCGTGTCCGGCCCGAACGCCACGTGGTCGATGCCCACNNCCGGCGTGGGTGATGAACACCGGGCGTTCGCTCTGCTCGCAGGTATCCAGCGCGGTGCGGTCGCCCGCGTGGGACAGGTCGATGGCCAGGCCCAGCTTGTTCATCCGCGTCACCGCCCGGTGGCCGAAGGCGGTCAGCCCGGAGTCCTGAGGCTCGGCCAGGCCGCCGCCGAGGGAGTTGGCGTCGGAGTAGGCGATGCCGATCTGCCGCAGGCCCAGGCCGTACAGCACGTCGAGCCGGTCCAGTTCGTTCTCGATCGGCGTGGCCGACTCCAGCCCGAACACCAGCCCGACCCGCCCGGAGCGGTACGCCTCGTCGATGTCGGCCAGGGTGCGGACCACCATGACGTGGTCCTGGTGGGCCAGGTCGGCTAGGCGCATGCCGAGGTCGGTGATGATGTCGGCCCACCGCCACGGGGCGTTCCCGGTGACGCACGCCGTGCCGTCCATCATGTTGTCGAACACCACGGTCATGCCCGACGCCGCCAGGCCCGCGTAGGCGGCGTGCTGGCGCCCGGTGCGGTTGTACTCCGGGGTTTCCTCCATCCGCAGCGGGAATCTGACCGGATGGTCGTGCAGGCTGATCACCAGGCTCTCGTGCAGCAGCCGTTGCGCTCGCTCCTGCTGCTCGGCGGTCAGGCCCGCCAGGCCGGACCAGGGCGGCACCCGGCCGAACTCGGGGGCCAGCTCGAAGCCGCGAAAGTCCTCACCGGCGCTCAGGTAGGAGTAAGCCGTGTAGCCAGCAGGCGCCACAGGTATTCCCATGCGCGCATTCCCTCCTTCAGCCTGCGGATGCGCAGGTACTCGTTGGGCGCGTGGAGCTTCTCGTCGGCCGTGGAGAACGAGAAGAACAGCGTCTTGATCCCCAGCAGCCGCTCGAACAGGGCGGTGGCCGGCAGCGTCCCGGGTATGCAGGTGAGCAGGACCGGCTGGTCCCGGTAGACCGCTTCGAGGGCCGCGGTGGCGGCCTGGATCGCCGGATGACCGGCCGGGATGGTGTACGCGGGCACCCGGACGTCGTCGGGCCGCACCTCGACGCGGACGCCCGGGGCCGGCCGGGCCGCCACGTGAGCGGTAATGGCCTCGATCACGGCCCCCGGATCCTGCCCGGGCACCAGGCGGCAGGACAGGTTGGCCACCGCGACGTGCGGGATCACGGTGTACTTCCCGCCGCCCGCCGCGCCGTTGACCTCCAGCGTGGGCCGTTCCCAGAGCCGCTCCAAGGTGGTGAACCCCGGCTCGCCAAACGGTTCGCTCAGTCCCAGGTCAGCCAGGTAGCGCGGCTCAGAGAACGAAACCCCGGCCAGCTCGGCCCGGCGCTCCGGGCTCAATGCGGCGACGCCGTCGTAGAAGCCGTCGACGGCGACCTTGCCGTCCGGACGGTGCAGGCTGGCCAGGATGTCGGCCAGCGCGTGCAGGGGATTGGCGACGGTGCCGCCGTACCGTCCCGAATGCAGATCCGTGCTGGCGCCCTCGACGACGATATCCATCGCGACCAGGCCCTTCGACATCACCGCGACCGAGGGCTCGTCCGGCCGCCACATCGCCCCGTCGGCGGAGATGACCAGGTCGGCGGCCAGTTCCTCGGCGTGCGCGGCGACAAATCCCGCCAGGTGCGGGCTGCCGATCTCCTCTTCGCCCTCGAACAGGAACTTCACGTTGAGCGGCAGCCGGCCCTCCTGCGCCATGAACGCCTGCGCGGTCTTGAGCACGATGTACACGGGCCCCTTGTCGTCGCTGGTGCCTCTCCCGCGCACGACGCTGCCGTCCCGGGTCAGCTCGAACGGCGGCGACTCCCATTCGGCGCGGGAACCCGTCGGCTGCACGTCGTAGTGCCCGTAGACCAAGACCGTAGGCGCTCCAGGCGCTCCGAGCCACGCTCCGTAGACGACGGGATGGCCGTCGGCGGCCACCACCCGGCCGCCCGCGAACGAGAGCTGGTCGGCCAGCCACTCCGCCGCGGCCCGCATCGTGGCGTGCGACGCGTCCCGGCTGATGCTGGGCACGGCGACGAACTCGGCGAGCTCGGCCAGGTAGGCATCGTCGTCGGGATCAAAGGAGAGCATGACCACCGTCAATCGAGATCGTCTGCCCGGTCACCCACGATGATCGTTCCGCGACGAAGAAAACCACTCCGTTAGCGATGTCCGCCGGTGTCCCCAGCCGCCGCATGGCAATGCCCTGCACCAGCGCCTCCTGCCGCGCCTCGCCGTAGCTCTCCCACTGCCGCTGCGTGGTCGGGTTGGACAGAATGAACCCGGGCGCGATGCAGTTCACCGTGATCCCGAACGNNTCCTTCATGGCCGGCACCACCGCCCGGGTGCACAAGAAGGTGCTGGTCAGGTTGGCGTCGACCACCTGCCGCCAGTCGTCGTCGGTCACCTCCTCCAGCGGGCGGCCGACCTGGCCGGCGACGCCGCCCGCGTTGTTGACCAGGATGTCCACCGGGCCGACCGCCGCGAAGAACTCCCGGACCGCGTCCGGGCTGGTCAGGTCCGCGACGTCCTTGTCGACGCCGCGGACCGTCGCGCCTTCGTCGGCCAGGGCCTGCGCGATCCCGGCCCCGATCCCGTGCGCGGTCCCGGTCACGACCGCGGTCCGGCCCGCAAGGCTGGTCAGACTGGTCACTTAACGAAGTACCAGTTCTCCGGGTTGATGCTCAGCGTCGGGCTCTGCGGCAGGGCTCCCTTGAGGTTGTTCGCGACCTCGGTGAGGGTGTAGGCCGCGTTGGGCTGGTACTCCACCGGCAGCTGCGGCGCCAGGTAGTTCTGCCACTGGTAGAAGAGCTGCAGGTTGGAACTGGTCAGCGTCTGGGCGATCAGCGAGTCGTCGGCGCTGCTGCAGTAGCCGCCGGAGTTCGAGACCGCGCCGCACTGGAACAGCTCCTCGCCGGTCGGCAGGTAGTCGGGCGAGAACGACCAGCCGAATCCCCAGTTCGCCAGGTCCCAGTTGCACGGCGCCTTAATGACCACGCAGTTGCCGCCGGACTGGGCGATGACCTGCGCGAACGGCTTGGGATCCAGGTTCAGCTTGATCCCGATCGCCGCCGCGTTGGACTGCAGCTCGACCATTTCCTGCTGGACCCAGGTGACGCCGCTCTCGTACGCGAAGGTGAAGCTCAGGCCGGTTCCCTGGGTGATGCCCGGGCCGCAGGCGGACGCGTTGGTGCAGGTGGTGACCCCGCCCGGGTTCACGGTCCAGCCGTTACTGGCCAGCAGGCTCTTGGCCTTGGCCGGGTTGTACGGGAACGGGTCGCCCGCCCGGCCCTGAGACGACAGCCACGAGGTGGCCGGCGTCGCGGCCACCGGGCCCACGGTGACCGTCCCGTACCCGCGCAGCGGGCCCTTGATGATCGCGGCCTGGTTCATCAGGTAGGCCATCGCCTGCCGGAAGTACAGCTGCTTGAAGATGGCCGCGTGGTCGGAGATGGTCGACTGGAAGTTCATCGCGTAGTAGTCGATGCCCCACGGGTAGATCGGCGCCAGCGTGTAGCCCGGTAGCGGGTTGGTGCCCACGGTCTGGCCGGACTGGACCGGCGGCGCATCCTCGTTGGGCAGGTAGCCGAAGTCGATCTTGCTGCCCGAGGGCGAGCGAAGCACGTTGTACTCCGCGGCGTCGGTGGTGAACGGCAACTCCTCGAACACGGACAGCTTCGGCTTGACCGGTCCGGAGTAGGACTTGTTCGGGACGAAGGCCACGAACCCGGCGGCGGTGAACTGGCTCAGCTTCCACGGCCCGTCCACGATGCCCCACAGCGGCGAGCTCGCGTAGCCGGACAGGTTCTTGGCCTGGCCGGTCAGGTAGGTCCACACCGCCGCGCAGTCCTTGACGTTGGTGTCGCAGTCGCTCGGCCCGGAGGCGGTCTCGTCCCACGCCGCGGGCATCGGGGTGATCTGGCTCAGCTCGTTGTACAGGAACCAGTTCGAGTTGTAGGCCTTGTCCATCGTCATGGTCAGCTCGGTCGGGCTGACCGCCTTGATGTTCGAGACGTTCGACGGGAACCCGGTGTAGCCGAAGTAGTTGTCCGGCTCGGCCAGCTCCATGTTCAGCCAGAACACCACGTCCTGCGCGGTCACCGGGGTGCCGTTGGACCACATGTAGGGCTTCAGCGTGATCGTCACGTTCTTGCCGCTGACCACCGGCAGGTTGGCCAGGCTCAGCGAGGTGTTCACCGACGGCTGGTCGCCGGTGCCGAACCAGTACAGCGGCCGGTACAACAGGTACTGGAAGTCGAACAGGTTGACGTTGCTGACCACGGCGCTGGCCATGTACGGGAAGATGTAGCTCGGCGCGTTCTCCGGCGCCTCCGCCATGATCGCGGTGCCGCCCGCGATCGGGGTACCTGCCGACGACGCCGCCCCCGAACTGCCGCTGCTGCTGCTCGTGCTGCTGCAGCCGGCCGCCGCCAGCGCCAGCGCGGCCACGCCCGCCAGCAGCATCCGACGGCGGAATCGAGACCGCGACCCACCTGATAGCGAGGAAACTGACCTCATGACCTGACTTCCTTCCGGCCACCTAGATCTGAATGGTGAACGCCAGTCGCGTCCCGAGCCGGCATCGTCGCCAGATCCCCCAGAGCCGGCA
>PLIQ01000220.1:0-20244 GCA_003140115.1 Actinomycetota bacterium | reverse complement strand
GGCGAACTGGTGATGAAGATCAGCACGCCGTCCGCCGGCGCGGTGATGGTCTCCAGGGTCTGGGTTCCGTCGATGCTGCTGACCGTCCCGATAACCTGCCCCTCGGCGACCGCCTCCCCGACCTGCACGGCCGGCTCCCACCATCCCTCGTCCCGGCCGTGCAGCCACAGGAACCGCTGCAGGTAGGTGGGCGGCGGCCCGTCGTCGGGCATGGGTCCCTCGGACATCCCGAGCAACGCCAGCACCCGGTTCAGGCCGCGCACGTGCGCCTCGACGGCCGCCCGCTCGACCAGGCCGCATCCGCCCGCCTCGGCGATGATGGCCGGGATCCCGATCTCCGCCGCCGCGGCGCTGCTCGTGCCGCCCACGGCGCGGTCGGGCCCCGGTTCCTGGCGGATCACGTACCCGAGCCCGTAGGCGCTGGCCATCTCCCGGGCCCGGGCCTCGCTGGGGCCCGCGTCGTAGAGCGCGAACGGCTGGAGCGCCTCGACCATGTCCCCGGCGTGCATGTCGATCAGGGCGTCCGAGCCCGTGATGACCTTGGTGAAGGTGTCGTAGGCGAGCCGTTCGGCCAGGCTGCCCGAGGCGTTCCCGGGGAACTGGCGGTTGAGGTTCTTGCCGTCCTCGGGCACCACGAACGGGGTCCGGGCCCAGAACGACGGCAGGTTCAGCACCGGCACGGCCACCACGCGGCCGCGTAGCTCGCGGCCGGCCAGACGGCCGGCCCAGGCCCGCAGCCCCGCCTGCGAGGAGTATTCGCACCCGTGCACGCCCGCGATCACGGTCAGTAGCGGACCGTCCGCGGTCCCCGTGATCTCCAGCGCCGGCACGTCCAGGCCGGCCAGGTCGAAGCTACGGCGGTTCACTGTGGCCGATGCCATGCTCACTCCCAGTAGCGGCGACGCGATGTTGATCTTGCCCGTTGGACTGGATCGTCTCACGCCCGCCCCGGCCCCCGCACCCGGGGGTCAGGAGGAGTGGATGAGCAGGCCGCGGACGTTGCGGCCGTCCAGCATGTCGCGGTAGCCCTGGTTGACCTCGTCGAGCTGGTAGCGGTTGGTGATCAGCTCATCGAGCTTGAGCTGGCCCGCCCGGTACAGATCGAGCAGCCGCGGGATCGTCTCGAACGGGTTGCCGCTGCCGAACAGCGCGCCCTGGATCCGCTTCTCGAACAAGGTGAGCTCGAACGACGGTATCTGGATCGTCTTCTTGCCCGGCCCGGCCAGCCCGGTGATCACCACCGTGCCGCGCTTGCGCACCGCCGCGAACGCGGCCGCGATGACCTCCTCGGTCACCACTCCGACGGTGACCAGCGCCTGGTCCGCGCCGACGCCACGGGTCACTTCCAAGACAAGCTCCTGCGCCGCTTGCGCGGAAGCCGCGACGTGCGTGGCGCCGAACTCCATCGCGTTCTCCCGCTTGAACTCCAGCGGGTCAACCGCGATGACGTTACGCGCGCCGGCGAACGCCGCGCCCTGGACGGCGTTGATGCCCACTCCGCCGATCCCGTAGATCACGGTCGTGTCGCCGGGCCGCACGCCGCCCGCGTTGACCGCGGTGCCCCACCCGGTCGGCACGCCGCAGCCGACCAGCGCCACTGTCTCCAGCGGAAGGTCGTCGTCGATCTTGATGCAGGAGTGCTCGGAGACCACCGAGCGCTGGGAGAACGTGCCCAGCAGGCACATCTGGCCGAAGTCCTCGCCGTCGGCGTGGAACCGGAACGTCCCGTCCGGCAGGCAGTTGTCCACGAACAGCGCGCCCATGTCACACAGGTTGGTCATGCCACTGGCGCAGAACCGGCAGTGCCCGCAGGTCGGCAGGAACGAGCAGACCACGTGATCGCCCGGCTTGAGCCGGCTGACCCCCGTGCCGACCTCCTCGACGATGCCCGCCCCCTCGTGCCCGCCGACGATCGGGTAGCGGACCGGGATGTCACCGGTCCGCAGGTGGTCGTCCGAATGGCACAGGCCCGCCGCCGCGAACCGGATCAGCACCTCGCCCTCCTTGGGCGGGTCGAGGTCCAGCTCGATGATCTCCCAGTCCTTGCCCACGTCCCTGAGCACCGCTGCCGTGGTCTTCATAGATGACCTCCCGGCCACATCATCCGCCGGCCCGGCCTCGCGGTCCATGTGTCGGGCCCCAAGAGAAAAAGATCAAATTCATTCATCCGAACGACCCTGGTGCGCGCCACCGCAACACACGGTCCAGCACGAGCAATACGCGGGCTCGGAGTTCGATCACCTCTCGCACCTGACCTTCGTCGTAGCGGCCCAGCAGCCCGCTCCGGCGTCCCACCAATCCCACCAATCCCGCCAGCCCGTCATCGCCCACCAGTTCGACAAGATCGGCATCTATCAGGGAGCATTCGGGCTTCTGGGCGAGTTTGGTGGCCTATGGTGCACAAACCGCTCCCGTAAGCCCATATCCTCCCGGTTAATCGCACTCGGGGCGCACCCGGCGAGCTCAGCTGTCACGGCACGCTCAGGCACCCCAACCGCCGGGGGCCCACCCGGCAGCTCTGCTCGGCGTCACCCTACGACGCCGCCGAACTCCCACAGGCTCAGCAAACCCGTCAGGCGCCCTTCCCGGTCAGGACCGCGGACCCGTGCTTGGGCCGGGTCGGGGAGGCCAGACCGAGCCGCGCGCCCACGTAGTACACGACACCCGCGAAGACGAAGCCGACGATCCAGGCGATGTCCGCACCGCCCAGGGAGTTCGCGATCGGGCCGACGTAGACGGCCGGGTCGTTCATGAACGGGAACTGGATCCCGACCGCCAGCGCGTACACGATCAGCGCGAACCAGTTGAACTTCCCGTACTTGCCGTTGACCTTGAACAGCTCGGGTATGTCGTATTTCCCGTGCCGGATCACGTAGAAGTCGGTCAGGTTGATCGCGGTCCAGGGCACCAGCAGGTACAAGGTGAAGACCAGGAAGTTCTCCAGGTCGGAGATGAAGTTGCTGCTCGCCTTGATCGCGATGAGCGTGCCGATGATCGCGACTATGGTGGTGGCGATGAGCCGGGCCGGACGGCCGGTGGTCTTGGACGCGAGCTTGCCGGACGGCGAGATGATCGCCATGAACGTGAGGTACGGCCCGTAGAGGTTGCCGAAGTTCCCGGAGCCGACGCCCAGGATGATGATGATCAGGAACAGCCACTTGGCGGACAGCAGGCCGGCCAGGTAGTCGGGGGCGTTCGCGGTCACCGCCTTGTCGGCCACCACCGCCGCGATCGCTCCGATGCACATGGGCAGGGACGCGCCGAACACCGACCCGATGTAGGTGTAGCTGAACGTCTTCACGGCGGGAGTGTTCTCCGGCATGTAGCGCGAGTAGTCCGAGACGTACGGCGCCCAGGTGACCTGCCAGGCGACGAACACCGAGATGGCCAGCAGGATGTTGCCCGCGGAGTTGTCCCCGGCCGCCTGGTGCGCGGGCAGCACGCTCACCAGCTTGACCAAGATGGCGACGAAGATCCCGGTCGACAAGAAGGTGACGATCCTGTTGTAGGAGTGGAACATGTCGTAGCCGAAGAACGTGATGAGCAGCACGAAGGCGTTGATGATGATGATGCCCTCGGCCGTGGTCACGTGGAACAGGCTGGCCACCGCCTGCCCGCCGAGGATCGCGCTGGAGGTGAAGTAGCCGATGTACATCAGCACCACGATGAGGTTCGGCAGCGCCGTCCCGTACATCCCGAACTGGGCCCGGGACTGCATCATCTGCGGCAGGCCGAGCCGGGGCCCCTGGACCGAGTGCAGCGCCATGTATATGCCGCCGGCCGCGTTCCCCACCAGGATCGCGAAGATCGCCCAGGGCAGGCTGAGGCCGAAGACGATGGCCAGGACGCCGACGGAGACCGCGAGGATCTGCACGTTGCTGGCCGCCCAGAACGTGAACAAGGTGTAGGGCTTGCCGTGGCGTTCGTTCGGCGGGATGTAGTCGATCCCGTGGCGCTCCAGGATCAGCGGTTCTTCTCGCGCCCTCGTCGCTTCCAGGTCAGATGCGTCAGCTGCAGTGCTCATGGCATCTCCTCATTACCACTGGGCCCAGGGATCGAGGACAGCGCTGGCCTGGTTGTCACTATCCCGGTTCCGGCCGGGGCAGCGATATGGCATCAGTTGCCGAATAATGGCCGGCCTTGCTGGCAGCCCCCGCCAATGAAGCAGCCGGAGGCCCGTGCATACGATGCTGGAGGAGCCGGCGAGCACGCCCCGCTCCTGGGACGATGCGGTCCCCCGCCCACCTGCCTGGAGGCTCGCCCATGACCGTCGAGTTCGGCTTGGCTCTGGAGAACTTCACCCCGGAGACGAAGGTCCCGGACATGGACGCGGTCTGCGCGTACTCGATCACCGCCGAGGAACTCGGCTTCGCGTCGGTCTGGGCCTGGGATCACCTGTTCCTCGGGGCCCGGCGGCCGTTCCCGTTCCTGGAGGCGCTGACCACGCTGAGCATGGTGGCCGCGCGGACCAGCCGGATCATGCTCGGCACCGGCATCTTGGTGCTGCCCATCCGGGAGCCGGCCATCCTGGCCAAGACCGCGGCCACCATCCAGCTCGGCAGCGGCGGGCGCCTCATGCTCGGGGTGGCGGCAGGCTGGTACGAGCGGGAGTTCCACGCCACCGCGGTGCCGTTCGCCCAGCGCGGCCAGATCTTCGAGCGCAACCTGGACATGCTGTACCGGCTGTGGGACGAGGACGACGTGAGCGGCGAATGGGACGGCCGCGTCCTGTCCCACGTGCGGATGCTGCCCCGGCCGCGGCCCCGGCCGCAGGTGCTCATCGGCGGGTACGTGGATCGGGTGCTCCGCCGGGTGGCCACCCGCTCGGACGGCTGGGTGACCTACTTCTACACCCCGCAGTCGATCGCCGGGGCGTGGTCCAGGATCCGCGACTACGCCGAGGAGGCCGGCCGGGACCCGGACGAGCTCAACCTGGTCGCCCAGGTCCCGCTGTGCATCGGTGACTCCTACGAGGAAGCGACCCGGCTGGCCGGACAGTACGTGGGCGACTACTTCGACGTGCCGGCCTGGAGCGAGGCCACGCCGGAGTCGGCGGTGCGCGGCACGCCCGGGCAATGCGCCGAGCAGATCGCCGCCTACCTGGAGGCCGGGGTCAAGCACCTGGTGTTCTGCCCCTACAACTACCAGGCCGAGCAGGTCTACCGGCTGGCCACCGAGGTCCTGCCGCTGCTCGGAACCCGGGTCGCCGCGCCCGTAGTGAACCGGGCGGACTGATGGAACACGTCGCCGTGCTGGCGGCCCGGGCCGAGCGGGAGGCGGGCGGGCGGCCGGCGGTGGACAAGCGGATGACCGCCGAGGCGGCGGTGCAACTCATCCGCGACGGCGACCACGTCGCGATAGGCGGGACGCTGTACTCGCGGACGCCGATGGCGCTGGTGTTCGCGCTACTGCGGCAGCGGCGCCGGCACCTGACCGTGTCCCGGCCGCTGGCCTGCTACGAGATCGAGCTCTTCCTGTCCACCGGCGCGCTGGACCGGATCGTCTCCAGCTGGGTCGGCATCGGCCTGCCCTGGGGGCTGGCCCCGATCTTCCGGCACTACGTCGAGCGCGGCGAGGTCGCCTACGACGAGTGGAGCCACCTGGCCATCGGGTTGCGCTACAAGGCCGGCGCGATGGGCGTGCCGTTCCTGCCCACCCTGACCATGCTCGGCTCCGACCTGGCCGCCCGGCTGGACCTGCAGACCGTCACCTGCCCGTACACCGGCGAACGGCTGGCCGCGGTGCCGGCCCTCAACCCCGACGTGGCCCTCATCCACGCCCACCGGGCCGACATGCTCGGTAACGTGCAGGTCGACGGGTACCGGCACATGGACGTCGACATGGCCCGCGCCGCCCGCACGGTGATCGTCAGCGCCGAGGAGATCGTCAGCCCGGAACAGATCGCCGCCCACCCGGACCGCACGATGCTGCCGCACTTCGCCGTCGACGCCGTGGTGGCGGCCCCGCACGGGGCTTACCCGCACGAGTGTTACGGCCGCTACGGCCCCGACCTGCGGCACTTCGACGGTTACGCCGCCGCGGCCAAGGAGCAAGGCCCGGCCGCGGGGCTGCGCTACGTGGAGGAGAACGTGGACGCGCACGCAGATTTCGCCGGCTTCCTCGCCGCCGCCGGGCCCGACCGGCTGGCCGCGCTGGCCGCCGACGCCGGGGAGCTGACCCCCCGATGAGCGACATAACGGCCGACATCCCACCCGACACCACCGGCGACATCACGGCCGAGGAGCTGATGGCGATCACGGCCAGCCGGCTGCTGGCCGATCACAAGGTGGTCTTCGCCGGCGTGGGCATGCCGCTGCTGGCCTCCGCGGTGGCCCGGCACCGGCACGCGCCGCACCTGACCATCGTCCTGGAGGGCGGCATCATCGGGACCGCGCTGCTGCCGGGCAAGCTGCCGATCTCCACCAACGAGATGCGCGCCGCCTACGGGGCGCAGATGCTGACCGACATCACCGACATCTTCCTGTACGCGCAGCGAGGCTACTTCGACTACGGCTTCCTCGGCGCCGCCCAGGTCGACATGTACGGAAACATCAACACCAGCGTGATCGGCACCATGGAACGGCCACGGGTGCGACTGCCGGGCAGCGGCGGCGCGAACGACATCATCTCGCTGTGCAACGAGGTGCTGATCGTGACCCAGCACGAGCCGCGGCGTTTCGTCGAGCGGGTCGACTTCATCACCAGCCCCGGCTACCTGTCCGGCGGGGACAGCCGGGCCCGGGCCGGGCTGGTCACCGGCAGGCTCGGGGCCGTGGTCACCGACCTGGCCCTGCTCGACTTCGAGCCGGTCAGCCGGCGGATGCGCCTGTGCGCACTGCAGCCGGGCGTGAGCGTCAGCCAGGTCCGCGCGCAGACCGGATTCGAGCTGCTACTCAGCGACGAGATCACCGAGCTGGCGCCGCCGTCGGCGCAGGAGGTCGCCATCTACCGCGAGCTGCGCGACGGCCCCGTCGCAGTGACGGTGCAGACACCATGAGGGCCCGGCCCGCCCGGGTCGGGCTGATGATCCCGTCCTCCAACACCATGATGGAGGTCGACTTCACCCGCGACCTGCCACCGGGTACCGCCCTGCACACGGCGCGGATGTACATGCAGGACACCACCCCGGCGGGCGAGAACCGGATGCTGGACGAGTTCGCGCTGCCCGCCGCGCGCGACCTGGGCACCGCGCGGCCCGACGTCGTGGTGTTCGGCTGCACCAGCGCCGGGGCGCTGCGCGGCAACGACTACGACACCGAGCTGTGCCAGCGGATCAGCGAGCTGACCGGCGCGCCGGTCATATCCACCATCGGCGCGGTCCGGACCGCGATCGAGGCGTCCCGCGCGGCCAGCATCGGCGTGATCACGCCGTACATCGATGAGCTGAACGAGAAGATCAAGGCCAGCATCGAAGACGACGGAATCCAGGTGGCCGGCATCACCGGGCTCGGCATCACCGACAACTTCGCGATCGCGGAGGTCGAGCCGGACGAGATCGTGGCCTTCGCGGTCCGGGCCCTCGGGCCGCTGGCCGCGGCCGGCACCATCGACCTGGTCTTCGCCTCCTGCACGAACTTCGGTGCGATGGCCGTCCGCCCGGCCATCGCCGAGCGGCTGGGCCTGCCTGTGGTGACCAGCAACCAGGCGGTGCTGGCCGCCGCCGTGGCCCGCCTGCAGGCCGTGGCCGGGTAGCGCGGATGGTCGCACCCCCCTTCGACTACGTAGCCGCCGGCAGCTACGACGAGGCGGTGCGCCTGCTGGCCGCCCGCGGTGAGGAAGCGAAGATCCTGGCCGGCGGGCAGAGCCTGATGCCGATGCTCAACCTCCGGCTGGCCCGTCCCGAGCTGCTGATCGACATCAACCTGGCCGACCAGCGCCCGCCGTCGCGCACCGGGGACCTGCTCCGGCTGCCCGCCCTGACCCGGCACCGGGTCCTGCTCGAGCACGACCTGGTGCGCCAGCACTGCCCGCTGCTCGCCGAGGCGATCCGGCACGTCGGGAACGTACGGGTTCGCAACCGCGGCACGATCGGCGGCAGCCTGGCGCACGCCGATCCGACCTCCGAGATCGGCTGTTGCGCGCTGGCCACGCAAGCCCAGGTCGTGGCGCGCGGTCCCGATGGCGAGCGCACGGTGCCGGTCAGCGAGCTGTTCGCCGGCTACTGGTCCACCACCTTGGCCGAGTCGCAGATCATCACCGACGTGCTGATCCCGGTCGCCCGGCCCCGCCAGGGCTGGTCGTTCCTGGAGATGGTCCGGCGCACCTCAGACTTCGCGATCGTGGCCGTGGCCGCCGTGGTCGAACTCGGCGAACGACCTGGCGAGATCGCCGCCGCCCGCGTCGCCCTGGCCGGAGTGGCGGATCGCGTTATGCTCGCCGACCCCGGGCCCATGGCCAGCACCGCGGACCAGGACCTGGACGCGGCCGCGGCCCGGATCGCGGAAACCCTCGAGCCGGCCTCCGACGTGCACGCGTCCGCGGCCTACCGGCGCCGGCTGGCCCGGGTGCTCGTCGCCCGCGCGCTGCGCCAGGCCGCCGCCCGCGCGACGGGGGACGCCCGGTGAACAAGCGGCAGATCGTGCTCAGCGTCAACGGGACTGACCACGAGGTCTGGGTCTTTCCGTCAGACACCGTGCTCGACGTGCTGCACGACGAGCTCGGGATGGCCGACGTCCGGTACGGCTGCGGCGAGGGCGTCTGCGGCACCTGCACGGTGCTGCTGGACGGCGACCCGGTCAACGGCTGCCTGACCCTGGCCGTGCAGGCCGCGGGCCACGAGGTGACCACCATGCGCGGCCTGATGGGCCCCGGTGAGGTCATGCACCCGCTGCAGGAGTGCTTCTTGCGCCGCGGCGCCTCGCAGTGCGGCTTCTGCACCCCGGGCATGGTGCTGACCTCGGTCGACCTGGTCCGCCGCTGTGTTAGCCAAGGCCAGGCCAGGCCCACCCGCGACGAGATCAGGTACGCGCTGGTCGGCAACCTGTGCCGGTGCACCGGCTACACCAAGATCCTCGACGCCATCGAGGAGTACGCCGACCAATGACCACCCCCGACCTGCAGCGGTTCACCAAGCCCTATCGAATCGTGGGCACCTCACCGGCTCACCACGACTTCGTGGACAAGGTCAAGGGCTCGCTGCACTATGCCGCGGACTGGCAGCTGCCCGGCATGCTGCACGGCCGGGTCGTCCGCAGCCCGGTGCCCAGCGCCCGGATCACCGGCATCGACGTCACCGCGGCCCGCGCCCTGCCCGGCGTCGCCGCCGTGCTCACCGCCGCCGACGTGCCCAGCAACCAGATCGTGGAGCTGGCCAGCGGCGGCCTGGCCGAGCTCCAGGTGAGCATGCCGGTGCTGGCCGCCGACCGGGTCCGGTACATGGGCGAGCCGGTGGCGGTCGTCGCGGCCACCACCCCCCAGATCGCCTACGAGGCGGCCGAACTGGTCGCCGTCGACTACGAGGAACTGCCCGGCGTCTTCGACCCCATCTCGGCCCGCGCCGACGGGGCGCCGCGGGTGCACGAGGTCGGCAACACCCTGGTCAACTGGCAGATCCACTGCGGCGACGTGGCCGGCGCGCTGGCCGCCGCCGACGTGGTGATCGAGGGGGAGTACCGCAGCCAGCACGTCGAGCACGCCTACCTCGAGCCCGAGGCCGGCGTGGGCTGGATCGAGAACGGCGTGCTCACCCTGCGGGTGTCCACCCAGGTCATCGAGCACGCGGCCATGATCGCGCACATCCTGGGGCTGCCGCAGAGCAAGGTCCGGGTCATCGCCGCGTACATGGGCGGCGGCTTCGGCGGCAAGGAGGACATGACCGTCGAGGCGTTCCTGGCCCTGCTGGTCTGGCATACCCGGCGCCCGGTGCGGATGATCTGGGACCGACAGGAGTCGCTGGTGGCCAGCACCAAGCGGCATCCGTTCATCATGCGGTACCGGACCGGGGCGGACCGCGACGGCACGATCACCGCGCAGCAGGTCGAGATCATCGGCGACGCCGGGGCCTACCCCAACCTGTCGCCCCGGGTGCTGTTCGCCGCCGCGGCCTGCGCCTGCGGGCCGTACCGGGTGCCCAACGCCAGCATCACCTCCACCGCGGTGTTCACCAACAACGTGCCGGCCAGCGCCTTCCGAGGGTTCGGCGCGATGCAGATCGTGCTCGGCTACGAATCCCAGATGGACCAGCTGGCCGAACGGCTCGGCCTGTCCCGCACCGAGCTGCGCGAGCGCAACTTCCTGGCCAAGGGGGACCTGCTGCCCACCGGGGAGCGCCTGGACACCTGCGTGGAGGTGGCCGAGACCATGCACCGGGCGATCGCCCTGCTCGGCGAGCCGCCCCAGCCGTCCGGCCCGGGCAAGCTGGTGGGTCGCGGCATCGGCTGCAACCGGCACCCCTACGGCCGGACCATCTGGTTCCGCGACCGCGCCTCGGCCTGGCTGAGCCTGCAGGGCGACGGCACGCTGCTGATCCGCTCCGGCGTCACCGACCTGGGCGCCGGCCAGGCCGCCAGCCTGTGCCAGATCGCCGCCGAGGTCCTGGGCGCGCCGCTGGACGACATCAGCATCTACATCGGCGACAGCGCGCTCAACCCGCCGGCCGGCGGCACGTTCGCCACCCGCCAGCTGTACATGTCCGGCAATGCCGTGCTGCACGCGGCCCAAGAGTTGCGTGACCGGATGGCACCGGTCGCCGCCGACCTGCTCGGCGTGCCCGCCGACGACCTGGAGTTCGTCGCCGGCCGGGTCCACGCTCACCAAGGAGAGGTGAGCATCACCCTGGCTGAGCTGGCCGCCGCCTGCGATAAGCGGGCCATCAGCACCGCGCACCTGTCGACCTGGCGGGCCGAGGCGGGCTCGTTCGACCCGCGCACCGGGCAGGGCGACACGTTCCCCGACTACACCTACGGCACGCACGCGGCCGACGTCGAGGTCGACGTCGAGACCGGGCAGGTCACGGTGCTGCGCTACGGGGCCTGCCACGACGTGGGCCGCGCCATCAACCCGATGCGGGTGCAGGGCCAGATCCAGGGCGGCGCCATGCAGGGCCTCGGCTACGCGCTCACCGAGGACATGGTCATCGAGGACGGCTACGTCCAGGCGGTCCTGTTCGCCAACTACCTGATCCCGAATTCCCAGGACTTCCCCGACGTCCTGGTCGACATCGTGGAGAGCGGCGAGGGCAAGGGCCCGCTGGGCGCGCGCGGGATCGGCGAGCCGCCCATCGGGAACGTGGCCGCCACCATCGCCAGCGCCATCCAGGACGCGATCGGCGTCCGCCCGGACCGGCTGCCGATCACCCCCGAGCGGGTCCTGGCCCTGCTGGATGAGAGGGAAAGCCAACCATGACATCCCTGGGGCTTGAGCACGACGTCATCGACCCCGAGACCTACCGCCGCACCGTCGACTGGTTCCGCTCGGCCGGCGTCCTGCTGCCCACCTTCGCGCAGCTGGCCGCGCCGGACGCCATCCCGGCGGCGATCCGCGAACCGCTGAAGGCGGTGGACCCGGACCGGGCCGATCCAGGGAACTTGTTCCGGGTGCACTGGTACAACGACCGCGACCGGGCCGGGCAGGCCGCCGTCCCGGCGCACGTAGTGCTGCCCGCCGAGCTGACCGGGGTGGACGCCAAGATCGTGGTCGCCCTCGGCGACCTGTTCCCGATGGTCCGGGCGCACAAGGTGCTCCCCGCCTACGCGTGCCTGGTGCCGCGCATCGTGACCGGTACGTTCGATCCGGCCCGGGACCGGGCCGTCTGGCCCTCAACCGGGAACTACTGCCGGGGCGGGGTGGCGATCTCTCGGCTGCTGGGCTGCCGGGGGGTGGCCGTGCTGCCCGAGGGCATGAGCCGGGAGCGGTTCGCCTGGCTCGAGGACTGGGTCACCGACCCCGGGGACATCATCCGCACCCCCGGAACCGAGAGCAACGTCAAGGAGATCTACGACAAGTGCGCCGAACTGGCCGCCGATCCCGGCCACGTCATCTTCAACCAGTTCGCGGAGTTCGGTAACCACCTCGTCCACTACCAGTGCACCGGCCGGGCCCTGGGGGCCGTGTTCGACTCGCTGGCCGAAGCCGAGCCTGGCCTGCGGCTGCGCGCGTTCGTGTCGGCCTCCGGATCGGCCGGCACGCTGGGCGCCGGTGACTACCTCAAGGAGCGCTACGCCGCCAAGATCGTCGCCGTCGAGGCTCTGGAGTGCCCGACGATGCTAGCCAACGGCTTTGGCGAGCACAACATCCAGGGCATCGGCGACAAGCACATCCCGCTCATCCACAACGTGCTGAACACCGACCTGGTGGCCGGGATCTCCGACCGGGCCACCGACCAGCTGTCGGTGTTGTTCGCGGCCGGCCAGGGCCTGGAGTTCCTCCGGACCCGGCGCCGGGTCCCCGAGCCGGTGCTGGCCGAGCTGACCGCCTTCGGCCTGTCCAGCGTCTGCAACATCCTGGCCGCGGTGAAGACCGCGAAGTACCTGCGCCTCGGCCCGGACGACGTGATCATCACGGTGGCCACCGACGGGGCCGGGATGTACGCCAGCGAGCGCGAGCGCATCGCCGCCCGCGACTTCCCGGACGGCTTCGATGTCGCCGACGCGGCCGAGGCGTTCGGCCGCTGGATGCTCGGGACCGGGCCCGAGGACCTACTGGAACCCACGCTGGCCGACCGGAACCGCATCTTCAACCTCGGCTACTACACCTGGGTCGAGCAGCAGGGGGTGTCACTGGCCGACTTCGAGGCGCGGCGCGATCAGCGGTTCTGGACCGGCCTGCGCGACCTGCTGCCCGTGTGGGACACCATGATCACCGAATTCAACGAGCGGACCGGCCTGGCCGTGGCCAGATGACGCCGCCGGCCAGCACGATCTGCTGCGCGGGGTGCGGCTACGTGGCCGGCCCGGCTGACCCCTACCCCTTCCGGTGCCCGCGGGCCGGGACCGATGACGCCGACCACGTGCTGACCCGGGTCCTCAGCCTGGACGGGGCCCGCTTCCCCGCCGGTCCCGAGGCGAACCCGTTCCTGCGCTACCGCGCGCTCATGCACTCCTGGCACGTGGCGCGGGCCCGGGGCCTGTCCGACGCTGACTACCGCGACCTGGTCGTCTCGCTCGACGTGTCGGTCGCCGCAGTGGACGGCGGCGGGTTCCGCGCCACACCGTTCTTTCGCAGCCCGGAACTGAGCGAGGCCCTGGCCTTCTCCGCCGCGGGCGGGGTGTGGGTCAAGGACGAGACACCGAACGTGTCCGGCTCGCACAAGGGCCGCCACCTGATGGGCGTGCTTATCCACCTGGCGGTCATGGAGCGCTGCGGGCTCCTTGACCCCGCTCGTCGCCGGGAGCTGGCCATCGCCAGCTGCGGAAACGCGGCCCTCGCGGCCGCGGTACTAGCCCGCGCCGGTGGCTGGGGGCTGACCGTGCTCGTGCCGCCCGAGGCCGACGCGAGGGTCGTCCGGCGGCTGGATGACCTCGGCGCGACGGTGGTCACCTGCCCGCGCGAGCCCGGTCTCCTCGGCGACCCGGCGTACCTCCGGCTGGCTCAGGAGCTAGCGCGGGGGGCGCTGCCGTTCACCACCCAGGGTCCGGAGAACGGGCTCGCCATCGAGGGCGGCCAGACCCTGGGCTACGAGCTCGTGACCGATCTCGCGGGCGGCTCCCTGGATCACCTGATCGTCCAGGTCGGCGGGGGAGCGCTGGCCAGTTCCTGCGTTCACGCGCTGCGCGAGGCCGCGGAGCTGGGTGCGCTCGGCCACATGCCCGCCATCCACACCGTGCAGACGACCGGCGCGCACCCGTTGGAACGGGCCTACGCCCGGGTCCGGGCGCTGCTGCCCGGTGGCCCAGACCCGGACCCGGACCCGGACCCGGACGCGGTGAAGCGGGCCATGGCGCAGGCCACGGCTCACCGGTCGGCGTTCATGCAGCCCTGGGCCGAGCCGCCCGTCAGCGTNNACCGAGGCCAGCCAGCTGGCCGTGGGCCGGACCGGGATCCCGGTCGACCCGACCGGTTCTGCCGGCCTGGCCGGGCTGCTCGAGATGCGGCGCTCCGGTCAGATCGGCGACCACGACCGGGTCGCCGTGCTGTTCACCGGACGCCGGCGAGAACCGTCCGCCGGGAGGCAATAACTGCCCGCAGATCCGGTCCGCAGACGGCAAACATTGACGTACCGCACCCGAACCCCCACATTTAGTCTCAGCACCGGGAGGACTCCATGACCAAGCGCACCTACGGCGGGCCGCTGATCGACGTGGCGGGCGCGGTGGACCTGCACTGCCACCCGTACCCTGACCTGTTCCCCCGGCTGGCCGACGACTTCGACATCGTGCGCGCCGCCCGCGACGCGGGCATGAAGGCCATCGTGCTCAAGTGCCACCACGAGAACACGGTGTCGCGGGCGTACCTGGTCCAGCGGGTCATCCCCGGCATCCAGGTATTCGGCGGGATCGTCCTGAACTACTACGTGGGCGGGATCAACCCCGCTGCGGTGGAGGCGTCGCTGAAGCTCGGCGGCAAGGAGGTGTGGATGCCTACCGTGGACGCGGGCTATCACGCCGAGATCCACGGCGGCACCGGCGGCTACGACAACCAGAAGGGCGGCCGGAGCCAGGCCGAAGGGATCTGGATCGAAGACAAGGACGGCAAGCTCCGGCCCGAGGTCAAGGAGGTGCTCGAGCTGGTCGCCGAGTACGGCGCGATCCTCGCCACCTCGCACCTGGCCCCGCGGGAGATCGTCGCGCTGGTCCGCGAGGCCCGGTCGGTCGGCGTGGAGAAGATCGTCATCACCCACCCCTACTTCCGGGTGCCCAACCTCGACCTGGACACCCTGGAAGAGGTGGCCAAGATGGGCGCCATGCCCGAGTTCGGCTACTGCACGATTTCGCCGGCCTGGCAGTACGCCGCGCCGGAGAAGATCGTGCAGAGCGTGGAGCGGATCGGGGCGTCCCGCTGCCTGCTCGTCTCCGACACCGGGCAGCGGCACAACCCGCTGCCGTCCGAGGCGCTGCGCATCTTCGCCCAGACGATCTTCGAGAAGGGCGTGCCGATGGAGAAGGTGACCCGGATGATCACCGACAACCCCATCCAGCTGCTCGACGTAACCGCCGAGTACCAGCCAACCCCCGCCGACCTGGCTTGGGCCCGCGGCCTAGTCGAAGACCCCTGCGCAAGCCAGCCGATGCTGTACCCCCCATACACGCCCCCCGCGTACACCTCGCCCGCGTCCGCACCGCCCGCGTCCGCACCGCCCGCGTCCGTGCCGTCGGCCGGCGGTCCGGGCTGAGACCATGCCCAGGGACAGCATGCGGGCTAGCGTCGTCTCGCTGCCCGGGCGCCGCCGGCGCGCCGGGCAGATCCCGGTCGACGGGCTGACGGTCCGCGAGATGCTCGGCCAGGACGCCATGCGCGGGGCCCGGATCATCGCCGGCGCCGACGGGCTGGACCGCGTGGTCCGGCGGCTCAACGTCATGACCGTGCCGAACATCGTCCGCTGGACCAAGCAGGACGAGTTCCTGCTCACCACCGGATACCCGCTGCCCCGGGAGCCGGGGGAGTTCGGCCGGCTGATCGAGCAGCTGGCCGCCAAGGGGCTGGCCGGGCTCGGTGTGAAGCTGGACGAGTACCTCGCCGAGGTGCCCGACGACGCGGTGGAGCTGGCCGACCGGGCCGGCTTCCCGATCGTGGTCATCCCGGCCGCGTCGCCGCTGGACGACGTGCTGAGCCAGACGTTCGAGACGATCGTCAACCGGCAGGCGGCCGCGCTGGCCCGTAGGCAGCAGATCCACGACGCGTTCCTGCGCGTGGCGCTGACCGGTGGCGGCCTGGCCCGGCTGTCCGGCGAGCTGGCCGAGATCCTGCCCGGTGCCGACGTGGTGATCTGCGACCCGGCCGGCTACCCGCTGGCCGCTACCACGCGCTCCGCGGCCCAGGTCCCGGACGTGCGGGCTCAGTACGTCCCGGGGGGCAGCGGCCGGGTGAACACCGGCTGGCTGGTCGCGGGCGTGCACAAGGACGCCGAGACCGGTACGCCCTGGGCGGCCGCGGTCATCCGGGCCGGCGAGATGCGGCACGGGTGGGTGCTCGCCGTCGGCGGCGCGCAGGGCCTGCCGGGGATGGCCGGGGTGGCGGTCGAGCAGGCGGCGCTGGTGGCCGCGCTGGAGATCACCCGCGACCTGGCCGTGCTCGCCGTCGAGCAGCAGTTCGCCTCGAACGCCCTGCACGACCTGGTCACCGGCACGGCGGGTCACCTGGACCAGGCGCTCGAGCGGGCGGTCAGGTTCGGCTGGGACCTGCGGCGCCCGCTGACCGTACTGGTCGCCCGGCACAATGAGATCGAACACGGGGACATCGAACACGGGGGCGCCGAGCAGCGTGAGGACGCCTCCCGCCCGCAGGAGGCCGCCGCGTTGCGCGCGGTCGAGCTGTGGACCCGGGCGGTCCGCGAACGGGATCGGGACGCGGCGGTGGCCGGCTTCGCCACCGAGCTCGTGGCCGTGCTGGGCACCGCCGACGCGGCCGCGCTGGCCCGCAAGATCCACGCGGACATGACCGGGTCGACCGGGCGGGCTTACTCGGTGGGTGTCAGCCAGGTCGGCGCGGGGCCGCTGGACATCCCGCGGCTGTACGAGGAGGCCCGGGTCGCGCTGCAGGTCGGCCAGCGGCTCAACGGCGGCGGCGCGATCACCAACTTCGCCGGGCTCGGACTGTACCGGCTGATCAGCAACGTGAGCCAGGCCGAGCTACGGGCATTCGTGCACGACACGCTCGGCCCGGTCCTCGACCTGCCCGAGCCGACCCGCTCGGACCTGCTCAAGTCACTGGCCGTGCTATCCGGCACCCGGTTCAACGTGGCCGAATCGGCCCGGATCCTGCACTATCACTACAACACCATGCGCTACCGGGTGACCAAGCTGGAGCGCATGCTGGGCGAGTTCGCCGACGACGCGGCCGCCACGCTGCGCATCGGCGTGGCCCTGGAGGTCCTGCGCATGTACGAGATCTCCGGCGACACCCTGCAGGCCTTCCTCTGAGTCCCGCTTAGCCCGGATGACCGCCAGGCTTCGGCCGCAAGTCCTAACCGCTCGCGGGATCGGGAGCGGCGCTCAGCTTCAGCTCCGAGCTGTGGTAGGCGGCCCGCCCGGCCAGCTCGGGGCTGTACCGGGTGATGATCTGCCGGACCCGCCGGGCAGCCAGCGGGCCGAGCAGGTCATAGCACCTGATGAACAGCTCGCGGGCCTGCGCCCGCGGCCACGTGGACGGCAGCAGCTCGGCGGGCAGGTCGGGGTCCAGGCCGGGGAAGGCCCGCCACTCGTCCATGACCCGGGTCCGGGCGATGAGCGCCTCGACGGGCGGCACCTGACCGGCCGCGGTGGTGTCCCGCAGCTGGCGTGCGAAGGAGATGAAGTGCTCGTACCGCTCACGCAGCCCGTCCAGGTCCCAGGCGCGGGCCGGGATGTCGCACTCGGCCGGCACCGACGTGGCCCGGAAGGCCGTGGCGGTGGTGATGTCGAGGTCCTTCAGGTACCCGATCACCTCGGCGCCGTGATCGCGCGGGGACAGCCACACGCCGTCGTACAGCGGCGCGAAGCCGAGCCAGCGCAGCTGTTTGCGCAGCGCGTCCCGCGCCGCCCGGTTGTCCTCGGGGATGGAGAACGCGACCAGGGACCACAGCCCGTCCCACGGCTGGTTGGCCGCGCCGAAGGAGAAGATGCGCCGCGCGCCGTCGTCCAGGATCGCCGCCGCGCGCGAGCTCAGCCGGGAGTAAGTCCGGCGGCCGCTCTTGGCCGTGACCAGCAGCCCGTTGCGGGTCAGCCGGCTCAGCGCGGCCCGGGCCGCCGAGTCGCTGACCCCGAACTCGGCGAGCAGCGCGACGATCGCCGCCGACGGCAGCGGCTCGGTACGCTGCCACCAGTAGTCACCGAGCAGGGTGAGCAGCAGCCGCGGCGGCCGCTGCGCGGCCGCGCCGGGCGACATCCACGGCTCAGCGTCCCCGAGCTGGCCCGCATCCAGGAGGCTCCTCACCCGTCGAGAATAACTTCGGCGCGCGGGCAACACGGAGCACGCGGGGCGCCACGGAGCGCCCGGGATCCAGGGCACACGATATATGACACTTTTGACCACGAGAAGCGCATGATATGAAAACTGTTAGCCAGTCAAACTCACCGGGTGGCCTGCTCCCGCATGCGCGGTATCCTCGGCCAGGCACTCGGCCTACCCAGGACGCGAACGACCTATCCCGCAGACCTCAATCTCACACCACCCGCCCCCCTATGAGAGGTAGCCCATGGCCCGCAGGACCAGCCCCCCGTTCCGCGCCGACCACGTCGGCAGCCTGCTGCGCAGCCAGCGGCTGCTGCAGGCCCGTGAGGACTTGGCTGCGGGCCGGATCACCGCCGCTGACCTGACGGCGGTCGAGGACGAGGTGATCCCGGCCGCGATCCAGATGCAGGAAGAGGTCGGCCTGCAGGCGGCCACCGACGGCGAGTTCCGCCGTGCGTCCTGGCACATGGACTTCATCTACGCCCTAGGCGGCGTGTCCAAGGCCCCCGGTCACCTGGCCGTGAAGTTCCGGAATGCCGCGGGGGAGATCGAGTTCACCCCGGCCTCGATCCGGATCGACGGGAAGATCCGCATCGAGGACACGATCTTCGCCGACGCCTTCGTCTTCCTGCGGGACCACGTCCGAACGGCCGTGCCCAAGCAGACCATCCCGTCGCCGAACATGGTGCACTACCGCGGCGGCCCCGCCTCGGTCGACTCCGCGGTATACCCCGAGATGGAAGGCTTCTGGGCCGACCTGGCCGCCGCCTACGCCGACGAGGTGCAACGACTCGGCGCCCTGGGCTGCACTTACCTGCAGTTCGACGACACCAGCCTGGCCTACCTCAACGACCCCGCCCAGCGCGCCGAGATCAGCGAGCGCGGCGAGGACGCCGACCACCTGCACCTGCGCTACATCAAGCAGATCAACGCCGCGATCAAGGACAAGCCGCCCGGCATGGCCATCACCACGCACCTGTGCCGCGGCAACTTCCGGTCGAGCTGGGCCGCCTCCGGTGGCTACGATTTCATAGCCGAAGCCCTGTTCTCCGAGCTGAACGTGGACGGGTTCTTCCTGGAGTACGACGACGAGCGCTCCGGCGGCTTCGAGCCGCTGCGGTTCGTCCCGCCGGGCAAGATGGTCGTGCTCGGCCTGGTCACCACCAAACGGCCGGAGCTGGAGTCCAAGGACGACCTCAAGCGCCGCATCGACGAAGCCGCCAAGTACGTGCCGCTGGACCAGCTCTGCCTGTCCGGCCAGTGCGGCTTCTCTTCCACGGTGGAGGGCAACACGCTGACCTACGACCAGCAGGTGGCCAAACTCCGCCTCATCGTCGACGTCGCCCGCGATGTCTGGGGCGAGTAAATAATCCCGCTCCGGTGCAACCACTCTCGCCGCTTGGCGTCTAAGTAGATAGGACGGCTTTGCGAGGGAGCAAACCATGAAGCGTGCCGCCGTACTGATCACCATTCTGCTCGCCATGGTCGCTACCGGCTGCGCGTCGGCGCCCACCCGGGCCACGGACACGGCCTTCACCCAGCACGCCGCAACACCGGTGGCCAGCCTGAAAACGGTGGTGGTCAACTGCCTGTTTAAGCAGCAGACCCGTCCCTCGTCGTTCATCTTGACCTGTGCCGACGCCAATGATGTCCTGGCCCACCTGAAGTGGGTCAGCTGGGAGCCGGACGCGGCGTTCGCCACCGGCGTCGAGCAGATCAACGACTGCACGCCCTACTGCGCCGCGGGCAAGTTCATCAACTACCCGGTCCTGGTCGACCTGTGGCGCCCCGAGCCGCTCCTTGGTCACCCCGGCGTCCTCTACTTCTCCCGCGTCACCCGCGTCTATACCGCCAACCGCCCGCCCCTGTACAACTGCAACGGCACCCATACCTGCTACCCCCAGACCAGCACCTTCGACCTCTGGCGCTAGCTGAACGCAGACCGCCGCCCCTACCCCAGCCGCGCGGGAATGGGGCGAGCTCCCGAGCAGGCCGCATCAGCAGTCACGTCAGCCCCAGTCGCTGAGGTCGGCGGCAGGCACACCCCCGGTGAAACGCGGCCGTTTGGGGCCGGGGGCACACAGGGCCCGGAAGAGGGGACCACGCCAACTCCGCCGACATCCGGCCCGCCCGGCGGCTGGTCATCGAGGCCACGGTGAACCTGTGATGGCTCCGGGCTGTCTCCAGCGGCACATCGTGCCCGCTAGTCAACCAGAGCAT
>PLIQ01000563.1 GCA_003140115.1 Actinomycetota bacterium | reverse complement strand
ACCACTGCAGCCACGGCCACCTCCGCAACCATTCACGCCGCCGCCAGCTGCGCGTTAGCTGCGCGTCATGATCACCTACTAGCCACTGTACGTCCGGTCAAACCCCAGGTCAGCGATTGAACGCCAACCTGTGGTCAATACGTGATAAGCGTGGTAAATCTCGCCCGCCTGGACCGGTACGCCCGCCGGGACCGTCCAGCGAAATCGGATCAGCGGACCAGCGCCGGCACAGGAAAGCTGGTCCACAATGGGAGCATGACGAACCAGCCCGGTACCGGAAGCTTCGGAACGGCACCGCAGGCCGTGACCGGCGGTCATCGCCGCCGGGCGGCCGAGATCGATGTGGACGAGGCCAGGAAGGCGTTTTTCCTGATGGTCGGGTTCATCGCGCTGATCTGGATCCTGCAGGTCGGGAACTGGGCCGACCACTACCACCTCGACGGCACCTACGGCATCCTGCCGCGCAGCCTCGGGCACCTGGGCGACATCTTCATCGCCCCGTTCCTGCACGTCTCCTGGGACCACATCGAGGGCAATTCCGGGCCGCTGTTCGTGTTCGGCCTGCTCGCCGCCTACCGCGGCGTGGTCAGGTTCCTCGGCGTGACCCTGCTGGTGGCCATCACCAGCGGGCTGGCCGTCTGGCTGTTCCAGAGCGGCAACGAGGTCACCGTGGGGGCCAGCGGCCTGATCTTCGGCTACTTCGGCTACGTCCTGGCCCGCGGGCTGATCGACCGGAACCTGATCGACGCGCTGGCCGCCGTGGTCATGGGCCTGTCCTACGCCTACATCCTGAGCGTGGCCATCCCCGGTACTCCGGGCGTCAGCTGGATCGACCACCTCGGCGGCCTGGTCGGCGGCCTGGCCGCGGGCTGGATCTTCCGCACCCGGCGCGGCCTGCCCGGCCGCGGCCAGCCCAGCAAGGTCAAGCCGCCCCGCGACTCCGGCCGGACCACGAGCAGCAACCGGACCACGACCGGCAAGGAGATCGAGGTCGGCCGGGGCCATCCGCGGGCCGACCTGCACAAGGAACTAGGCGAACTGGGCCTGTAGGCCGCCATGCCGAATGAGCAGTGGCGGCAGTGGGTCGTCTACCAGGTGTACCCGCGCAGCTTCGCCGACTCGAACGGGGACGGCGTCGGCGACCTGCGCGGCGTGCTGGCCCACCTGGACTACCTGCAGCACCTGGGCGTGGACGTGGTCTGGCTGTCGCCGGTCTACCGGTCGCCGATGGACGACAACGGCTACGACATCAGCGACTACAGGGATGTCGACCCGCTGTTCGGGACCCTCGCCGACCTGGACGAGCTGATCAAGGAACTGCACGCTCGCGGCATGCGGCTGGTCATGGACCTGGTGGTGAACCACACCTCCGACGAACACCCCTGGTTCCTGCAGTCCCGTTCCAGCCGGGACAACCCCAAGCGGGACTGGTACTGGTGGCGCGACGCCCGGCCCGGCAGCACGCCGGGCACCCCGGGCGCCGAACCGACCAACTGGGAGTCGCACTTCTCCGGCCCGGTCTGGACCTGGGACGAGCACACCGGGCAGTACTACCTGCACATCTTCTCCCGCAAGCAGCCCGACCTGAACTGGGAGAACCCCGAGGTCCGCCAGGCCATCTACGCCATGATGCGGTGGTGGCTGGACCGGGGCGTGGACGGGTTCCGGATGGACGTGATCAACATGATCAGCAAGGACACGTCCCTGCCCGACACCGTGCCCCGGCCCGGGTCGCGCTACGGGCCCGGCGACCAGTACTTCAGCTGCGGCCCGCGCAACCACGAATTCCTGCAGGAGATGTACCGCGAGGTATTCGCCGGCCGCGACACGCAGGACGCGCACGTGCTCACCGTGGGCGAGATGCCGGGCGTCACCATCCCGCAGGCCATCTTGTTCACCGCCCCCGAACGCCGCGAGCTCGACATGGTCTTCCAGTTCCAGCACGTCCGGCTGGACATCGGCGCGGACAAGTACGACCTGCGTCCGCTGCACCTGCCCGACCTGAAGGCGTCGCTCGCGGCCTGGCAGACGGGCCTGGCCGGACGCGGCTGGAACTCGCTGTACTGGAGCAACCACGATCAGCCCCGCCCGGTATCACGGTTCGGCGACGACAGCGCGCACCGGGTGGCCTCGGCCAAGACGCTCGCGACCGTCCTGCACCTGCACCAGGGCACGCCGTTCGTGTACGAGGGCGACGAGCTGGGCATGGCCAACGCGCCGTTCGCCGCGATCGGCGGCTTCCGGGACATCCAGGCGCTCAACTACTACGCGCAGGCGGCCGCCCGCGGCGACGTCGAGCTGGCCGCGCTGCTGCGGGCCATGAGGAAGATGAGCCGCGACCAGGCCCGCACCCCGGTCCAGTGGGACGCCTCGGCCAACGCCGGCTTCACCTCCGGCACCCCGTGGATCGAGGTCAACCCCGACTACACCACGGTCAACGCCGCCGCCCAGGTGGGCCAGCCCGGCTCGGTGTACGAGCACTACCGCAAGCTCATCGAGCTCCGCCATACCGACCCGGTGGTCACCGACGGCGACTTCGAGCTGCTGCTGCCCGACCACCCGGCGATCTGGGCCTTCCTGCGCCACGGCCCGGACACCGAACTGCTGGTCGCCGCCAACTTCTCCGCCGACGTGGTGGGCGCCGCCCTGCCGCTGGACAGCGAGTGGGCCGACGCGGCCGTCGTCCTGACCAACCTGCCCGACCAGGAACCGCTCCAGCCCCCGCCCGACCTCAAGCTCCGCCCCTGGGAATCCGTCATCTGGCGCCGCAGCCGGCCATGAAGCCTCAGGCGATCGCGGCGGCTATGATCTCCCGGGCCTGCTCCTGGATGGCGGCCAGGTGCTCGGGCCCGCGGAACGACTCGGCGTACAGCTTGTAGACGTCCTCCGTGCCCGACGGCCGGGCCGCGAACCAGCCCGACTCGGCCACCACCTTGAGCCCGCCGATCGGCGCCCCGTTGCCNNGACAGCCGGGCCAGCGCCGCCTTCTGCTCCCGGGTCGCCGCGGTGTCGATCCGGGCGTAGACCGGGTTCCCGTACTGCTCGGTCAGGTCCTGGTACTGCTCCGACGGCGAGTACCCGGTGACGGCGGTGATCTCGGCCGCGAGCAGGGCCATGATGATCCCGTCCTTGTCTGTCGTCCACACCGACCCGTCGCGCTGCAGGAACGACGCGCCGGCGCTCTCTTCGCCGCCGAACGCGACCGATCCGTCCAGCAGTCCCGGCACGAACCACTTGAACCCGACCGGCACCTCCAGCAGCGTCCGGCCCAAGCCCTCGGTGACCCGGTCGATCATCGAGGAGCTGACCAGGGTCTTGCCGACCGCGGCCCCCTCCGGCCAGCCGTCCCGGACCTGGTAGAGGTAGTCGATGGCCACCGCGAGGTAGTGGTTGGGGTTCATCAGCCCGGCGTCGGGGGTGACGATGCCGTGCCGGTCGGCGTCGGTGTCGTTCCCGGTCGCGACGGTGAACTCGTGCTGGCGGGCGATCAGGCTGGCCATCGCGTACGGCGACGAGCAGTCCATCCGGATCTTGCCGTCCCAGTCCAGCGTCATGAACCGGAACGTCGCGTCCACGTCCGGGTTGACCACGGTCAGGTCCAGGTCGTAGTGGCCGCCGATCTCGCCCCAGTAGGCCACGCTGGCCCCGCCCAGCGGGTCCGCGCCGATGCGCACCCCGCCCGCCCTGATCGCGGGCAGGTCCACCACCTGGGGCAGGGCCGACACGTAGCCGCCCAGGAAGTCGTACTTCCCAGTGGTGTCGGCCGCCACGGCCCGGGCGTACGGCACCCGGCGGACGGCCTTCAGCCCGTCGGCCAGCAGCTCGTTGGCCCGGTCCTGGATCTCCCGGGTGATGTCGGTGCCAGCCGGCCCGCCGTCCGGCGGGTTGTACTTGAAGCCGCCGTCCGGCGGCGGGTTGTGCGATGGCGTGACCACGATCCCGTCCGCCCGCGGCCCGGACCCGCCCGCGTTGTGGGCCAGGATGGCCCGGGACACGGCCGGCGTCGGCGTGTACCCGCCGCGCGCGTCGACCAGCACCCGAACCCCGTTGGCGGCCAGCACCTCGAGCGCGCTGACCTGCGCCGGCTCGGACAGCGCGTGCGTATCCGCGCCCAGGAACAGCGGTCCGTCGATCCCGTGCCCGGCCCGGTACTCGCAGATGGCCTGGGTGGTGGCCAGAATGTGGTCCTCGTTGAACGTCGCCGTGAACGCCGATCCCCGGTGCCCGGAGGTGCCAAACGAGACGCGCTGAGCCGGCTCACCCGGATCGGGATGCACCACGTAGTACGCGGTGACCAGCTTGGCCACGTCAACCAGGTCTTCGGCAGCCGCCGGCTGCCCCGCGCGCGGATCCACCATGCCGCCATCCTGGCACGCTCGGCTTAAGATCGTGACCATGGCGCCCAGGCGAGACGGCCGGTGACCGCGCCGGTCCGGACGGCGATCCGGGTCGAGGGGATCGTCCAGGGCGTCGGCTTCCGCCCGTTCGTCTACACCCTGGCCACCGGTCTCGGGCTGAGCGGGTTCGTGGGCAACGACGTCGACGGCGTGTTCGTCGAGGTCGAAGGCCCCTCGGCCGCCGTCACCGAGTTCCTGCACAAGCTGGAACGCGACCCGCCCCCGCTGGCCCGCATCGAGCGGGTCACCGCCACCACCATGGCCCCCCGCGGCACGATGGACTTCGCCATCGCCGCCAGCGGCCCGGTCACCGGGTCGCGCCGCACCCTGATCTCGGCCGACATCGCGACCTGCCGGGACTGCCTGCGCGAGCTCGCCGACCCGAACGACCGTCGTTACCGCTACCCGTTCATCAACTGCACCAACTGCGGCCCGCGGTTCACCATCGTCCGGGACGTCCCCTACGACCGGCCGTTCACCACCATGGCCTCGTTCGCCATGTGCCCGGTGTGCGCCGCCGAGTACCACGACCCCGCCGACCGCCGCTTCCACGCCCAGCCGACCTGCTGCCCGGCCTGCGGCCCCCGGCTGACGCTGCGGGACAAAACCGGGACCGTGCTGCCTGGCGATCCCCTGACCAGCGCCGCCGAGCTGCTCAAGGCCGGCCAGATCCTCGCGGTCAAGGGCCTGGGCGGCTACCACCTGGCCGTCGACGCGGCCTGCGAACCGGCCGCCGCCACCCTGCGGGCTCGCAAGCACCGCGAGGACAAGCCGTTCGCGGTGCTGGTCGCCGACCTCACGCAAGCCGAGCGGCTCGCCCACATCGACCGAGCCGCGTCCGACCTGCTGACCAGCCCCGGCCGTCCCATCGTGCTGCTGCCGCGCCGCCCGGACGCGGCCGTCGCGGAGGCCACCGCCCCGGGGAACCGCTCCCTCGGGGTCATGTTGCCCTACACCCCGCTGCACCACCTGCTCATCCGCGCCATCAACTGCCCGATAGTGCTGACCAGCGGGAACGTCTCCGACGAGCCGATCGCGTACCGCGACGACGACGCGCTGGCCCGGCTGGGCCCGATCGCGGACGCGTTCCTCACCCACGACCGGGCCATCCACATCCGGACCGACGACTCGGTGGCCCGGACCTTCCGCGGCCGGCCGATGCTGATCCGGCGGTCCCGCGGCTACGTCCCCGAGCCGGTCACCGCCGGCGGCGGGTTCCCCCGCCCGGCCCTGGCCTGCGGCGCCGAGCTGAAGAACACGTTCTGCCTGGCCAAGGACCGGCACGCGTTCGTCTCGCACCACATCGGCGACCTGGAGAACGCCGAGACGCTGCGCTCCTTCACCGAGGGCATCGAGCACTTCCGCCGGCTGTTCGACATCGACCCGCAGGTCGTGGCCCACGACCTGCACCCGGAGTACCTGTCCACCAAGTACGCGCTCGACC
>PLIQ01000241.1 GCA_003140115.1 Actinomycetota bacterium | reverse complement strand
CGGGCCAGGACCATCGGCACCTCAGTGACCGTCGGCGCGCTTGGCGTCGGCCCGTTGATCGCCGGCTGCCTCGCGCAGTGGGTGCCACGGCCGCTGACCGTGCCCTACCTGGTGTTCATCGCGCTGGGGGCGATCACGCTGGTCGGCTTCCGGTCCCGGCGGCAGCCGGGACCCTGGCCGCCTTTGCCGCGAACGGCCTGTTCGCAGGGCTGTCCGGGCTCTTTCTCGCCACCACCCTCCACCACCCCTCGCACGCCCTGTCCGGTGCCGCGCTCTTTCTTCTCTTTACCTGCGGAGTGGCATCCCAGTTGGTCACGCTGCCGGCCTCGCGCGTGCTCGCCCTCGGCATGGTTTCCATGCTGGCCGGTCTGGTGCTGCTCGTTATTTCCGTGCGCCTGTCCACCCCGAGCCTCGCGCTGTTCCTGATCGCGGGTGCGCTGATCGGCGCGGGCTCCGGTGCTGTCTTCAAAGGCACCACCGGGATCGTGCTCGAGGCCAGCCCGCCAGAAAGCCGCGTCGCGATGACGTCGGACCTGCTCATCGCCCTCTACGTGGGGCTCTCGGTTCCGGTGATCGGAGCCGGGGTCGCCCTCGACCTCGGCGCGAGCGCACCCAACACCGTGCTCGGGTTCGCCATCCTCGTCGGGCTGGGCGTGGTCATCTCGGGCTGGGCGCTACTGAGACGCCGCGCTTGAGCGGTGCCCCAGCTGTTATACACATGTCAGATAGCCCGGGAAGGGGCCCTGACATGCAACCCAGCCGTCCGCGGCGTGACCACTAGCCGAGAAGGCTGGGCCCGGCTGCGCCGCTACCTGTGGCAGCCGCCGCGGCCGCACGGCGAGCAGCCGCGCGAGCGNNGACCTGGCCGTGGTGGTGCTGGTCGCCCAGGCCGCCCACCGGCTGGCCGGGCACCTGACCTGGGCCGGGCTCGGCCAGTTCGCGGCGGTGTTCACGCTGGTCTGGATCGCCTGGGCCAACGGCAGCCTGCACCATGAGCTGCACGGCCACGACGACGCCCGCGCCCGCAGCACGTTCTTGCTGCAGATCCTGGTGCTGGCCGCGATGGGCGCCTCCGTCCCGCAAGCCGGCGGGGCGCGCGGAGCGGCGTTCGCCGTCGCCGCGGCGGTGCTGTTCGCGGTGCTGGCCGTGCTGTGGCTGCTGGCCGCGCGCGGCGACCGCCCCGAATACCGCCGGGCGAGCCGGCTGTTCGTCGCCGGGACGGCGGCCTGCGCGGTGCTGCTGGCCGGCACCGCCCTGTTGCCGGCCGACGCCCGCGTACCCGCCTGGGGCGCGCTGGACGTCGCCTACCTGATCGGGTTCTCCGTCATCCTGCTCAGCACCGACCCGGCCGGCGCGCCCGGCATCATCATCACCGAAGCGCTGACCGAACGGTTCGGGGCGTTCATCATCATCGTCCTCGGCGAAACCCTCACCGGTGTCGTCACCGGGCTGTCCAGCCGGCCGCTCGGCGCGCTCACCCTGGCCGTGGGGCTGGCGGCGGTCGTGGTCGGCTTCGGCGCCTGGTGGACGTACTTCGATTTCGCCGGACAACGACAATCTCGAGCCGAACGGCCGGCCATCGTGCAGTGGATACTCGGTCACCTGCCGCTCACGGCCGCCGTCGCCGCGATGGGCGCCGCCATGGTCAGCCTCGTCGACCACGCCCACGACGGCCGCACCCCGGCCGCCACGGCCTGGGTACTGGGCGCGGGCGCCGCCGTCGTGCTGGTCGCGACGATGGTGCTGGCCGCGACCCTGCCGGCCTGGGACCGCGAACGCGGCCTGTACCGGCCGCTCGCCGGCACCTGTACCGTCTCCGCCGTGGCCTGCCTCGGCCTCGCCGCCGCCCGGCCGGCGCCGCTTCTCCTGGCCCTCGGGCTCGTCCTCCTGCTCAGCATCCCCTGGATATACGCCGTCGCGCGCCGCCTGGCCGGGGGAGCTGACCGCGAGCCCGGTCCATCTGACGTGAAGGTTTCGGATGCCGCCCCGAGCTTAAGCAGCTCCGCTACGGCGGACCTTCGACGATCCGCTGTAGCAGCGGAACAGCCTGAGCAAGAATGCCTTGTTCGTCCTGATTGAACTCGTAGGTCAGTCGTTCGGCCAGCCAGTCCTGCTTCACGGCCCGGGCGTCGTCGAGCGCGATCCGGCCCGCGTCGCTGACGGTGATGATGCTCTGCCTGCCGTCGCGGGCGTCCGCCGCCCGGTCCACGAGTCCCTGCGCCTCAAGGCTGGCCACGATCGCGCCCATTGACTGCGACCGTGTTCCCTCAGCCCGCGCGAGCTGTGAGATGGTCTGCGGGCCGCCGGTCTCGAGCCTGAGCAACGCAGACTCCTGCGACCAGGTCAGATCGCCCGGACTGGCCGTGGAGCGCAGCCGCCGGATGAGCCCGACGGTCACGGCCCGGAGCTGAGCCGCCACCGCGGCCTGGTCGACAGGTGACGAGACGCCGTCAGCGCTCCCCTGCTCATCGTCTCCAGTTCTCACGTGCTCATCGTCTCCCAAACAGCGCCCCGCTCGCCGCCCACAATATATGAAGCTTGCCTTCGAAGTTAACCTTCATATATCGTCGAACCGCCGCGACCATCCGGCCCCACGAAAGGCTGACCATGACGTCCCACACGACTATCTCGCCGCAGGAAGCGGCCGACCGGCTGGCCATCCGGGAGCTGGTCGACGCCTACGCCCATTGCGCCGACCGGCGCGACGCCAAGGGCCAGCTGGCCCTGTTCACCGACGACACCCGCTTCCTGGTGTTCTATGACCTGACCTGCGAGGAACCGTCCCAGGAGCTACACGGCCGAGAGTCTCTGGCCCCGGTGTTCGACGACCTCAACCAGTACGTCGTCACCATGCACTTCAACGGGCAGAGCACTATCTCACTAGACGGGGACCGGGCCGCCGGCGAGAGCTACTGCCTGGCCCATCACCTTTCGGTCGCCGAAGACGGTCAGCGCACCCTGATGGTCGCTTCCATCCGCTACCTTGACGAATTCGTCAAGCAGGACGGGCAGTGGCTCTTCGCCGAGCGCCGCCTGATGGTCAACTGGATTGACACGCGCCCGTCCAAGCCGTGATCCCAAGCATGCGACCGCGGCTGCCCCCGCACCCCCGCCATCCCTCCTCGCCAGCCCCAGGCGCCCCATCAAGGCGGAGCATCCGGCTTTTGCGGAGGATCCGGGCAGCTGGGGTTGCCCGAAGTTTCCGCTTAAGCCAGATCATCCGCGGTAATGGAACTGGTGAGCTAGTTGGTGCGAGAGTGCCGACGGGGCTAGTGCGGGCCGGGGGCCCGGGCCAGGGGGCTAGGGGATGCGCCGTTGCGCGCCGCCTGGCGAGCGGAACCGATTCGCTCGCCATAACGGCGCCCGCGCAGCGCTCAGATGACTTCCAGCGCCTCGGTTTTGGTCACGACTCGGCCCAGTGCGCCGAGTTCGTGCAGGTTACCGAACACCTCCAGGCGGATGGACTGGTCCAGGCCGCCCACCCGGACCGGTTCGTAGCCCGCGGTGCGGATCAGTTCGGCGACCTGCTCACCCGCGGCGTCGTCGTCGGCGGCGTAGAACAGCACCGCGCGCTCAGGCTCCCGCCGGGCGACCGCGGACAATGTGTCGGCCGACAGCGTGCCGAACGCCTTGACCAGCCGGGCTCCGGGCGGCAGCAGGC
>PLIQ01000164.1 GCA_003140115.1 Actinomycetota bacterium | reverse complement strand
CGGATGCTGCCCACCGGCAAGGTCGAGGTCGTCACCGGTTCGAGCGCGCACGGCCAGGGCCACGAGACGGCGTGGAGCCAGATCGTCTCCGACCAGCTCGGCGTGCCGTTCGAGGACATCCGGGTGCTGCACGGCGACACCCAGGTCTCGCCCAAGGGCATGGACACCTACGGCTCCCGGTCCCTGGCGGTCGGCGGCATGGCCCTGGTCTCGGCCTGCGACAAGGTCGTCGAGAAGGCCAAGGTGATCGCGGCGGGCCTGCTCGAGGCCTCGGCCGCCGACCTGGAGTGGACGCCGGGCCGGTTCTCGGTCCGCGGCGACCCGGACCAGGGCATCACGATCGCCGAGATCGCGCTGGCCACCTTCGCCGCGCACAACCTGCCCGACGGGGTCGAGCCGACCATCGACGCCGACGCCACCTACGATCCGGACAACTTCTCGTTCCCGCACGGCACCCACCTGTGCGCCACCGAGGTCGACACCGAGACCGGCTTTGTCAAGATCCGCTCGTACGTGGCCGTCGACGACATCGGCGTCGTGGTCAACCCGATGATCGTGGAGGGCCAGGTGCACGGCGGCCTGGCCCAGGGCATCTCCCAGGCCCTGTACGAGGAGGCGGTCTACGACGACGCCGGCAACCTGGTCACCTCTACCATGGCCGACTACCTGATCCCGTCCGCGGGTGACCTGCCCTCCTACGTGACCGACCGGACCGAGAGCCGGGCGGCCAACCGGCTCGGGGTCAAGGGCGTGGGCGAGGCGGGCACGATCGCCTCGACCCCGGCGGTGGTCAACGCGATCGTCGACGCCCTGCGCCCGTTCGGCATCGACGACGTGGTCATGCCGTGCACGCCCGAGCGGGTCTGGCGCGCCATCCAGACCGCCCACGGCGGCGCGCAGGCCAGCGCGGCCGAGCAGCACGCGGCCCGGCAGAGCGACCAGACCCAGGGCAACAGCCCGCAAGGCAGCGACAGGCTAGACCAGACCGGAGGTGCCGCGTGATACCGGCGAAGTTCGATTACGTCCGCCCGGCCTCGGTGGACGAGGCGGTCCGGGCCCTGGCCAGCGGCGGCGAAGACGCCAAGGTCATCGCCGGCGGGCAGAGCCTGCTGCCGCTGCTGCGGCTGCGGCTGGCCTATCCCGAGCTGCTGGTTGACGTGGGCGGCATCGGTGAGCTCCGCGGTGTCACCGACGCCGGGGAAGCGCTGATCATCGGGGCGCGGACCACGCATTACCAGCTCACCCGCGACCCGCTGGTGGCCGAGCACGCCGGACTGCTGTCCGAGGCTAGCCGGACCGTGGCCGACCCCGCCGTCCGGCACCGCGGCACGCTAGGCGGGGCGCTGGCCCACGCCGACCCGGCCGGCGACCTGCCCGCGGTCGTGCTCGCCCTGGACGCCACGATAATCGCGCACGGGCCCAACGGCGAGCGGGAGATCCCGGCGGCGGACTTCTTCGTCGACTACCTGACCTCTGCCCTGGAGCCGGACGAGATCCTGACCGCGATCCGGATCCCGAAGCTCGGGCCGGGCTGGGGCTTCCGGTACGAGAAGTTCCACCGGACCGCGCAGGCCTGGGCCACCGTCGGGGTGGCCGCCCTGGTCCGGCGGTCCAACGGATCGGTCGCCGAGGCCAGGATCGGGCTCACCAACATGGGCACCACGCCGGTCCGGGCGACCGCCGCCGAGCGAGCCGCCACCGGGGCGGAAGCTAGCCGGACCGCGCTGAGCGAGGCCGCCGCGCACGCCGACGAAGGCACCGAACCCCCCGGCGACCTGCACGGGGCGCCAGATTACCGGCGGCACCTGGCCCGGGTGCTGACCGGCCGCGCGCTGGCCACCGCGGCCGGGATCTAGCAAGAGACGACGAGATCGACTCCGCCGTCAGGACTCGGGAAGGGCAGCCTGACGGCGGAGCCACGACGGGGGCTGACCACATTCCGCCGCGATCGCCTGCCAGGTCCAGCCCGCCGCCCGGCGCTCAGCCACGTAACGCGGCACACTGTCCTCGCCGAGGACGGCCGCCACCTGCGCCACGCGTTCCCGGGCGGCCTTCCGCTTGCCCGCGTGCGCGGTCCGGGCCAGGCCGTGCCGCGTCAACGCCGCGGCCACCGCGTGGTTCGACAACCCGATCTCGGCACCGATCGCGCTGACCGTCTGGTGCCGGACCAGGTGCCGGTCGCGCAGGTAGCTGGGCACGTCGGCAAAGCCCAGTGCGGTCACCGCCTGCACCCACCGAGGGCTGTCCCGGCCGGCCGGCCGTTGCCAGACCGCCGCCGCGACGGCCGGGTCTACCTCAGCGAGGTGCCGGTGCAGCCAGTCTTTGTGCAATCCGGCTTCCCGGCTGATCGCGGCCAGGCTGGCCCCCGACGCGACCCGGGCCAGTACATACCCCCCCAGCGTGGGATAGCCCTGCTCGCTGGCTACCCGGGCGGCCACCTCGGCCCGGTGCCGGGCGGCGCGGTCCCGGTTGGCCTGCGCCGCCACCTCACTGGACGCGGCGGCCGCCGCGCGGGCGGCCTTGCGGCGGCGCTGCTCGGGCAGCGGGCGGCCAGTACTGGCCCGGGCCGCATCCCGGGACAGGTCACCAGCGGCCGCGCGCTGGCGGCCCGCCGCGCTGCCCGCCCGGATGGCCGGGTCGAAGATCAGCCGGGGCGCGAACGACGCGGCCCGGCGCTTCCGGGTCTCCTGGCCCTCCAGGGGCTGGCCTCGTTCCAGGCCGAAGGTCTCACAGTAGGCCGTCTTGGTCCAGCCGTGCGCGCGCAGGTGGGCGGCCACCGACTTCAGTGACCGGCCGCACAGATGGCAGGTGACGGTGGCGCCATCGGAGACGATCTCGCCGATCGGGGCGAAGTACGGAGTCCCGTCCGCCAGCACCCCCGCCACCGGCCGGACTACGCGCCGCACTCCCCGGGACCCCTGATCGGGCCACAGCACCGCACCGGTCGTCTCGGCGGCCATATGTGCCTCTCCGGCGGAGATCCTAGTCACGATGAGACTACCAGTCCCGTCCTGGCCCGGACCAGCACGCATCGCCTGCCGCCGTCATCGCCTCGCCGCCCTCGGCTAGCAGCGGCCCTGCGCCGGCTCGCTAGCTAAGGGTGAGCTGGTGGTGGATCCGGCCCTGGGTATCGGTCAGGGCCTGGCCGGTGCCGCCCCAGCGGAGCTGGATCAGCTCGGCCGCGATGGACACCGCCGTCTCCTCAGGCGTCCGGGCCCCGAGGTCCAGCCCGACCGGCGACCGGAGGCGGCTGAGCTCCTCCTCGGTCAGGCCAGCCTCGCGGAGCCGGGCTAGCCGGTCGTCGTGGGTGCGCCGGCTGCCCATCGCGCCGATGTACCCGGCCGGGGTGCGCAGCGCCACCTCGAGCAGGGGCACGTCGAACTTCGGGTCATGGGTGAGCACGCAGATCACGGTCCTGGCGTCCACCTCCGTCCCGGCCAGGAACCGGTGCGGCCAGTCGACCACTACCTCGTCCGCGTCGGGGAACCGCGACGCCGTGGCGAACACCTTCCGGGCGTCGCACACGGTTACGTGGTACCCGAGGAACTTCCCGACCCGCGCCACGGCGGCGGCGAAGTCGATCGCGCCGAACACCAGCATCCGGGGCGGCGGTGCGAACGAGTTCACGAACACGCTGAGGTCGTCACCGCGCCGCTCACCGTGCTCCCCGTACCGCCGGATGCCGGTCAGTCCCTGGGCCAGCATGCCGCGCACGTCGTCGTCGACGGCGGCGTCCAGCCGCGCCGTCCCCAGCGTGCCGGACGCGCCGCAGTGCCAGCCGTCGTCGCTGGCATCCGCGCTGGCGGTGTCACGGCCCCAGATGACGCGGCGCGCGCCAACCTGGCCCGGTCCCGAGATCACNNATGATCCCGCCGCAGGTCAACCCCACGGCGAACGCGTCGTCGTCGCTGACTCCGTAGGTCTGGAGGACAGGCGCACCGGTCCGGCACACGTCGAGCGACAACTCGTAGACGGCACCCTCCACGCACCCGCCGGACACGCTGCCAGCGACCTCGTGGTCGCCGGCGGCCGAGACCGCCAGCGCCGCGCCCGGGTCCCGGGGTGCGCTGCGGTACGTACGCGTGACCGTGGCCAGGCCGAAACTCTCGCCGGCCTCCCACCATTTGGTGATCCTGCTTAGGATGTCGCGCACGTGCGTCACCTCGGCTGTCATCGTTGTGCTAACGGCAACCGGCGGTACGGCAGCGCATATTCCTGGCGGCGTACCGCCCGCTATGGCCCGGTCCGCACGCACCGTCCTTGAGATACCGGACTTCTTCCGCAAAGATCATGTTCATGCCGCGCTGATCGTCAGCCCGGCCGGTACTGGCGAAACGTGATGAGGAGTCGCAGTGGAGCCGCGCTGGTCTAGGCTTTCGCTGGCCGAATGGATGGTGTTGTGCCTGGTCAGCGAGAAGCCGACGCACAGCTTCGCAATCGCGAGCCTGCTGGCGAAAGACGGCAGTCTTGGTCAGGTCTGGCATGTTCCCAAGGCCGTCGCATACCGTTCCGCGGCGCGGCTCGCACAGCTAGGCCTGATAACCGTGGCCGACAAGCAACCCAGCCATCTGGGACCGGCCCGATCGCAGCTTGAGGCGACTTCCAAAGGCGATCAGGCGGCCAGGGACTGGCTGCGCCAGCCCGTCACGCATCCTCGCGATATCCGTTCTGAATTGCTGGTCAAGCTCGCCTTGCTGGGCCGGGTTGATTCCGATCCCGGTGACTTGCTGCAAAAGCAACGCGCGCAGCTCGTACCAACTGCTGACGCGCTTGCGGCACAGGTGTATGCCGCAACCGGATTTGACCACACGCTGGCCGTGTGGCGGTACGAGTCGGTGTCGGCAACCCTGCGGTTTCTCGACGACCTTCTGGCCACGGCACCCGCTCCTGCCGGATCTGGCCGGTAGGGTGTTGCGCACCGCCGCCGAGGTGATGCTCACGACTCCCATCAGACATCCTCTGTCGGCCACCGTCGGTGAGGTACGGGACTTCTTCCGCGACGATCATGTTCATGCCGCGCTGATCGTCAGCCCGGCGGGGTACCTGGAGGCCGTCGTGGAACGCGATGACATCTCCGGGTGCCAGGCTCTCGATGCTGCCGCCGCGCCGCTGGGACGACTCGCAGGCCGCACGGTGCCAGCAGGGACCAGCGTTGCCGAAGTGAGCCGGGCGATGACCGAAGCCGGGCGGCGGCGGGCGGCCGTCACCAGCGCCGACGGCCGGCTCCTGGGCCTGCTGTGCCTGAAGGCCAGCCGGGCGGGCTTCTGCTCCGACCAGGACGTTCGCGCCCGTGCCCTGGGCGAGTGAAGGCATCCTCCCCCCGGTATTCGGACGAATCGTGGCGTGGGAGGATACTTCGCAGGTGGGCCGGACGAAGCGGAGGTGACGCCAGACATGGCAAGCCGGAGGCGCATCGGGTCGTGGCCGGTGTACCGGCAGCTCACCGGGTCCGACCGCCGCGGGCTCGGCGCCGCGGCTAAGAGCGACCACCGCCGCGAGGCACGGACGAGCACGGCGGACGCCGTGGTCAAGTCGATATGCCCCTATTGCGCGGTGGGCTGCGGGCAGAACGTGTACGTCAAGGACAGCAAGGTTGTCCAGATCGAGGGCGACCCGGATTCGCCGGTCAGCCGCGGCCGGCTGTGCCCCAAGGGCTCGGCCAGCATGCAGCTCACCACCGGGGGCTCCCGCCAGTACCGGGTGAAGTACCGACGGCCGTTCGGGAAAAACTGGGAAGACCTCGACCTGGATACGGCGATGGACATGATCGCGGACCGGGTGCTGGCCGCCCGCCAGCACGGCTGGCAGTGGGAGGCGGACGGCAACCGGGTCCGCCGCACGCTCGGGTTCGCCAGCCTCGGCGGCGCGACGCTGGACAACGAAGAGAACTACCTGATCAAGAAGCTGTTCACGGCGCTGGGCGCGATCCAGATCGAGAACCAGGCCCGGATATGACACTCCTCCACCGTCCCCGGNNGCCCGCGGCGCGACGGTCATCCACGTCGACCCGCGGTTCACCCGCACGAGCGCGGTGGCCGACCTGCACGTGCCGCTGCGCGCGGGCAGCGACATCGTGTTCCTCGGCGCGATCATCAACTACGTCATCGCGAACGAGAAGTACTTCCGCGACTACGTGGTCGCGTACACCAACGCCGCCACGATCTTGACCGAGGACTTCGCCGACACCGAGGACCTGGACGGGGTGTTCGCGGGGCTGGACGCCGACGGTCGCCGCTACGACCTGTCGGCCTGGAGTTATGAGGGAACCCTGGTCCGGGCCGCTAACGGGTCCCGCGGCACGCCCTATAAAAAAGAATATTTGAGCCGAACGGGCCGTGGTACTGCCGACGGTCCGGACCCGGGCCCGCGGGTGGCCGAGTCCCTTGAGCATCCGCGCTGTGTCTTCCAGACGCTCAAGCGGCATTTCGCCCGGTACACCCCCGAGATGGTGGAGCAGGCCTGCGGCGTGCCGCCGGACGTGTTCGCGCGGATATGCGAGCTGCTGACGGCGAACTCCGGCCGGGACCGCACCACCGCGTTCGTGTACAGCGTCGGCTGGACCCAGCACACCGTCGGCGTGCAGTACATCCGCACCGCCGCGATCTTGCAGACCCTGCTCGGCAACATGGGCCGGCCGGGCGGCGGCATCCTGGCCCTGCGCGGGCACGCGTCGATCCAGGGCTCGACCGACATCCCCACCCTGTTCGACCTGCTGCCCGGCTACCTGCCGATGCCGAGCGCCCAGGCGCACCAGGACCTGG
>PLIQ01000615.1:1232-7960 GCA_003140115.1 Actinomycetota bacterium | reverse complement strand
ACCCGCGGCTGCTACGACGTGCAGGGGTTCCGGGCGGACGCGGATTTCATGTTCTGGTGGGTCGCGCCGACCTCGGATGACCTCCAGGACCTGTACGTCCGCTTCCGCCGGACCCGGCTGGGCCGCTGCAGCGAGCCAGTCTGGTCGGTGATGGCNNCTCGCCGAGCACGGGATGATGGCGCGCGAGTACCCGGACGTCCGCGCCAATACGGTGCCGTGCTTCGCACTCAACGACTACGAGTGGATACTCGCCTTCGAAGCCGATGAGTTGCACCGGATCCTGGACCTGATGCGGCACCTGCGCGGCTCCGAGGCCCGGCGGCACACCCGGCTGGAGATTCCGTTCTACACCGGCCGCCGCAAGCCGGTGCACGACCTCGTCGCCGGCCTGGCCTGATCCACTCCACGGCGGGAGACTAACGTCGAGGAGTGCCTGACGATCTCCGGGTGAACGGCTGGCTGGTCATACCGGCCGCTGAACTGCACGAGCGCTTCTCCCGCTCATCAGGGCCCGGCGGGCAATCGGTCAACACCGCCGACAGCCGGGTCGAGCTCTCCTTCGACGTGGAGCACTCCGCCGCGCTGCCGGAGTGGGCGCGGGCCCGGGCGCTCGAGCGCCTGGCCGGGCGCCTAGTCGGCGGCGTGCTGACCATAGCGGCGTCCGAGCAGCGCAGCCAGCTCGCCAACCGGCAGGCCGCCCGGGCCCGGCTGGCCGACCTGCTCCGGGACGCGATCGCCCCGCCGCCGCGCCCGCGCGTCCCGACCAGGCCCGGCCGGGCCGCCAACGAGCGGCGCCTGCAAGCCAAGAAAAACCGCGCCACGGTCAAGCGCACCCGCCGCTACGACGATCGCAACTCCGACTAAACCGTCGGTCAGGTAGTGGTCGCCAGCACGTAAAGGCCTCGGCTCCGCGAAGCCTCCAAGCACGGCACCGGCACGATGCCCCACCGAGCCGGTTATAACCGGCCCAATGCTCCATCGAGCCGGTTCAGGCGGCGCCCTGGCTGGCGGGCGGGTCGCGGAATGCCGCGACCGGCGCGCCGGTTAGCTGGGCATGAGTGTGTTCACGGACTCCGAACTCGAGTACCTCGCCGGGCAGCGCCTGGGCCGCATCGCCACCGTCGGCCCGGACGGGCAGCCGCACGTAGTACCTACGTCGTTTCGTTACAACGCCGAGCACGACGCCATCGACGTGGGCGGCATGCGGATGAGCCAGACCAAGAAACTCCGCGACGTGCAGCGGACCGGCCGGGCCAGCATCGTGGTCGATGACGTGCTCCCGCCGTGGCAGCCGCGCCTAATTGAGATCCGCGGGACCGCCACCGTGATCCCGTCGGGAGGCAAGGCCTTCGGCGAGCGGTTCGAGGACACCATCGTCCGCATCCAGCCGACGCGCATCATCTCCTTCGGCATCGATTCCGACGAGACGACCAGCGCGCGCTCGGTCACTGCCACCTGACGGCTGCGGAAGTACCGGCCGTGGTTCAAAGCGCGCCGTGGTTCAAAGCGCGGGAACGTTGACCACGATCGCTTCTTGAGTGGACCGGGCGATGACCACGACCGCCTCGGTGTCGGGGGACGGGTTCTCCTCCCGGTGCGGAGCGTAGGGCGGAACCCAGACGTAATCGCCCGGCGAGGTCTCCAGCCGGACCAGCGATCCGCTGTCCGGATCGCGGAACACGAACACCGGATGCCCGGACACCACATAGATGCCGGTCTCAGACTCCCCGTGATGGTGGTCCCCGGATGACGTGCCAGGCCGGACCAGCGTCCGCCCCATCCACAGCGCCTGGGCGCCGACCAGGTCGCCGGAAATGGCCGCGGTGCGGACCATCCCGCCGGTCTGCGCGGTGCCGGCCGACAGCGAATCCGCCCGAATCAGGCGCAACCCCGGGTTCACGACGCTACAGGCTCATGGGTCAGCGACACCGAGTTGATGCACCAGCGCTCGTCGGTGGGGACGTCGTAGCCCTCCCCGGTGAACACGTGCCCCAGGTGCGAGTCGCACCGGGCGCAGCGCACCTCGGTACGGGTCGTCCCGAGCGAGCGGTCCTCGATCAGCACCACCGCGTCCGATTCGGTCGGCTGGTAGAACGACGGCCAGCCGCAGTGCGACTCGAACTTGGCGTCCGAACGGAACAATTCCGCGCCGCAGGCCCGGCAGCGGTACACGCCCTCGGTTTTGGTGTCGGTGTACTCGCCGGTGAACGGCGCCTCGGTGTCCGCCTCGCGTAGCACGGCATACTCCTCGGGAGTCAGCCGCTCCCGCCACTGCGCATCCGTCCGGGTGACCTTGTCCATGACACGCAGCGTACAGCCCGGAGCTTAACGAATCGGAATTGTCGGCGCCTGATGGGATACTCGTGCACGTGGTCCTACGGATGTCAGCTGGGCGCATGGTCGGGCGGGACGGCGAGCTCCGCCGCCTGCTCAGCCTGCTGGACGACGCTGAGGCGGGCCGCTCGGTGGTCGCTCTGGTCAGCGGTGACGCCGGGGTGGGCAAGACTCGGCTGATTGGTGAGGTGACCCGGCTGGCCGCCGGACGGGGCTTCACCGTGCTGTCCGGGCAGTGTGCCGAGCTGGGCGACAGCGTGCCCTACCTGCCGCTGGCCGACGCGCTGCGCGGGGCCGCCCAGTCCACCGGGGTCCGCGACGCGCTCAGCTCCCGCCCGGCCCTGAGCCGGCTGCTGCCCGAGGGCGGCGAAGGGCCCATCGCCGACTCGGACCGCTCGGGTCTGGCCCGCCAGCAGATGCTCGGCGGCGTGCTCGGCCTGCTCGCCGAGCTGGCCGCCGCCGGGCCCGTGCTGCTCGTGCTGGAGGACCTGCACTGGGCCGACGCCTCCACCCGGGACCTGGTCACGTTCCTGTCCCGGATGCTGCACCGGGAGCGGGTCGCCCTGATCGGCAGCTACCGGACCGATGACCTGCACCGCCGGCATCCCCTCCGGCCCGTGATCGCCGAGCTGCTGCGGCTACCCAGTGTGATCGCGGTCGACCTCGCTCCGCTGGACCCCTCGGCTCTGGCCGAGCACCTGACCGCCACTGCACCGGGCCGCATCGACGCGACCGAGCTGAACGACATCGTGAGCCGGGCCGAAGGCAACGCCTACTACGCCGAGGAACTGCTCGCCGCCTCGGTCACCAGCGATCGCGCCCAGCACAGCATCCTCCCCGCCGGGCTGGCGGCCCTGCTGCTCAACCGGGTCGAACAGCTGTCCGACGCCACGCAGCAGGTCCTGCGCGCCGCGGCGGTGGCCGGCCGCAAGGCCGACGACGAGCTGGTCCGGGCCGCGTCGGGCCTGGGGGCCGCCGAATACGAAGGGGCGGTACGGGAAGCAGTCACCCATCAGCTGCTCGTGCCTGACGGCACCGAAGGCTACGTGTTCCGGCATGCGCTGCTCCGCGAGGCCGTCTACGCCGACCTGCTGCCGGGGGAGCGGACCAGGCTGCACGCCACCTTCTGCTCGCTGCTCGCTGACGAGCAGCGGCTGATGATGCCCGGCACCGCCGCCGAACTGGCCCAGCACTGCCTGGCCAGCCATGACATTCCTGGCGCGTTCGCCGCGTCGGTCCGGGCCGGAGATGATGCCGAGCAGCTGGGGGCGCCGGCCGAGGCGCACCGCCACTACGACCAGGCGCTCGCCTTGTGGGAGCGGGTCACCGAGCCGGAGAAGACGGCGGGCATGGCCCGTGGCAAGCTCGGCCTGCTGTCCGCGACCAACGCGGCGGACAGCGGCGACGTCGAGCGCGCTGTCCACCTGCTCCGGCGTTTGCGGCAGGTCCTCGCCACCCAGGCCGAACAGGGCGGCGTTCCGGTAGACGTCAAGCTGGCCAGCAGGATCGGCGAGCGGCTGGCCTTCAACCTGATGCTCATCGACGATCCCAAGGCCGCTACGGAAGCCGCTGAGGTCGCCCGGGCCACGGTTGACGCCACGCCCGCGGATCCGCCGACGTGGCAGTACGCGCGCGCCCTCACCACCTACGCCTATGCCCTGCTGATGGAGGAGGATTTCAGCGTGGCCCGGGACTGGGCCCAGCGCGGGATCGCCGCCGCGCGCGCCGCCGACGCGCCTTGGGTCGAGGCTGACGCGTTCGTGACCCTGGGTTTCATGAGCAATCGCGAGGGCCGCAACGATGAGGCGATCAAGCTGCTGACCGCCGCCCACAAACAGGCCCGGGAGGCCATGGTGCTCGGCGTGGAGCTGCGCTCCGCCTATCACCTGGCCCGGGCCCATCTGGAACGAGGTGATCTGGCCATCGGCGGGGCCGTGGCTCACGAGGGCACCAAGCGGGCCCTGCAGACCGGCCTCGACATGTCTCCTTACGGCTGGGAACTACAGCACCTGCACTTCCAGTGCCACTACGCGGACGGCAAGTGGGATCATGCCCAGGAGATCGCCGACGGTTTCCCGGTTCGGGTCACCAGCCCGCCCGAGGCCTACCTCTCCTCGATGGCTCTGTTCATTGACGTCGCGCGCGGCAACCCGGCGGTGCAGGAGCGGCGCGACTGGATCGAGCCGTTCTGGACGGTCCACGGATTCGACTCGTTCATCGCGCATGGCCTGCTCGCCGAGCACGCTCTGTGGCAAGGCGATACCGAGCAGGCCCTGGCCGAGAGCCAAGCCGCGATCGAGCTCGATATCGTCCCGCCGTGGGGCTACTCCCCGTCGGTCATCAGGCCCGCCGCGGTCGCCCTGAGCGCCCGCGCCGACCGGGCTGTGCAGGCCCGGGCCAGCGGCGACAATCAGGCCGCGGGCGCCGAACTGACCGCGGCCGAGGAGCTCCTGCGGATCGTCCGCGAGGGAGCGGCGTTCCCCAAGCGGCCCAGGTTCATCCTGGGCCCGGAGGCGCGCGGCTGGCTCGCCCGCGCCGAGGCGGAGTACGAGCGCGCCCAAGGCACCAACGCTCCGCAGGCCTGGCAGGCCGTCCTCGACGCGTTCGGTCCGGCCTACGTGTATGAGACGGCCCGGACCCGGTGGCGGCTGGCCGAAGCGCTCGCCGAGGCAGGCCGCCGCGACGAGGCCGAAGAACAGTGGCGTCAAGCGGCGCAGACGGCGGATCGGCTCGGGGCCAAGCCGCTGCGCCGCGCGCTTGACGACCTGGCCCGCCGGGCCCGGATCGGCACCGCACCCGACCTCCCGGACGCCGCGGTACTCGCCTCACTGACCAGCCGGGAACGCGAGGTGCTGCGGCTCATCGCCGCGGGCCGCAGCAACCGGGAGATCGCCTCGGTGCTGTTCATCGCGCCGAAGACCGCCAGCGTGCACGTGTCGAACATCCTCGGCAAGCTCGGCGCCGCCAGCCGGACCGAGGCCGCCGCGATCGCCCACCGCGAAGGCCTGGCCGGACCCGCGGGGCTGACCGCCCAGCCGTCACGAAACTAGCGCTCCGCGTGCGGCGCGAGCTCGCCCAGGATCTCCTCGGCCCGCGCCGCCGCGGCCTGCGGCTCCGACGACGGCGAGCCGACCTGCGGATCCCAGTTCAGGTCGTAGAACAGCTCGGTCACGCCCTGCTCGCCGAGCCAGGCGGCATCCTCGCGGATCTGCGCGAAGCTGCCTGACAGCAGCCGCCGGCCGCCCTCCGGACCCGTCACCTCGGCGCCGGCCAGCACNNCCGCGGCGATCTCGGACAGGTCCGCGCGGCTGGAGGTGATCCAGCCGTCCGCGATCCGCCCCGCCCGGTCCATGGCCGGGCGCGACATGCCGCCCAGCAGCACCGGCGGCCCAGGGCGCTGCACCGGCCGGGGGTCTTGGCGTCCGGCCGGGATCGTGTAGAACTCGCCGTCGAACGAGCTGACCTCGTCGGCCCACAAGGTCCGCAGGACCGCCAGGTACTCTGCGGCACGCGCGCCGCGCCGGGCCGTCGACGCGCCGGTCGCGGCGAACTCCTCGGGCATCCACCCGATGCCCAGGCCCAGGTCGAGCCGCCCGCCGGACAGCACGTCCACCGTCGCGGCCTGCTTGGCCAGCACCACCGGGGAGATGAACGGCAGGCAGATCGTGGCCACACCCAGCCTGATCCGCGACGTGCTGGCCGCCACGTACCCGAGCGCGACTATCGGGTCGAGCACGCTCCGGTATACCGGCTCCATCTCGGAGCCCTCCGGCACCAGCAGCCGCTGGAAACTCCACAACGACGCGTACCCCGCGTCCTCCGCCCGCCGGGCAAACGCCGTGAGGTACCCAGGGGTGGCCCACGCCCCGGCCACCGGGGCCCCGAATCCGATCCGCATGCCCAATACCCTAGTGAAAGACTTTTTGGCCGAACGACCCGTGGTGCTTGTTGGCCGAACCCGCACAGTCGGACGCTAGGCCGTTACTTCGCGGTCTCGCGTATCGCCTCAAGCTCAGCAGACACCTCGGCGACCTCAGCCGCGCGGTCCGTGCGGCGGGTCCGGTGTCGCCCTGAGCTAGGTGGCGGAGAAGTCGAGGCCCGGAATCTTACGATGTGATGGTAAGGGTGAGGTTGCAATCGTCGAATTCTCCGCTGGTGCCGCCAGGCCCGATTGCCAGGTAGAGAGACTGACCGCTGTCGACCGTGACAGACATCGGCCCGATTGTTGATAGCTGATCATTGGTCTCGGTTATCGGGCCGGTCAGATTTTCTGCGCCCTGGTAGAGTTCCCAGGTAATTCCCGGCTCATAGGTGTTGATACCTTTGATAGACGCGGACACGGTCACCTCGCCGGTTATCGGAGACTTCCAGCCGATGATCGAGTCAACTCCCCC
>PLIQ01000615.1:0-1128 GCA_003140115.1 Actinomycetota bacterium | reverse complement strand
GCGCCGTGGACGGTATGTTCCATTGCTGGTTGGCGCCGCCGTTGCAGGTGTAGATCTCCAGCTGAGTGCCGTCGGTGACGTTGAATCGCGGGTCATCGAGACACTTGCCGGAGACCGGGTTGACGAGGGTGCCGTTGCCGGGCGTCCACTGCTGGTTGGCCCCGCCAGTGCAGGTCCAGAGCTCGACGGGGGCCTTGTTTGTTTTCTCGTCGCGGTAGATGTCCAGGCACTTGCCGCCGGCCTGGATCGTGCCGTCGGCCTGGATGGTCCAGTCCTGTGCTGAGCTGCCGTCGCAGTCGCCGATGACCACCGGAGTGTCGTTCGCGTCGGAGTCGCCGCTGGTCACGGCGCACTTGGTGCTGCGGTAGCCCGAGACGATCGGGCCCGCCGGGCTGGACTGGGCGGCGGGCGTGCCGACGCGCCCGTGGGATTGGCTTCCGACGGGGATCGCCGGGCCGGCGGCGGGAGCCGCGGTGGCCGGTCCGGCCAGCGCCACGGCCAGGACGGCCGGCACGGTGACGGCCAGGCCGCCGCGCAGTGCCAGTCGCCGCCCCGGACGGCTCGTAGATCTCCCCGCATCCGGCGCCCCGGGCACGGCCCCGCGCTCAGCCCTCCCGATCGCGCCTAGCAGGACGGTTATCCCGCGCATCTGGCCTCCCCGTGCTGGCTGCGCCTCGGCAGAGCCGTCGGGCGCCGACCATCGTACTGACAATAAGGAACTAGTTAATCACTCCAAGTAGCGGACAGCGATGCACAACACCGTATGCGGAGCAGCCAGTTTGCGCTGACGCTCTGAGTAAGCTCCTCGGTCCCTCCCGTGCGACCCGTGGCAGGATCGGTGGCGTCGGCGCGCGCAGCCGCCAGATCGTGATGGTTTCCTTGAAGCCCTGAAAGGTTGCCATCCGGGTCGCGTGCGTCATCATCGCCCGGAATGCAGGGTCGTCGGCCGGTACGGTCGGCTGCAGGTAGGACGCGTACGTGATGGCGTATGCCGCCGTGCTGCCGCAGATGCCGGCCCGGGTCACGGCGCACCACGGCTGCGGGTCGTGGCGAAGTTGGCGATCAGGTAATTGACGCCCAGCCGCAGCAAGCCCATGTACAGCACGAGGTTGAGCACGCTGAGAACGA
>PLIQ01000217.1:15157-19447 GCA_003140115.1 Actinomycetota bacterium | reverse complement strand
AAGAGAGTTTTGCATAAGCCTCCTGGTCTCGGCACCACACTGACCGCCTCGAAACTGCGACATTCATGACCACAACTCGGTGCTCAGTCACCACCTATTAGTAGATGCCAGGAGTGGGACGCGCATGCCATCGGGATGCCAAGATCATTGGGAAAATGCCACTGTGAGTGGGATCCTACAGCCAGCGGACTTATCCGGCCATGTCGACAAATCGTGAATAATGTCCCTGGAATGCCACCGTCACGGTGGCGGTCGGACCATTCCTGTGTTTGGCCACGATCAGATCCGCCTCGCCCGCCCGCGGCGATTCCTTTTCGTATTGGTCTTCGCGATGCAAAAGAATAACAACATCGCTATCTTGTTCGATAGAGCCGCTTTCACGTAGATCCGACAACATCGGTTTCTTGTCGGTGCGCTGTTCGGAGCCGCGGTTGAGCTGGGAAAGGGCGACGACGGGGACCTCGAGTTCCTTCGCTAGGAGCTTGAGAGACCGGGAAAGGTCGGAGACCTCCTGCTGCCGGTTCTCGACCCGGCGGGGGGAGGACATCAGCTGGAGGTAATCGACGATGACGAACTTCAGGTCGTGGCGCTGCTTCAGCCGGCGGCACTTGGCCCGGATCTCCATCATCGACATGTTCGGCGAGTCGTCGATGAACAGCGGCGCGTCGGCTACCTCGCTCATCCGCCGGGCCAGCCGGGCCCAGTCGTCGTCGTTCATCTGGCCCGTGCGCATCGTCTGCAGCGGTACCCGCGACTCGGCCGACAGCAGCCGCATGGTGATCTCGTTCCGGCCCATCTCCAGGCTGAACAGAACCGTCGCCATGTTGTGCCGGATGGCCGCGGCCCGGGCGAAGTCCAGCGCCAAGGTCGAATTGTGCGTCGGAATCATCGAGCGACTGGCCAGGTACATGTGATCCGCGCTATCGACCTGTACGCAGCGTACAGCAACGCTGTCTATTGGGCGCACGGCGCTGATGAACCGCAGACCGGTCCGCGCCCTCGTTTTCTGCGGGTGACGTTCCCGATGAACTACTCGCTTCCGTTCCAAGCGGAACACGTCATCGGTCGTAGTGAAGGTAATCGTGTATGCGACCGAGGAAGCGGCGTTTGCGCCGGGTACTCGCTTCTCCGACCATCCACATCGGTAGCCGAGCGACATCAGCAACTCTCGGACGTCGGCAGCTAGACGCTGGGAAGTAACACTGAACTGAACCGAGCCTGTGGATGTGACCGTACCGTCGGTGTCAAGCAGTCCGGCCAGGAGCGCGCGACGCTGTGCCTCTGAGGCGCGAAGGTACGGCATCGGGACGTGCTTGTTACCAAGTACTCCTATCCTGCGCAGGATCGCTTGCGCCGTACCGTGATGACTGCGACAGGCCCGACATTGCCTCAGTCCACTCGAGGGCCGCCCGCAGTCCGGGCAAAGGGGCTGCGGCGGAGCCTCCAGAACGGAGCGCCATTTCTGTGATCTCGATCGACTACCGCAGGTACGACCGCAGGTCCGCACCTGAGCTGTCTTCGGAATGAACGACCGGCCGCAAATAATACATAGCCGCTCCGCGATAGGGGCAAGTTCAGGGAGCTGGATCGTGTAGCCCAGGGGGATTTTCTGCGACTTTATGACTCTCATCCCCTCCCCCTCAATTTCGGCTGCTATCTGCGGGTCGGCCGAGGTGAACCTTCCCGAGTGGGCAGACCCATCACCAAGCCAAACACCGAGAGAATAGGGCGGGAAAGGAAGATCTTGCCAAGGCAGGTCGGCAGGCTTAGCAACAGCGACCGCGTGGTTGAGGCGCCCATCCACCCGATGACGTAGTGTCTCCGCGATTTGCGCGGTCGTCAATACATCTTCATGCACCGCGGTAGTGGCAGCGTTCTTGGGCCGGTCGGCAAGCTGCACCATCGCAGCGAGCAGAGCTCGTCTCGATGAGTACGCCGGGGCCCTCCATATATAAGACCTCGTCGGCCCTGCGACTTGTACAGGAACCCTTTCTGCTGCCAAACCCACGCCGTGCCCCGCAGTGTGCATTATGTTCCGGAACTCGGCTCCTACCATGGCAAGCAACTCGGTGGCCGTGACGCTACGATCGGGTTCCGTCTGGGCTGCCTGGTAGGCGGTTCGCAAGCGGAGTCGTGACTCTTTAGTCCAGTACCAGGCGGTCTGAGTGCCTGCACGCTGGCGCCGGGCGGCCCGCGTGGATGTTCTCCATTCATGTTCCGCGTCGGCGATGATGACCGTACCGTCGTCGAACTCCACTTCGTAGCACGGCCGGCCCCGCATGACGCCGGTCGCCGCGACCACACGTGTCGGCTGGCCATCGGCGCCGATCAGGTGGTCGCCGATCTGGACCTCGCCCATCGTGGTCCAGCCGGCCGGGGTGGGCAGCGGCGTGTCCAGGGCCAGGGCTTTGCCCATGGCGGGGCGGGCGGCGATGACGACCATCTGGCTGGGGTGCAGGCCGTTGGTGAGGGCGTCCAGGTCGGCGAAGCCGGTCGGGACGCCGGTGAGCATGCCGTTGCGGCTGCCGATCGCCTCGATCTCGTCCAGGGCGCCGGGCATGATCTCCGACAGCGAGTGGTAGTCCTCGCTGGTGCGGCGCTCGGTGACGGCGTAGACCTCGGCCTGGGCCCGGTCGACGAGCTCGTCAGCTTCGGCCTCGCCCGCGTAGCCGAACTGGACGATCCGGGTGCCGGCCTCGACCAGCCGGCGCAGGATGGCGCGCTCGCGGACGATGCGCGCGTAGTAGCCGGCGTTGGCGGCGGTCGGCACCGAGGAGATCAGGGTGTGCAGGTACGGGGCGCCGCCGACCCGGGCGATCTCGGCGCGGCGGGTGAGCTCGTTGGCGACCATGATGGCGTCGGCCGGCTCGCCCCGGCTGTACAGGTCCAGGATCGCCTCGTGGATCAGCTGGTGGGCCGGCCGGTAGTGGTCGCCCGGGCGGATCACCTCGATCACGTCCGAGATGGCATCCTTCGAGAGCAGCATCCCGCCGAGGACGCACTGCTCCGCCGCCACGTCGTGCGGCGGCGTGCGCTCGAAGTCGTCATTCCTCGGAACGATCTCGGTGACGCTCAACTAGCCCTGCTCCCCCGTACGAGTGAACGTGGAACGAACGCGGCACAGCCTTCGCCTGAGTCCGTTGTAGCCGATGGCTCTGACATTTTGGCGGGCCGCCACACCGAGCACCAGCCGAGCGGTGGACGACGGTGTGGACAAGGTGTGCAAACACGCCGGCCACATTGTGCGCAGGCTGGGGAAATACCTGTGGAAATGGCGGAGCTAAATACCAGAAGATCGCCCCTAGCTGGGGAAATGCGGTCCACCGGCTGTGCGGAAGAAAAACTTGGGCCGGAATTTCCGGCCAAGAGATCCACAGCTGCTTTCCACAGCAACGTGGTTACAAACTGTGGAAAGCAGCTGTGCGGAAGCGCCCGCGCGGGGACCGTCGGGCTGCTAGGATTCGACGGTGTGTTCGATAGACGGGGGCGCGCTCCGGCGCGTAGCGGAGGCCATCGACCGGCTCGAGGCCGACCGGAGGAACACGGATGCGGCCGACCTGGAAGCCCGGATCGCCGCGGTCTGGTCGATGGTCAGCGAGATCGACCCGGACCTGGCCCGGCTGGCGTCCCGGTACCAGAAGCCCGAATAACCGGCTGGCGCCCCACTGGCAACGGGCGTTTCTGGTCGCGTCGGCGATCTCGCGCCGCAGCCGCCGGCACGATGCCGCATTGAGCCGGTTATAACCGGCTCAATGTTCCAATGTACCGGTCAGGCCGAGGCCAAGCCCGGGGCAAGCCCCGGCCGGGCCGGGGGCCGGGCCGGGCCGGGGCCAGGCTGGCGTCGGGCCACGGGCAGGCCCCGTGCAGGCCCGGATAAACCGGGGGCAGGCCCCGGCAGGCCGGGGTTGGGCGAGGCCCCGGGCAAACGGGGGCTAGGCCCCGGGCAGGCCGGGTGGGGTGAGCGGCTGAGCGGTGACGGGTGAGATCGGTGGTGCTGACGTGGCGGGCAGCGATCGGTCGTGGGCTGACGCTGCCGCCGCGGTCCTAGCTGGCCACGATTTCGATGTCGACCGGGGCGCTGACCTCGGGGTGCAGCCGTACGCGGACCTGGTGCGAGCCGAGGGTCTTGATCGGGTCGCGGACCTCGATCCGGCGCCGGTCTAGCTCGGGGCCGCCCGCCTCGCGGACCGCCTCGGCGATATCGGAGGGCCCGACCGAGCCGAACAGCCGGCCGCTGCCGCCCGCGCGGCGCCGCATCAGCACGTGCAGCCCCTCGAGGCGCGCGGCGAT
>PLIQ01000217.1:0-15146 GCA_003140115.1 Actinomycetota bacterium | reverse complement strand
GTGCAGTTACCCGTCACCCGGCGGGCGCGGATCTTCCCGCGGTCCGAGATGTACTTGCGAAGCAGACCGGTGTCCTTGTAGTCGACGTAGACGATCCGCTCCTGGCAGAACACGCAGACCTTTTTCTTGGGCTTGCGCAGTGGTGGCTTGGCCATCGTGGTGCTCCTTCAAGCAGAGCCCCGCCTGCGGCGGGGATGGTGTGGTTCGGAAATGGTGTCCTAGAACGGCGGTTCGTCGGAGAAGCCGCCGGGGCTGTCGGTCGCCCACGGATCGGGATCCCCGCCGCCCTGGCCGCCGCCGGAAGGCCGGCCGCCGCCCTGGCCGCCCTGGCTGCGCTGACCGCCGCCGTAGCCGCTACCGCCGCTACCGCCGCCGCCGCTGTAGCCGCCGTCACCGCCGGACCGGGCTACCTTGTTGACCTTGGCCGAGGCGTTGCGCAACGAGGGCCCGACGTCATCGACCTCGACCTCGTACACGGTCCGCTTCTCGCCTTCCTTGGTCTCATACGACCGCTGCCGCAGCCGCCCGGACACGATCACCCGCATCCCCCGGGTCAGCGACTCGGCCACGTTCTCCGCCGCCTGCCGCCACACATTGCAGGTCAGGAACAGCGAATCGCCGTCCTTCCACTCCCCGGTCGCGTTATCCCGGAACCGCGGCGTGGAGGCCACCCGGAATCGCGCCACCGGCTGCCCGGCCGGGGTGAACCGCAACTCCGGGTCATCGACGAGATTGCCCGCAATCGTGATCTGCGTGTCGCCTGCTGCCATGGGGGTACTCCGGATCGCTAGCGAGTTTCTGACTGCTGGTAGGGCCGGGCGGCGTGAACCGCGCTCAGTGGCGGTGCTCGGGCCGCGTGACCTTGGTCCGCAGGATGGCTTCGTTGAGGTTGAGCTGACGGTCAAGTTCCTGCACCACGGCGGGCTCGGCGGTCAGGTCCAGGACGGCGTAGATGCCCTCGGACTTCTTCTCGATCTGGTAGGAAAGACGGCGCTTACCCCAGATGTCGACCTTCTCGACCTTGCCACCGCCACCGGTCACGACCTTGAGGAACGGGTCGAGCGACGGCTGTACGGTGCGCTCCTCGAGATTGGGGTCGAGGATGATCATTATCTCGTAATGGCGCATGAGCGTCCTGAGCCTCCTCTGGACTGATGCGGCCACGGTCTTTCCGTGGCAGGAGGTACAGCGGGTACACGCCGGCGCTGGTGCCGGCCGGTCATCCGCAGCGGCGCTAGTCTACCAACATACGCGGACCGCGGTAGCCAGACGCCGAGCCGTCGCCGTGACGTTAGCAAGGCTCTGGATTCCCGCCTTCCAACCAGGGAAGATTGTCGGGTACCGACAGCCAGGAGGTAGTCATCGTGGCAGGCACACTCCGTAACGGCCCGCGCCTGAACATCCTGAACAATGACGGAAAGCCGCACCCGGCCGAGAACATCTCGGCCATTGTCGTGCTGGTGGCCGGGCTGGTCTCGTTCGTCCTCGGCCTCGTCGTGCGGGACGCGCACCCCGGTCCGGCGATACACGTCGTCGCCACCGCGACCGGGCTGGCCGCGCTCCTGGTCGGACTGTACCTGCAGATGGTCTCGTCCACGCGCAACCAGCGCGTGGTCATCGTGACCGGCATCATCGCCGGGTTCGTCGGCCTGGCCATCGGCCTGTCCCGCGGCGGCTTCGTCTAACAGGGCTGCGTTGGCCGTGGCGGGCGACCTCCCCTGGCATCCCGGCTAGGCTCGGTTCATGCCTCGCATCGGAGCCCACATTCACGTCGATAACCCGCTCGCTGAGGCGATCGCCATGGGGGCGGACGCGGTCCAGTTCTTCCTCGGCGACCCCCAGGGTTGGAAAGCGCCCGTGATACCGGGCGGCGACCCCGAGGCCATCAAGGCCGCTTACGCCGCCGCCGACCTGGACATCTACATCCACGCGCCGTACATCATCAACGTGGCGACGAGCAACAACCGGATCCGGATCCCCAGCCGCAAGATCCTTGACCAGCAGCTCCAGGCGGCCGCGTCGATCGGGGCCAAGGGGCTGATCGTGCACGGCGGCCACGTCACGGCGGGCGTCGACTTCGGCGAGGGCCTGGAGAACTGGCGCAAGGCGGTGGAGCGCATCGAGCGGCCGCTGCCCATGCTGATCGAGAACACCGCGGGCGGCGACGGGGCGATGGCCCGGTCCCTGGACGCGATCGGCCGGCTGTGGGAGGCGGTGACCGAGGCCGCCGGGGACGACGGCGAGAACGTCGGGTTCTGCCTGGACACCTGCCACGCCAACTCGGCCGGCATCGACCTGGCCGATGCCGTGGACCGGATCAAGGCCATCACCGGCCGGATCGACCTGGTGCACTGCAACAACTCACGCGACGAGTTCGGCTCTGGCCGGGACCGGCACGCGAACATCGAGTCGGGGACGATCGACCCGGCGCTGCTGCTCGGCGTGGTCCGGGCGGCGGGCGCGACCGCCATCTGCGAGACGCCCGAAGAAGACGGCGGGCTGGCCGCCGACGTCAGCTGGCTGAAGCAGCGCCTGCGCGCCTGACCGGCCAGGCGAGCCTGAGCCGGAACCAGTCCGGGGCCTGGTCCAGGACACCACCCGCCGGGTCGTCGAGGCCGTGGGCGCGCACCACGTCGCGTTCGGGATGAAGGATGTCCCGCACCACGTAGGCGGCGAGCAGGGCTACGGTGAGGAACCTGGCCACGAGCAGGGCGAAGTACCAGCCGGTGCTGATGCCCTGATAGCCGGCGAACGTGTGCCCGGTGATGCGGTAATCGAAGATCAGGTAGCCCCAGATGCCGAAGAAGTAGCCGACCTCGGCCAGCTGCCACAGGACGTACGGCCACAGCCGGGGCCGGGCCAGCACCGCCAGCGGCACCAGCCAGATGACGTACTGCGGTGACCAGACCTTGTTCGTCATCAGGAACGTGGCCAGCAGCAGGAAGCACAGCTGCGGCAGCCGGGGGCGGCGGGGCGCGGCCAGCGCGAGCAGGACGATCGCGGCGTAGGCGATGACCGAGAACGCCGCGGACATCTCGTTAAGCGTGCTGAGCTGGTAATTGCCCAGGCCGCGCACGTTGAAGTACTCGAACATGTACCAGATCGAGCCCCAGTCGGCGCCGCGGTTCTCGCTGAACACGTAGAAGTAGGCCCAGCTGGACGGCGCGGCGATCATGACCGGCAGGTCGACGGCCAGCCAGGCCAGCGCGGCGGCGCCCAGGGTCTGCGCGAGCTCTTTCAGCCGTCCGGCGCGCAGGCACAGCAGCAGCAGCGCGCCGAGGACGACCAGCGGGTAGAACTTGGTCGCGACGGCCAGGCCGAGCAGCGCGCCCGCCCAGACGCTGCGGCGGGAAGCCCAGGCCGCGATGCCCAGCGCGGTCAGCGCGAACGCGATCAGGTCCCAGTTCACGAACGCGTCCAGGATCAGCGCCGGGGACAACGCCACCAGCAGCGCCTGCCACCGGCGGTCCTGTCCGGCCGCCCGCGCGGTGGCGAGCACCCCGGCCACCGCGCACAGCGCGAGCAGGGCCACGGTGACGTCGTAGAACTCCCGGCCCCTGATCGCCGCGTCGACGTTGTGGACCAGCCAGGCCACGGCCTCCATGGCGCCGCCGATCAGCACCGGGTACTCCACCGGGTGCCCGGTGGCAGGGACCTTCCCGAAGTAGGGGACCCTCCCGCTGTACAGGCCTTCGTTGTAGTACAGCGGGTAGATGTCGGTGTAGCAGGAATCCTGGAACTGCTTGGCGTAGTAGTTCCAGGCGCCCGAGCGGCACGGCACCTTCTCCGCGAACGCGAGCACCATGGCGAGCACGGACGCGGCGATCAGCACGCTGGTGCTGCCCAGGACGGCCAGGAGCGTCCGGTGCTCCCGCCACCCCCAGCTAACGTCGTGGCGATCGTCGGGCGGGAGAGTACCCGGCCGGGTGTCTTCCACCGTCCTATCTAACCGCGCCTGGTGACTCGTCTGCGCGTGCGGCGCCGGACCCACAGGCAGGTCGCGGGCAGCCCGGCGAAGATGCCGCCCACCGCGGCGCCCGCCTCGGTGGCGCTCACCGACTGGGGGCTGCCGTCGCTGCCCGGGGCGTTCGGGTTGCAGGTCACCACCGACGGGTCACAGCTGTAGGTGGGGTAGGGGCTGGGGTTCCCGCCGCCCTGCGGCGGCGAGGTCGGCTGGCCACCGTTACCCGGGTTCGGGTTTTGCTTCTTCTTCTTGGGGTGCTTCGGGCCGATGTTCCGCAGGTTCGGCGGCACCTCGTTCCACTTTTGCCCGGTGAAGACCACCGGCTGGAACGTCTCCACGCCCAGCGGGACGAACATGTTCTCCGCGTAGGTGTGCCAGATCATGGCCGGCCAGGTCCCGCCGAAGCCGCCCTGCTCCTGGCCGCCGAGGAAGTTGAGGGACTGGCCGTTCTTGTCACCGTTCTGCTCGCTGGTGAACAGCGCGACGGCGAGGGCCTGCTTCGGGATGGCGCCGATGAAGAACGCCGACTGCGCCGTGTTGGTGGTGCCGGTCTTGGCGATGATCTTCTGGCCGTTGCTCATCTGGGCGACCGGGGCCGTGCCGTACGGAGCGGTGTCCTCGGACATCGCGTACTGGACCTGGGAGTCCATCTCCGCGTTCTGGATCGGGCTGTTACTGAACACCTGGTTGCTGGTGACCTGGATCGGGATCTGCGCGTTGCCCTGCGTGATCGAGGTGATCACGTGCGGGTCGTGGTAGACGCCGTTGTCGTCGATGGTGGCCAGCATCGAGGCCTGCTCCTCGACGGTCAGCGACGCCTGGCCGAGCGTGACACCGTAATCGTCCTGGATATCATCGGCGCCGGTAATGCCGGCCTCGGTGGTGTTCACGCCGAACGCCTGCGCCATCTGGGCCACGTTATTGGCCACCGTCGTGCTGCCCACGCCGGCCACGACGTGCCACAGGTCAGAAAAGGCGGTGTTGATCGATTCGGCCATCGCCATCTGGGGCGTGAACGGGCCGTTCTCCGCGGCAGAGTCGTTGGTGACCAGCCTTGACCACCCCGACGAATCGACCGGCAAGGCCGTAGCCGGGTACGCGGTCGGCTCGGAGTCCGGCGGGATGTACTGGTTGTTGAAGCCGTCGAGCGTGCTGGTCTGCACGTTCATCCCCTGCTTGACCGCGGTGGCCAGGATGTAGGGCTTGAACGAGGAGCCGACCTGCTCCCGGTTCTGCGTGGCCATGTTCCATTGGCAGTCCATCTTCTTGACGCCGCACTCGCGGGCGGTGAGGACGGGCCCGGTCCCGTTGGCCTTCGAGCCGGGGAAGCCCGGGCCCGGGTACAGGGCCTGGATCGCGCCGGTGGCCGGATCCTCGAGCACCGCGCCGGCGTGCATGTAGTCCTGGAACGGGTACTCGGTGCTGTCCTCGTCGATCTGCGCCTCGTTCTGGCTGACCGCCTGGTAGAGCGCGGCCATCTTCGAGTCGTCGATGCTGGTCCTGATGACGTACCCGCCGTCGTCGATCTGCGCCTCGGTGAAGTGGTAGGTGTTCTCCAGCTCGGTGCGGACCATGTTCAGGATGTACGGGTCCCAGACGGCGATGCCCACGGTCTGCGGCACGTGGTCGCCGAAGGTTGGGAACTTCAGCGTCGCGGCCTGCGGCGCGGACAGGGTGCCCATCTGCACCATGCCGTCGACCACGTAGTCCCACCGGGCCACCAGCGCGGAACGGTACTGGGGCAGCGGGTACGTGCTCGGCTGCTGGATCAGGGCGGCGATGAGCGCGTCCTGGGACAGGGTCAGCTTGTCCACCGGCTTGCCGAAATACGTCTCGGCCGCGGCCTGGATGCCGTAGGCGCCCTGGCCCAGGTAAATCGTGTTGAGGTAGTTGGCCAGGATCCACTGCTTGGACTTCTCCTTGGCGACCTTCATCGCCACGAAGATCTCCTTGACCTTGCGGCTGACCGTCTGCTGGGTGCCGATCCCCTGGTAGTAGTTCCTGACGAACTGCTGGGTGATGGTCGAGCCGCCCTGCAGCGAGTTATCGTTGCCGGTGAGGTCCGCGTAGGCGGCCCGCACGATAGCGGTGGGCTGGATGCCGCCCTCGGTCCAGAAGTGGCGGTCCTCGGCGGCCAGCACCGCGTTGATGATCGACTGCGGGATCTCGTTGTAGGGCAGCATCTGCCGGTTGGTGCTGCCGAACCGCCCGATCAGCGTGCCGTTGCTGGAGTAGACGACGGACTGCGCGTAGCTGGTGGCGGCCATCGCCTCGGTGGGGACCGGCGTCTCCTCGTAGGCCACGGCGACCGTGACGGCGCCCGCGATGATGAACGCGCCGATGACGCCGAGCACCACGCCTAGGGCCTTCCGCCAGGTCCAGTGGCGCCACCAGCTGCCTTTGACCTTGACCCGGGGGCCTCGCGGCCCTCCGCCCGGACCCTGCGGCCCCCCCGGACCCTGTTGCCCTCCCGGGCCGTGCGGCCCTGGCGGGGCCCAGGCCGGCGAGCCGAGCTCCTGGGTGCTGGCGGGCGAGCCGAGTTGCTGGGTGCTGGCCGTCCGCGCGTGGCTGCCACCTCGCCCGTTGCCGCGCCCGCTTTGATACTCGTTGCCGTACCCGTTTCCGCGGCCGATGCCGTGCCCGTTTCCGCGGCCGTTCTCGGGCCCGGTGGCCGGGCTTACGCCGCTGCCTAGCTGGGCGGTCTCGTGGTCGTCCAGGTAGCCGGCCGTCGGGCTGCGGAAGCCCTGCGTGTCCCAGCCGTTCGCGTCGTAGCCCAGGTCGTAATCGACGGTCCCGCCGAGGGCCCCGTGATCGTTTCCGGCGTAGTCCCCGTCGGTGTAGCCCTCGTCCGTCCCGTTGCCCCAGGCACGGCCGGCCCGCTCATCGCGATGCCGAACGTCAAAGTCATCAGCTTTGCTGCTCACGCGTCCTCGCTGGTGGCTCGGAGGCCGCGGCTTGGGGATAGCGGCCTCTACCTAGCGGGGGCCGGTTACCCGGGAACCCGCCGAACTCACACGTTACCCCTTGGCTAAGGGGCTCACTGGCTGCTTCGCGCACGTCGTCTGCGGCGTACGGCGGGCTCGCCAGTGCCGAGAACGTAGGAGGAAGCGAGATGGTTCCATCCGCAACTTTGGCAAACCTCCACCACGTACACCCGGAATTCACCGTATTCGGCGGCCATCTCGGCCAGTTCGCGGGTCTGCTTCACGCGTCCCTCGTACTGGCCGAGCTCGTCGCCGTAGACGTAAGTGACGTGGGTCAGCTTGGTCTTCCGGCAGATCGGGCAGCGCTCGTCGGTGGGCTCGCCGTGGAATTTCGCCGCCCGCAGCAGGTACGGGTGCGCGTCGCAGACGTCGGTGACGGTCGTTCGCCCGGAGAAGACGGACGCGAGGGTGGCCCGGCGGGCCAGGCCGTACTCCACGACGGAACGCCTTGACGTCATGTTCGCCAGCGTACGTCCCAACCGGGGTCTGAGCCGAGTCCCGGAGGTGATCATGTTCGAGTTTGCGGTAGGCCGAAGCGGGACATATTCTTTGGATATATCGGTTCGATACATCGATACGACCTAGCGATCCGAAGTATCATCTCGACGCATCGTGCGGATACGCGGGATGAGGACCGACACGATTACTAACCACGATTACCAACAGAGCGGACTGAGGGGGCAGCGTGGGGCGCAACCGGTCCGCAGTGCTTGAGCTCGCCGTGCTCGGAGTGCTGCGCAGGACACCGATGCACGGCTACGAGCTGCGCAAGCAGATCACCAGTGTCCTCGGGTTGTTCCGCGCGCTCTCCTACGGGTCGCTGTACCCGTGCCTGCACGAGCTGCTCGCTGCCGGGCTGATCGCGGAGGAGCACGACGAGGCCGAGCCCGACGGCCCGGCCCGCGCCGCCTCGGCGGGGCGGGCGCGCCGCGGCGGGCGGGCGCTGAAGGTGTACCGGCTGACGGCCGACGGCAAGGAACGGCTCCAGGAGCTCCTCGGCGAGGGCGGTCCGGCGGCGTGGGAAGACGACGGGTTCGGGGTTCACTTCGCGTTTTTCGGACAGACGAGGGTCGACGTACGGCTCCGGATCCTCGAAGGCCGGCGCAGCCGGCTCGAGGAGCGGATGGAGTCCATCCGGGCGGCTCTGACGCGAACCAGGGAGCGCGTGGACAGCTACACCCTGGAACTGCACCGACACGGCCTGGAGTCAGTGGAACGAGAAGTCCGGTGGCTGAACGAGCTGATCGCCTCGGAGCGACAGGTCGCTTCGGAGCCGCCGGCCGTTCCGGAGTCGCCGACCGGCATCCAAGAGAACACTTCCGATAAGGAGTCATCCTGATGGGCAAGGTCCGCATCGCCATCGTGGGGGTCGGTAACTGCGCTAGCTCCCTCGTGCAGGGACTGGAGTATTACAGGGACGCCGCCGACGGGGCGAGGGTTCCCGGCCTGATGCATGTCCGGTTCGGCCCGTACCACGTCAGCGACGTGGAGGTAGTCGCCGCGTTCGACGTGGACACCAAGAAGGTCGGCGTCGACCTGGCCGAGGCCATCACGGCGAGCGAGAACAACACGATCAAGATCGCCGACGTGCCGACGACCGGGGTGACGGTCCAGCGCGGTCTTACCCTGGACGGCCTGGGCGAGTACTACCGGGAGATCATCACCGAGTCGGACGAGCCGCCCGTGGACGTGGTGCGGGTGCTGCGCGACAGCGGTGCCGACGTGCTCGTGTGCTACCTGCCGGTCGGATCCGAGCAGGCCGACAAGTACTACGCCCAGTGCGCGATCGACGCGCACGTCGCGTTCGTGAACGCGCTGCCCGTGTTCATCGCCTCCGACCCGGAGTGGGCGGCGAAGTTCGCCGAGGCGGGCGTGCCGATCATCGGCGACGACATCAAGTCCCAGGTCGGCGCCACCATCACCCACCGCGTCCTGGCCAAGCTGTTCGAGGACCGCGGGGTCGAGCTACTGCGCACCTACCAGCTCAACTTCGGCGGGAACATGGACTTCATGAACATGCTGGAGCGCAGCCGGCTGGAGTCGAAGAAGATCTCCAAGACCCGCGCGGTCACCTCGCAGATCCCGCACGAGATGGAGCGCGCGGCCGTGCACATTGGCCCGTCCGACTACGTGCCCTGGCTCGATGACCGCAAGATGGCGTACGTCCGGCTGGAGGGCCGGGCGTTCGGTGACGTGCCGCTCAACCTGGAGTACAAGCTCGAGGTGTGGGACTCGCCCAACTCGGCCGGCGTGATCATCGACGCGGTCCGCGCGGCCAAGATCGCGCTGGACCGGGGCATCGCCGGACCGGTGATCTCGGCCAGTTCCTACTTCATGAAGTCGCCGCCCGAGCAGTACGGCGACGACGTATGCCACGACCTGGTCGAGAAGTTCATCCGCGGCGAGGTCGCCCGCTAAGCAGTTACCGGGCCCGGGTTCTAAGCTGGACGGGTGGCAGCGAGCGGCCGGTCCACGTTCCTGGGCGACCTGAGGGTCGTCCTGGCCGAGCGGGACTTCCGGCGGCTGTTCGCCACCCGGCTGGTCTCGCAGACCGGTGACGGCATCATCACCGCCGGGGTCGGCACGTACGTGTTCTTCAACGCCTCGACGTTCCCGAGCCCGGCGGCCGGCGCGGCGGCCTTCGCCGCGCTGTACCTGCCGTACTCGCTGGTCGGGCCGTTCGCCGGGGTACTCATCGACCGGTGGTCCCGGCGCCAGATCCTGGTCTGGTCGGCGGCGGTCCGGTCGGCCTTCGTGGTGCTGACCGCGGCGCTGATGGCGGCGGGCAGCCGCGGCGCGCCGCTGTACGTCGGGGTCCTGCTCGTGCTGGGCGTGAACCGGTTCTTCCTGTCCTCGCTGTCGGCGGCGCTGCCGCACGTGGTGGCCGAGGACAAGCTGGTCATGGCCAACTCGGTGTCGCCGACCGTGGGCGGCATCATGGCCACGCTGGGCGGGATCGTGGCCCTGGGCCTGAACGTGGCCACCGGCAACACCGAGCGCGGCGCGGCCGTCACGCTGCTGGTCGGGGGCGGCTGCTACGTCGCGGCCAGCATGGTGGCGGCCACCATGGGCCGCGACCTGCTCGGCCCGGTGCGGGCGCCCGGGCAGCCGCCCCCGGGCCGGCTGCTCAGCGAGCTGGCCGTGGTCGCGACCGGGCTGGTGGCGGGCGCGCGGTACGTCCTGCGGCGGCGCGGCGCGGCGGCCGCGCTGGGCGCGACCGGCGGCTTCAGCTTCCTGTTCGGGCCGTTGTTCCTGATGTCGATCCTGCTGTACCGGGACTACTTCTACCGGTCGAGCGTGGGCACCGCCGAGGGTCACCTGGGCGGGCTGGTCATCGCGTCGGGGATCGGTTATGCCTGCGCGGCATTCATCACCCCGCCGGTCACCCGCCGGCTGTCCAAGCCGGCCTGGATCACGGTGCTGCTGCTGGCCAGCGCGGTGGTGACGGTGGCGCTGGGCGAGACCTTCAACGAGCTGGCCTACCTGGCCATCGGGTTCGGGCTGTACCTGACCCGGCAGGGCGTGGCGATCTGCTCCGTCACGATCTTGCAGGAAGAGGTGGCCGACGAGTACCGGGGCCGGGTGTTCGCCTTCTACGACATGATGTCCAACGCCACGTACGTGGCCGGGGCCGCGCTGAGCGCCGTGTTCATGCCGGCCAACGGCCACTCGCCTGCCATCGTCGGCGTGGTCGCGGCCGGGTTCGCGATCCTGGCCGGTACGTACTGGCTGGCCCGGCCCCGGCGTCAGTCCTCGTCCGGCCCGGACCCGGCGCCGGGCGGCTCCGGTCCGGATTCCGGGTCGAGCAACGCGGGCCCGGTCTCGGGCACCGACGTCTCCGGTGTCTCTGGTGTCTCNNTCTGGTGTCTCCGGTGTCTCCGGTGTCTCCGGCACGCCCTCCTCCGCGGCCCAGCGCAGCAGCTCCCGAGTGGCCTGCTCCCGGCCGATCGGACCGCGGGCCAGGCGCAGCTCGAGCATGAAGGCATAGGCCTTCCCCACCAGCGGGCCCGGCGCCAGGCCGAGGATCGCCATGATGTCGTTGCCGTCGAGCTCCGGCCGGATCCTGGCCAGCTCCTCCTGCTCGCCGAGCTCGGCGATGCGCTCCTCCAGGCCGTCGTACGCGCGGGCCAGGCGCTTCGCCTTGGCCTGGTTGCGGGTCGTGCAGTCGGCCCGGGTCAGCACGTGCAGCCGGGTGAGCAGCGGGCCAGCGTCCCGGACGTACCGGCGGACGGCCGAATCGGTCCATGCGGGCTCCGGGGCGGACCCTTTGGTCGCGCCCTCGCCGTAGCCGTGGAACCGCAGGTGCAGTTCGACCAGCCGGGACACGTCGCGGACCACGTCGTTCGGGAAGCGCAGCTCGGTCAGCCGGCGGCGGGTCATCTTCGCGCCGACCACCTCGTGGTGGTGGAACGCGACCCGCCCGTCGGGCAGCAGCGACCGGGTCTTCGGCTTGCCGATGTCGTGCAGCAGCGCGGCCAGCCGCACGGTCAGGTCGCCCGTCAGGCCGTAGAACGGCTCCAGCTCGATCGCCCGCCGGAGCACGGTGAGGCTGTGCTGGTAGACATCCTTGTGCCGGTGATGCTCGTCGGCCTCCATCCGCAGCCGCGACACCTCGGGCAGCACCTGGTCGGCGACGCCCGTCTGGACCAGCAGGTCGATGCCCGGCGCGGGATCGGGGGTGAGCATCAGCTTGGTTAGCTCCGCGGTGATGCGCTCGGCGGAGACAATCTCCAGCCGCGGCGCCTGGTCGATCATGGCCGCGCGCACGTCAGGCGCGACGGTGAAGCCCAGCGTGGCCGCGAACCGGGCCGCGCGCAGGATGCGCAGCGGGTCGTCGCTGAACGAGTCCTCCGGACGTCCCGGGGTGCGCAGCACCTTCTCCTTCAGCGCGTCCAGGCCATCGAACGGATCGACCAGCTCGTAGCCGGGCAGCCGGGCCGCTATCGCGTTGATGGTGAAGTCCCGCCGGCTCAGATCCTCCTCAAGGGAGCGGCCGTACTGCACGTCGGGCCTGCGGGACGTGGCCCGGTACTGCTCGCTGCGGTAGGTGGTGATCTCGAAGAACGAGCTGCCCTTGCGCAGGCCCACGGTGCCGAAGGCGATGCCGACCGTCCAGGTCGCGTCGGCCCAGCCGTCCACCAGGGCCAGCACCTGTTCCGGGGTGGCGTCCGTGGTCAGGTCGAGGTCGCCGGTGGCCGGGCGGTCGAGGAAGACGTCCCTGATCAACCCGCCGACCAGCGCCAGCTCGTAGCCGTGCCGCGCGAACAGGCGGCCGATCTCGGCCACCGCGGGAACTTGCTCGCGCAGCAGCGCGGCGGCCGCTCTCCGCTGTTCGTCGTTCATAGGCACGGCCATCGAGAGTACGGCAAAAGCACAGGTTGGACTCGATCGGCCATAACATTCCAAGTGTGCACGGCTTGCTACCGGCGGAAATCTCGCGGCGGATCCTGTCTCTGGCCGCCGTCGCCGTGCTCCCGGCCGCGCTGACCGCGGTACTCGCGCTGGCCGCTCCGGCGCAGGCCAGCCCCGCGCACCCAGCTCAGGCCGGGCAGCCGGCGCAGGCCGGCCAGGCGGCTTCGGCGGCTTCGGCCGGGCAGGTGTCGATCGTCATCGACTCGATGACCCCGCAGACGGCACGGCCCGGCAGTACGGTCACCGTGGCGGGCACGGTGACCAACGGCACCGGCCAGACCAAGGCCGGGCTGGCCGTCCAGCTGTGGACCTCGCCGGCCCGGTTCGCGACCCGGGACGAGATGGACGGGTACCTCAGCCAGGGCACTGGCGCAAGCCTGCAGCCAACCGGGAACCTGTTCTCCCCCGCGGGCCGCCTGACGCCCGGCGCCACCGTCAAGTGGCACGCCTCGTTCCAGGTCGACACCGTGGGCATGACGCAGTTCGGCGTCTACCCGGTCAGCGCCCAGGTCGAGGACAGCGCAGGTGACGTGCTGGGGCTGGACGAGACGCTGCTGCCGTTCTGGCCCGGGCAGCAGGCGGCGGGCCTGGAGCGCCCGCTGAACATCGCCTGGGTCTGGCCGCTGGTCGACCAGCCGCACCACCAGGTCTGCTCCGCGCTGACCAGTAACGACCTGACCACCAGCCTCGCGCCCGGAGGCCGGCTGTCGACCCTGCTCGGGGTCGGGCGGGCGCATCCCGGCGCGGACCTGACCTGGGTCGTCGATCCGGCGCTGCTCAACGACGTGAACACGATGACCAAGCCCTACCAGGTAGCGTCCGGGTCGGGCTGCAGCCCCGCGCCCGGGCAGCCGGCCAGCAAGGCGGCCAAGACGTGGCTCGACGCGCTGCGCGGTATCAGCGCCGGGCAGCCGACGGTGATCACGCCCTACGCCAACGTCGACGTCTCCGCGCTCGTGCACAGCGGGCTGACCGCGGACATCACCAGCGCCTACGGCAGCGGCTACGCGGTGGCGGATAGCGTGCTCCACGGGTCGTTCGGACCATCGATCGCGGTCCCCGCGGGCGGGACGGCCGACCTGAGCGTGCTCACCAACCTGGCCACCGCCCAGCACATCGGCGCCGTCGTGCTGGACAGCAACGAGATGCCGCCCGCCAACCCCGCGGTCTTCGAGCCGGACGACGCGATCACCTCGATCCGGGTCCCGTCCGGCCTGACCATGACCGTCCTGCTCGCCGACCACGTGCTGACCGGGGTGCTGGCCGCGGGCGATACCAGCTCCGGGGTCCTGCCGGCGAGCACGCAGTTCGCGGTCAGCCAGCGGTTCCTGGCCGAGACCGCGATGATCGCCGCCGAGGCGCCCGATTCGGAGCGGTCCATCGTGGTGGCCCCGCCGGAGGACTGGAGCCCGTCGGCCGCGCTGGCCAGCGACCTGCTCAGCGAGACGACCGGCACCCCGTGGCTCGCGCCCACCGCGCTGGGCAGCCTGGCCGGGGCACCGGACAGCGAGCGCGGCATCGCTCGCCGGCCCCCGCCGGCCAACCAGGACAGCCCGGGCGAGCTCAGCGCCAGCTACCTGAGCACGGTGGCCGAGGCCGGCACCGTGCTCGGCGTTTACCGGGACCTGCTCGATCCGGTCTCCAGCTCCTACATACAGGGCCTGGAGCTGGCTCTGACCGCCACCGAATCGGCCGCCTGGCGCGGCCCCGCGGCGGCGCAGGGCCTGAAACTGGCCCGCAAGCTGTCCGCGTTCATGATCGGCGAGGAGAGCCAGATCCATATCATCGCCGCGCAGCAGGTGGCGATGGGCGGCTCCTCCGGACTGATCCCGGTGTCGATCCAGAACGACTCCCATCACGCCGTCCGGGTCCGGCTCAACGCCACCGTGGTCGACCTGCCCGGCCGGACCTCCCAGCTGAGCATCGGCCACTTCCAGAGCGTGATCACGGTCCAGCCCCAGCAAGCACCGCTCGTCCGGCTGCCGGTGAGCTCGGCGCCGAACGTGCCGACCGCGATCCAGCTGACCCTCACCACCGCCGACGGGAAGCCGCTGCCGCTCCGGCTGACCTCCCTCACGGTCAAGTCGACCAGGTACGGCCGCGCGATCTTGTTCCTGATCGGCGCCGCGATCGGCGTCCTCGTCCTCACCTCGGTATTCCGCGGCGTCCGGCGGCGGATGCGCGCTGACCCTCAGGTTGGCCCCGAAGATGCGGATCCACCGGGTAGCGTCGTGACTGGCACCAGCAGTGCGCGACACCCGACGGAGGCACCGGATGACCTGGCCGATGCACGACGCTGGGCCGACGACGCCTGAGTCGGGCCGCGAACCCGGCCCGCGCGAGCCCGGACGCGAGCCTGGGCCGCCGGAGCTGGGGCTAGGGCCGGAGCCAGGGCTAAGGTCGGAGCCAGGGCTAGGGTCGGAGCAGGGGCGGGAGCCGGAGCAGGGGCGGGAGCCGGGGCTCGGACCGGAGGAGCCGGGGCCTGGGCGGTCGAGTCGGCACCCCGCGGACGCGGATCCCTTCCCGCCGCTGGACGGCCCGATGCCGGGCGGCGGCCCGAGCCCGGCCGAGACCACGCTGCCGCTGGCGCTGGAGTGGCCCGCTCCGCCCCCCCGGGCGCTCCGAACCCCCCGGTTTACCCCCACGCCCCCGCCCGGCTCGGTGGACGCACCGCCCAGCTGGCGCCGGGTACCCCGGACGACCGAATACCGGCCGCCAGAGGACCTGCGGCCGCAGTACCCGCAGCCGGGATACCGTCCGCCCCCGGGTGCGCCGGGTGCGCCGGG
>PLIQ01000127.1:32026-34442 GCA_003140115.1 Actinomycetota bacterium | reverse complement strand
CCGCGGCGTATCCGGTGCGCCCCAGCCGGCCCGAAATCACCCCGGAAGCCGGATGCTCCACGTTGACGGGGCGCCTGGGGCTGGCGAGGAGGGATGGCCGGAGTGCGGGGACAGCCGGACGGGAGCGAGGGGACGGCGGGCCTCGGAGCGGCAGTTACCCGCAGCACGAACTGGCACACCCGACTCGCAGGCCCCGGCAGTCGCGTTACGGGCTCAAGAGCAGGTACAACGGCCCACCAACCAGGTAACCAGAGCCTGCCGCACCCGCCACGAAAGCGCGACAGAGGCAGATACCTGCCGGCGGTAGGCTCGCGGAACCACAGCGGACCAGCCAGGCACATCGCCCACCTCGGACCCGCCGCACAACCTTTTTTCGGAGCGCTCACCTGGCTAGTGGGAGCGGACCTTGAGGATCTGCGGGCCGCGGAACGAGATGTTGGGGTGGAAGGTGAAGTGCTGGCCGGGCGCGAGCCGCAGGCGAGGGTAGCGGCGGGCTAGCTCGGCGATGGCGAGCTGCGCTTCCAGGCGGCCGAAGTTCGCGCCGAGGCAGAAGTGCTGGCCCTTGCCGAAGGCCAGGTGGCGTTCGGCGTCGCGACGGTGCAGGTCGAACCGGTCGGGCTCGGCGAACGCGGCTTCGTCCCGGCCCGCGGAGGCCAGCCACAGGTACAGCCGGGCGCCCTGGGGCAGGTCGGTCCCGGCCAGCGTCACCGGGCGCGTGGTGACCCGCCGCCAGACGGCCACCGACGGGTCGTAGCGCAGGGTTTCCTCCACCGCGTTGGGGATCAGGTCGGGCGCCGCGGCGATCTCGTCCCAGCGGCTCGGGTCCTCGAGCAGGCGGCGGACGGTGTTGCTGATCAGCCCGGTGGTGGTCTCGTGGCCGGCGAAGGACAGTGAGAACAGGATCGAGGCAATCTCGTCCAGGGTGAGCCGGTCCGGGGCTTCGTCGTGGATGGCGATGAGGTCACTGGCCAGGTCGTCGCCGGGCGTTCGGACCTTGAGGTCGACCAGGCTGCGCATGTAGCGGCGGTAGGCGGCCATGCTGGTCGCGATCTCGACCTGGTCCTCGGGGGCGGGGCGGCCCCAGCTCAGCGCGGCCCGGTACCCGCACCACTGCTTCAGCTGGGCGTAGTCGTCCTCGGGCACGCCCATCAGGGAGAAGACAATGTTGGCCGGCAGCGGGAAGGCCAGCGCGGCCACCAGGTCGAATTCCGTCTCGTTGCTTACCGCGTCGAGCAGTTGGGCGGCGGCGGCCTCGATGGCGGGGACCATCGCGGTGACCCGCTTCATGCTGAACGCGCGGGCCGCGGGCTTGCGGAGCCGGGCGTGCGCGGGCTCGTCCAGGCTGGCCATGGACGGCTGCGGCTTGTGGCCTCCCGCGAGCAGGATCTGCTGGGCTTCGGGGGCCAGCGGCACGAGCGGGGCCTGGGCGGCCGCCGCGGAGTAGGTGGCGGGGTCCTTGAACACCTCCTCGATGTCTTCGTACCGGGTGACGACGTAGTAGCCGATCGAGGGGGCGAAGAAGACCGGGGCTTGCGCCTGGGCCATGACGGCGAACGGGTCGGCGAGGAACTCGGGCGAGAGCGGGTCGAACGATTCGTCGACGGGGCAGCCGGGTGCGGGGGCGGTCGTCATCGCGGACCTCCTCGGCGGTTTGTGATGAGATGCCGCATGCCCCATGATGTCACCGGGCGCCCGCCCGGGCGTGAGCCGCGATGCGCGGACTACGCCGCTGGTTTGCTACGCTGTCTCAGGTTCTCGGGGCTGTAGCGCAGTCCGGTAGCGCACCTCGTTCGCATCGAGGGGGCCAGGGGTTCAAATCCCCTCAGCTCCACCCAGGCCAGAGGCCGGTTCCAATCTTGGGACCGGCCTTTTTGATCTTCCGGCAGCTCCGGCCACGGGCGCGCGGCGGGCGCTCCCGTGGCCGCTTGCTCCCGGTGACCAGCTAGTTAACCCCGTTTGGCGACGGCGGTGCGGGCGGAGTACCACAGGGTGCGGGGGTTGTCCCGGTCGCCGTGCAGTTTGAGCATGGCATTCACGATGTCCTCGACGCTGCCGCCCTCGTTGACGATGCGGCTGAAGTCGCTCAGGTACTGCTGGCTCGCGCCGATGCTCTCGGGCAGGTCGGGCGCGCCNNGTCGGTCTCGGCGGTCATCATGTGCACGCCGTTGTAGACGACGTCGCCGCCGATCACGGCGGCGGCGGACGGCACGTGCAAGACAGTGGAGAACTCGGTGTCTCCCTGGCCGACGGACACCGCCCGCAGCGCGTGGCCTTCCAGTTCGAACTCGTCGGCGGTCAGCGCCTCGGGCAGCACCGCGGTCTCGGGCAGTTCGCCGGGGAAGCTGGCCTTCCAGTAGGCAGACAGGCCCGGATCGGTGGCCTCGAACGTGGCGCGCCCGACGACCTCCCGGGTGGC
>PLIQ01000127.1:0-32020 GCA_003140115.1 Actinomycetota bacterium | reverse complement strand
AGGATGCCCTGCTCGGCGCCCGCGATCAGGGTGCTGGACATGGGTGACCACATCGGGTCGTCGCCCGGTCCCTGGCCGGGGGCGCCGGCGAACGGGCGCATCGGCGCGACGTACACGTCGACGGTGAGGGCTGCTGGACTCATGGCGATTACCTCCGGGTGTCAGTGGCCGAGGTCCGGTCACCTGGATTATGCTATGTAACATAGCATAATCTTGGGGCTTGTGAGCAGACGTGCGGATTGATCGGGGACAATGACGGGCGTGCCGAAGAGTGTGCGCGAGGCGATGATCGAGGCGGCGTGGCTGCTGATCGCGGAGCGGGGGCTCGAGGGCATGTCCACCCGCGAAGTGCTCGCGCGCACCGGGGCGCCGCGCGGGTCGGTATACCACTATTTTCCCCGCGGGCGTACGGAGCTGATCGAGCTCGCCATCGACCACTCCCGGCAGTGGATGCAGGAGCAGATCGGCGCGATTGACGCGAAGGATCCGGACGACGTGGTCGCCGGTTACCTCGGCATCTGGCGACGGGTGGTCGAAGGCACCGATTTCCGCGCCGGCTGCGCCGTGACCGGGGCCGTGACCGGGGGACACGAACCCAGCATCCTCGAACGGGCGAAGGAGGCGTTCGACGCCACGAGCGATGCGCTCGCAGCCAGTTTCCGGAAGGCCGGGCTGGGACCTGACGAAGCTGCCCGCCGCGCGACGTTGCTGATGTACGCCGCCGAAGGTGCTGTCATCCTCGCCCGGGCCCAGCGCTCCATCGAGCCGCTGGTATTCACCGCCGAACAGCTGAGTACCCATCCGGGCGGATGAGCGCGCAGGCCCTAGGGCTGGCACCCAGGGCGGGCAGGCCGTCCTCCTTCTACCGCCCGGGTTTGCGCGTGGCGTGACGCTGAGGGATCACTGCTCGAGCGCATCCTCCACCGTCGCGCTGCTGTCGTAGGCGTGCGATAGAGCCTCTGCCGCCTGTGCGTCGACGATGGGGAGCGGCGGGGCGGGCGCATCAGGCGGTCGGCCGCAGCGCGAAACAGTCCGTCGACGCACAGGCAGTCCTTGAGGTGAAACGGCTGCTTGCCCACACGGAGATCACCGTCGCCGAATGTGCCCGGAGGACGGGGTTCGACGACCCGGCGAACTTCTCCAAGTTTTTCCGCGCCCGTGTAGGCACTGCACCCGGCGAATTCGCAGCAGGGGCCCGCGGGTCACCAGACCGTTAAGCACCCGGTCACGGCGCGTGATTAAGAGTGAATTGCGGTCGGCTCGAACAATTTCCTCCCTGCCGATTATTCGCTCTTGTGTCCGCTGTTCTTGGCAGCGTGGTTGAGCACATATCAGGGCGTTCTGGGGCGATGATCTGATCATGCTGCAATTAGCCATTAGCCGCAGGTATGAACTCACCGGGCTGCCTGCGTGGCTGTGGTGGTGAGGCTCCGAGCGCGGCTAGCTGGGCAGCGCCGGCCCGGCTACTTGCTCATCGCGGGCATGCGGCATCTCGCCCGCAGAGCATGAGACCTTCGGTGTGCCGAACGTAGTTGACGAGGGTTGACCGGGACTGGAACGCCAGCGCGTTATCGACGGCGACGGCCAGCGCGGTGGATGTGCCTTGCGCGAAACTGAACCGGTAGGTGGCGCAGCCGCCGGGGAATGTGTAGAAGCGGAGGCCGGAGAACTGCGGCGCCAGGCTCAGCGGATGCTCGAACCGGCGCGTGCCGGGTTGGTCGGAGGGGACCTGCTGGGCGCCCGAGGTGTCGCAGGTCGCAGTGAGGGTTACGGTGACCGCTCGCGGCCCTGCGCGATCGGAGTCCAGCCAGAAGCTGGCCCTCCCGCTGGCGATGTCCGTGCCGCCAACGCTCCAGCCCGCCGGGAGCGCGGCGATGCAGGGCAGCAGGGCAGCGGACGGGACTGCCTGGGCGCTGAGGATCATCGAATGGCCGGTGCCGCAGCTGGGGGCGTAGGCGCCCAGATTTTCGGCCGCCGGGAAGAAGGCATTCCCCGTTTCCCACACGGCGGCGGTGATGACGGCGAGCATCGCGGCCGCCAGAGCGACCCGCCGGATGTTCCAGCGTTGCAGCGCGATCGGCGGCCGCTGCGGGGCGAGGGTGCGGAATTCGCCGAGCAGGTCGCGTGGGTGCCGTTTCATGAAGGCGCGCAGCTGGGTCGGGCTGGCGACCCCGCGGGTGGCGGCGAATGCTTCGGCGAGCTCAGCTTCGGTGAAGTACGCCAGCGCCCGCCGGTAGACCCGCTGCGGGTCGGTGCGCACGGCCAGGACGAGCATCATGTTGCCCAGGTCGACCGCCTGCCGCCATGGTGACGGGCGCACCTGGACGAAGGCCACGTCGATCAGCAGCAGCTCCCCGGAGCGGACCATCAGGTTGCCTGGTTTGATGTCGCGGTGGGCGATCCCGGCGTCCCACAGCGTGCGGATCAGCTGCAGTCCCTGGTCGATCACCGTGTCGTCGACGTCGGCTTCGCCGATTTCGACGGCGCCGGTATGGAATTCGGTGACCAGCATGTACTCGCGCTCGGGCGTGATCTCCACGATGCCGTACGGCCGGGCCGTGCGGACCCCGATGTCCTGCAGCAGGCGCAGGGCATAGTCCTCGTACTCGACCAGGCGCCGCACGGTCTGGAAGGGGTGCTCGTCCTCCAGGGAGCCGTACAGGATGGTCCGCCACAGCTTGTACCAGCGGTCGGCGCGGACGTGGCCCTTGGTGTAGAGCTTGGCGAACACGAACTCCTCCGGGCTGCCTTCGACTCGCAGCCGCAACGGCGTGGAGCCGGCGGAGGACTCCAGGCCGACCGGCTTGATCTCGGTCACCGTGAGCCCGAGCTGGTCACGCACGGCCTGGCGGATCGCCTGCCCCCGCCGACCGGTCACATCCACGTGCGCGGTGTTGCCGCGGCGGTAGGCGACGGGGAACGCCTCGTTCGGGGTGAAGTACCGGAACGCGGTGACCGGGATCGCGACGGCGAGTGCCACACCTAGGAGCAGGTCATCCACGTGATCGACAGCCAGGTACAGGCGAGCCAGACAGAACACGGCGACCACCGCGACCACCGCAGCCTTAGTGTAGGTGCGGGGGCGGCCCGGCACGGCCAGGCAGTAGACGGCGCCCATCAAGAAGATCGTCAGGACCGCCGCCGGGGGGGACACCCCGGAGTACCCGCCCCAGCTGCCGATGATCGTTACGCCGTACGGGCGTGGCCTGGACAGCCCGAAGTAGATCGATGTCCCGGCAATCTCCAGGAACAACACGCTTCCCAGGAACACCAGCAAGTGCCGCCAGCGGCGGAACGCCATCGCCAGGGCGACCACCGACAGGCCGAGCGCGGTGGCCCCCCAGCCGGAGCCCGCCCCGTTGATCCCGTTGGCCACATCGGTCAGCCACGGCGTCCGTATTCCGGCCAGGAGCCGCAGCACCCACGTGCTTGCCCGGTCATCGATCCGGAGCCACGGCGTGTGCTGGGACGCCAGGAACGCGCCGGCGAGCGCCACGGCCCCAAGGATCAGCCACGCTGTTGTGCTGATGGTGATAGGGTGCGGCAGCGGCGGCGGCGCACCGGTCGGGCGGCGCTTACGACGGTCCTTATGGACGGCCGGGCCGTTCCCGGCGGCCACGGGCCTGATGTCGTCACCCAACGTGCGTCACCCCCGCCGAGATCAGCCCATGTGCGCGCAGCCAGCTGCTGGCCACCGCTATGAGCACCGTGCGCGATTTCATACGTACTCCCGCCCGCCCGCCAGACACCGCGTCCCGGCGGCCCGCTGCAGCCTGTTCTGCCGCCGCTGGAACTGGTCGGCTATCAGGGCGGTCACCAGGGCGCGGAGGTGCCGAGCAGGATCCCGGCGGTGGCGTCGGAGAGCCAGTGGGCCGCGAGGTAGGCGCGGGAGAGCCCCATCACGATCGAGAACGCCACCGCGGCCGCGCCCCACAGGGCGCGCCGTCTGCCCGGTGGGACCAGGGCGATTACCGCCGCGACGACGGTGACCGACGCGACGATCGCAGTGAATGCCGGCGTCCGGCCGGAGATCATCAGCCGCAGCCACGCATCGTCCTGCCGCTGGATGCGGGCTAGCGTGCCGTGGTCGGCGGCCAGGGCGAACACCACGGCCGTGAGCCCGATCACCCAGGCGGTGGGGAGAGCGGCCCGCCGGGGGCGGCCAAGAAGCGCCTCCTCCTGCGGCCCGGCTGTGGCCGCCCGGGTCATCCCGGGCATGCGGCACCTCGCCCGCACAGGGCCAGGCCCTCGGTGCGGCGGACATAGCCGACTAGCGCCGACCGGGGCATGAACGCCACCACGGTGTCGACCGTGGTGGTCACGACCGGGGACGCGCCGGGCGCAAGGACGAACCGGTAGGTCGCGCAGCCGCCGGGGAAGGTGTAGTAGCGAACGCCGGAGTATTCAGGGACCAGGCTTAGCGGGCGCTCGAACCGGCGCATGCCGGGCTGGTCGGAGGGGATCTGCTGGGCGCCCGCGGTGTCGCAGGTCGCGGTCAGGGTGATCGTCACCGCCTGCAGCCCGGCCTGGCCGGAGTTCAGCACGAAGCTGGCCTGCCCGCTGGCGATCTCGGGGCCGGCCGCGGTCCAGCCCGACGGGAGCGGGGCGATGCAGGGCAGGAAGGCCGCCGAGGGAACCGCCTGGGCCGCCAGGATCATCGTATGGCCCGGGCTGCAATCGGGCGCGCGGGGGACCGCGCCCAGCGTGACGTGCACCCCTGTGGTTGCGGTGTCCGGCAACAGCAAGCCGACGCCGAAAACGGTGGAGACGGCGAAGATGGCGAGCATCGCCGCGGCCAGAGTCACCCGGCGGACGCTCCAGCGCTGCAGCACGATCGGCTGCCGCTGCGGGGCGAGCTTGCGGAACTCGGCGAGCAGGTCCCGGGGATCGCGTTTCATGAAGGCGCGCAGCTGTGTCGGACTGGCGACCCCGCGGGTGGCGGCGAACGCCTCGGCGAGCTCGGCCTCGGTGAAATAGTTCAGTGCCTGCTGGTACACGCGCGCGGGGTCGGTGCGGACCGCCAGGACCAGCATCATGTTGCCCAGGTCCACCGCCTGCCGCCAGGGCGAGGGGCGCACCTGGGCGAAGGCCACGTCGATCAGCAGCAGCTGCCCGGCGCGGACCATCAGGTTGCCCGGCTTGATGTCGCGGTGGGCGATCCCCGCGTCCCACAGCGCGCGGATCAGTGACAGCCCCTGGCCGATCAGCTGGTCGTCGAGGTCGGCGCCGCCGATTTCCACCGCGCCATCGAAGTACTCGGTGACCAGCAGGTACTCCCGCTCGGGGGTGATCTCCACGATGCCATACGGCCTGGGAACGGCGATCCCGGCGTCTTGCAGCAGGCGCAGGGCGTAGTCCTCGTACTCGGCTAGCCGCCGCACGGTCTGGAAGGGGTGCTCGTCCTCCAGGGAGCCGTACAGGATCGTCCGCCATATCTTGTACCAGCGGTCGGCGCGGACGTGGCCCTTGGTGTAAAGCTTGGCGAACAGGTACTCCTGCGGGGCGCCCTCGGTCTGCAGCCGCAGCGGCGTGGAGCCGGCTGAGGACTCCAGCCCGACCGGGGTGATGCCGGTGACGGTAAGCCCGAGCTGGTCGCGCACGCCCTGCCGGATCGCGTCGCCGCGCGCGCCGGTCACATCCACGTGCGCGGTGTTGCCGCGGCGGTAGGCGACGGGGAAGATCTCGTTCGGGGTGAAGAAACGGAACGCGCTAACCGGGATCGCGACGCCGAGTGCCACACCTAGCAGCAGGTCATCCATGTGGTCGACGGCCAGGTAGAGGCAGGCCAGGCAGAACACGACGACGATGACCGCGATGGCCGTCTTCGCGTACGAGCGGGGCCGTCCCGGCACGACCAGGCAGTAGGCGATGCTCAGCAGCAGGAACGTGAGGATCGTCACCGCGAGCGCCGGCGCGGAATACCCCGCCCAGCCGGCGATGATCGCCACGCCGTACGGCCGGGGCCGGGTCATCCCCTCGGTGATGCTCTGGGTGGCGAGCTGGAGGAGGAACAGGCTGCACAGGAACACCAGCAGGTGCCGCCAGCGCCGGAACGCTATCGTCAGCACGACCGCCGACAGCCCGAGCACCGTGGCCCCCCAGCCGGAGCCGGCCGTGTAGATCCCGTTGGCGACGTCGGTTAGCCACGGCGTCCGTGCTCGGGCGAAGAGCCTGAGCACCGCTGTGTTGACCTGATTATCGAGCCGGAGCGACGGGGCCCGCAGCGAGATCACGATCACGCCGGCCAGGACGACAAACGCAAGGACCAGCCAGGCCCTGGTGGTGACCGAGACCGGGTGCGGCAGCGGCGGGGGCGCGCCCGTCGGGCGCCGTTGGCGCGTCGTCCGCCGCACGGCGGGACCCGGCGGAAGGCTCGCCACGCCGGCCCGTGTGGTTACCGTCTCCGCCTTCTCGCTCAACGCGAGACCTCCCCCGTCGAGGCCAGCCTCTGCGTCCGCAGCCAGCTCTGGGCCACCAGGCGCGGATCCTGCCCGCGTAGTTCCACCCGCGCGTTCAGGACGCGCAGCGAGCCGGTAGTCAGGCGCGCCGATACGGTGTCGAGGACCGTGAGTAGCCGCGGGCCGTAGCGGGCGACGACATCCCGGCGCACCAGCGGGACGACGTTCTCGGCCGGCTGCAGGCCGCGGTCGTCGGCCAGCACCACCAGATGGTCCGTCGTGATGGCCGGGTCGGTGCTGAACAGCAGCGCGACGCCGATGTCCCCTGCCTCCAGGGCCTGCAGCGTCAGCGGGCCCCCGGCGTCGAGCGGTATGAAGACCCGGAACCGGAGCCCGTAAACCTTCTTCAGCCCGAGCAGGCAGTAGACCTCCTCCGGGCATTCGGGCGGTCCGCCGAACGCCAGCCGCGGCGCCACCCGGGCCAGGTCGGCGACCGAGCGCAGGTCGTAGCGGGCCGCGGTCGCGGCGGTGACCACAATGACGTTGGCGTCCTGCGCGGTGGACGGGCGCCCCGCCACCAGCCCCCGGCCAGCCGCCCACCCGGCCAGGGCCCTGCCGGTCGCCGTAACATCGGAGGTCGCGGGCTGCCGTCCCAGGCTGACGAACTCCAGCGCCGACCCGGAGTACTCCGGCACCACCTGGACAAGTCCGCTCATCAGCGCCGGGTCCACCAGCTCGCGAGGGCCCAGGTCCGGCAGGACGCGGACGGGGAAGCCCTGCGCCGTGAGCGCGCCGGCGTAGATGTCGGCGAGGAGCACGCTCTCCGGGAAGTCGAATGACCCGACGGTAATGACGGCGCCATGCTGGGGGGCCCCGTCAGCATGGTCAGCCGCCGCGCTGCCGCAGGCGCAGGCGCAGCACACGATAGCCAGCGCCAGACAGGCTACGTACGCCACCGTCCGTCGTTCCGGCTCTGCTCTCATCACGTTCCGTGCGGGTCGAGCTGATCGGTGATCCGGTCGGCCGGGACCTCGTCCAGGGACGTGCCCGCAACCAGGTCCATGGTCAGCAGCACTGACCCGTCTTCCGCCTCGATGACCTGGCCGATGTGCCAACCGGGAGCGTATTTTGCGCAAGGCTATTCGTGGTGGGCGCGGGCGAGAAATTGCCGCCGTGCAAGTGCACCTCCTGATCCTAGGAGCGGCGGAACGGCTGCTGACGGCCATATAACTCAGGTTTGCCCGAATCAATCAGGGTTCGAAATCGTATCGGGTCCTCCTGCTTACTCCGGATATCCCGCGAACGGCCGGCCGCCCCGGCGAAGGGACCACATACCAGCCCGGGCACCGATGCCGAACCGGAATGTCGCCGGTGTACCGCACTCGAGACTGGATCACCGGGGCCTGCCACCTTCGGGTTCCCAGCATCGGAACGGGTGCCTGCATGTTGTCGAATACAACGGTCACGGCATTTCGCCGCTGGCTGAGGAGGCGTCGAGCCGGTACGGGGCGACAGACCGCGGGCGGTCGTCCTGTCCGAACCAGGCGTCTCATGGCTCAATCCGCTACGCCAGCGCTACCAGGTCCGGAGCAACGCTCCCGGACGCTGCTCAAACTGCCCTAAGCAGAGACCAACACGGCTACGGGAATATCCGTCGTCTTACCCTCACGCTACATCAGGCCATACCGCACTTCAATAGACGCTGACTTATTTTCGAAGTGTCCATGGGCACTCAGGGATTCGTCAACGTCTTTGTGGCGGCGTGTGACTAGAAGCGTCGGTGCCTCGCAGTAGTCCAGGGAGCCTGGGCCTTTTCTTTGGTTACTTCGCGGTGAAGTTACTCGGCTGGCGGGGCAGCGCGCGACACAGGGTCCTGTGGTGCGGATGTGCTTGAAGTGAGGGCACGGCCGTGGTGATGATTCGGGTGCCAACCCACCAGGACGTGCTGGCCGGGCACGGCTGCCGCATCAGCCCGCGGACCGGGCTGCGCGTCCCGCCGTCGACCTCGAGCGGGCCCGTGACACGGCCCAGCCGGTACCGGCATCGATGCGACGCTTAACGAACAGGTAGCCGGCGCATCCTTGCTCGATCCATTTGGTAGCCCGGAGATCTTGCGATCAATCCGGATTACATGGTCGCGCCGTTCCCGGAGCTGCCAGGTTGCGAAGGCGAGGAGTCGTCAGACGCAGGTAATGGCGCGAGGCGATGTAGGAACGGCAGAATGGACGGGTGTATTCCGCCGACTTCTTTGAGGATCGGTGGCGCCGCGACCTGCACCCGTCGCTCAGCAGGGGCTGCTGGCCGGCGGCGGGGGTTCGGGTCGTCTCGGTCGTAGCTCGCCGGGAAGGGGGTGTCCCGTGCAGGCCAGACTGGTCGATGTGCCCGGGGCGGAGCGCCAGGCGCTGGCCCCAGAGGCCGCGTGGCACACGCTTAGCGTCGAGGAGGTGCTGCGAGCCGAGGAGGCAGACCCGCGGCACGGCCTGAGCTCGGCGGAGGCGGCGTCGCGGGCCGGCCGGTTCGGCCCCAACACGCTCGCCGCAGGCAGGGCAGAGCCTCGCTGGCGCGCGTTCATCCGCCAGTACTCCGACCCCATGCAGATCGTCTTGCTTGTGGTCGGCCTCCTCAGCCTCTTCCCCCTCAGGCAGCTGGGAACCGGCCTGCTGCTGATTCTGCTGACACTGGCTAACGCGGTTCTCGGCCTGCAGCAGGAGGGCGGGGCTGAGAGCGCGGTCGCCGTGCTCCAGCGGAGGTTGATCGTGACCGCCCGGGTGCGGCGCGATGGCCAGGAGGCGGAGATCCCCGCTGCACAGCTGGTCCCCGGCGATATCGTCTCGATCGAGGCGGGTGACGTCGTTCCGGCTGACGGCAGGCTGCTCCGGGTGGCCTCGCTGGAGGTCGCCGAGTCCGAGCTGACCGGGGAGAGCCTGCCGGTCTCGAAGGGCACGGCCCCGGTCGGGGTAGCCGACATGCCGCTGGGCGACCGGACCGACATGGTGTACATGAATACCTCTGTCACCCGCGGGACGGGCGAGTTCGTGGTCACCGCGACCGGGATGGCGACCGAAGTCGGCCACATCTCGGGAATGCTCCAGGCGCAGCCGACGGTCAAGACCCCGCTCACCCGCCAGCTCGACCGGCTCTCAAAGCAGCTCCTGCTGATCGCGGGTGTCGCGCTGATCGCGTCGATGGCCGTGAACCTGTCTCGCGGCTATACCTTCAACGCGGTGTTGCCCGCCGCGGTCGCCTTCGCCATCGCGGCGGTCCCGGTGCAGTTGCCCATGGTGGTGACGACGATCCTGGCGTGGGGCACCCGGGCTCTGGTCAAGGTCGGCGCCATCATGAAGCAGCTCGCTTCGACCGAGACCCTGGGGTCCACGTCCGCGATCAACACGGACAAGACCGGGACGCTCACGCTGAACCAGATGACCGCGGTCCAGATGGTCGTCGCCGGGCACCGCTATGCGGTCGAGGGAAAGGGCTACTCGACCCAAGGGCGCATCAACCGCGTCGCCGGACAGGCGGAGATCCCGCTGGACCAGTTCCTGATGCCGATGGTCCTGGCCTCCGACGCGGTGCTCAGCGACGGCGAGCTGATCGGCGACCCGACCGAGGGAGCCCTGGTCGTGCTGGCCGCGAAAGGCGGCATCGACGCCGTCTTGACCAGGCAGGTACACCCGAGAATCGCCGAGCTCCCCTTCGACGCCGAGTACAAGCTCATGGCGACGTTCCACAAGATGACCGATGAATCGGGGAAGGCGGTGATCCGCTGCTTCGTGAAGGGGGCGCCCGATCAGCTCCTGGCCCGGGCCGCCACGGTGCTGGACCCGGACGCCGGCCCGGTTCTGCTCGACGGCCGTCTGCGCGAGCGGTACCTGGCCGATAACCACCGATTCGCGGAAGAGGGCCTGCGGGTCATGGCCACCGCACGCAGGGATTTCGACCCGGCGGCCTTCGATCCGGGGGCTGACCTGCTCCCGCTCGTGACCGATCTGGAACTGCTGGCTCTGGTCGGAATCGTCGACCCGCCGCGGCCTGGTGCCAAGGCAGCGGTCGGGCAGGCGAAGTCTGCCGGGATCGAGGTCCGCATGATCACCGGTGATCACGCGGTTACCGCGGCTGCGATCGCCCGCCAGCTTGGCATCGATGGCAAGGTCATCAGCGGGGCGGAGTTCGGCGCGATGACCGATGACGAGGCGATGGAGGCGATCGCCGATGTCGGCGTGATCGCCCGCGTCACTCCAGAGCACAAGGTCCGCCTGGTGGACCTGCTCAAGCGCGAAGGCCGGATCGTCGCCATGACCGGCGACGGCGTTAACGACGCGCCCGCGCTGAAGAGGGCCGACATCGGGATCGCGATGGGCACCGGGACCGAGGTGGCCAAGCAGGCCGCGGTGATGGTGCTGACCGACGACAACTTCTCCACGATCACCAAAGCGGTGGAAATCGGCCGTGGGCTGTATGACAACCTGGTCCGGTACATCCGGTTCGAGATGGGATGCATGTTCGGCTTCATCATCACCTTCCTTGGCGCCAGCATCTTCGACATCGCCCACGGCGAGCCGCTCCTTCCGCTGCAGGTCTTGTGGGTGGCCTTCACCACCGTCACGATCCAGTCCATCGGGCTCGGCTACAGCAGGCTTGTCGCAGGGCTGATGGAACGCCGGCCCCGGCCGCCCGGCCAGCCGATCCTGACCGGGGGGGTCCTCGCCTGGCTCGTCTCGGTCGGGCTGGTGATGGCGATCGGCACGCTGAGCGTGGTCAGCTGGGCGGAACAGGCGCACACGCTCGCCATCGCGCGAACCATGGGCGTGGTCGTGTTCTCGCTGTTTAACCTGTTCTTCTCGCTCGAGTCGAGGGACCGGCGGGACTCGGTGTTCTCCCTCAGCACGTTCGCCGACCGGACGTGCATCGTGACGACCGGGGCCTCCCTTTTCCTGCTCGTCATGGCAACCGTCCTGGCGCCGTGCCATGCGATCCTGAAGACCACCGCGCTCGACGTAGATCAGTGGCTCCTCTGCGCAGCCGTGGCACTGTCGGTCATCGCGGTCACCGAGATCCGCAAGGCGTTCCTGCGGCAGACCGTCGGTCCGGTCAGGTTACGACGATCACCGCGACGCCGACTGCGTCATAGGTGCCGCGTGCCCGCGCGTCCCGGGTCGCGAGGGCTGCCCCGTGCTCCTTGGCGGCCAGCGCCACCAGCGCGTCATAAACGGCGCCGCCCGCGATGCCCAGGCGGCTCAGCGTGTCCGGCTTGCGGATGCGCGAGCTGCTCAGCACAAGCGGGGACGGGCGGGTATTCACGGATCCCGGCACGCAATTCAGCAGCCGGCCGCGGTCGGCACGGAGGCCGCGGGCCCTGCCAACGGATAGGTGGATGAAGCCGACCTGCATGAGCGAGCATCGCTCTGCGACCCACGTACCGCGGCTACGGGCTGGTCTGCGAGTTAGCCACGATGCCGGATGGAGTACCTCCTGACCGCGGTGCCTGCCGCGGCGTTAACGGCGAGGCCCAGTGCCGCCCCGCCTGCGATGTCGAGCGGAAAATGGGCGCCGACGTAGACACGGCTCAGTCCCACCAGGGGGATGGCGGTCAGGGTGAGGGCGCGGCCGCCCGGGCCGAGACGGGGCAGGGCAGCCAGGCCAAGGACGGCGGCCACGCCCGCGTGCCCGGACAGGTATCCGAGGCCGCTGGCGTCGCGGCCGCGACGGCGGATGCCCGGAAGCAGGGTCACCGGCCGGGGCCGCCGCACTACCCGCTTGACCGCTTTGGCCAGCGCCCAGGTGCCAGTGCCGCCGATCAGGAGGCGGGCTGCCAGCTCCCCGTCTCCGGCCAGCCAGGCCGCCGCGGCCGACGCCGGGATGGCACCGAACGCGCCCAGCTGCATGACGGCCCAGGCGGGCAGGTAGACCGAATCGGGCAGGCCGTTGACTGCGCGGAATGCCCTGACTTCCCGTGGGCCCACGCGGTCGTGGCGCACGGCACCGGCCGTGGCCAGCAGGGCAGCCAGGCCGAAGCCAAGCTGGACGCCGGGAGCGGCCAGCATGGCCGGAAGGGCACGTTCATGCTTGCTCGCGGGCCGCATCATGGGTTGAGCGTAGGCCACGCAGGGCAGCCAGACGGGCCGGCCGAGGCCGTTTCGGTACCGATTCCCCTGTGCCCACAGCGAGGATGACACACAGGGCGCGGCGGCGGCCGCAGCCGCGGTCGCCCGCCCGGCACCGGCGAGCCTGTTCATCGTCGAACGCCGGCTGCCCAAAGCCTGGCCGGCAGCACGATCACCTTGGCCGACAGCACCGGCAGCCGCGAGGGTACGACCGCCAGCGTGGCCCGGATCATCCCGGCGCCGGACTCGCCGCTGAACGTTTGCCGGGTTGGCCACTTGCCCGTCACCCCATAGCGCGTCGGTCAGCAGGTCTGCGCTGACGGGCTTTCCCCGATGAAGCGCCAGGAGGGCCAGGACCGTTCGCTGCTTGGCGCCCCGGACCGACGCCGGCACGCCCCCTGCTACTGCCTCGAACTCGCCGAAAACCTCACCTGCACACATCCGCCCTACGACCACCGGACACGCCCGCACCCCTGAGCAGCCTCCGACCGCGCCGAGGTCCCGGCCTCAGCGCCGCGGCAGTGCCGCCTCAGCCGCCGGGCGCAGGCTGCCATCCAGAAGAACCAGCCAGAACCATTCAGATCGAGAGAAGGACGAATGATGATCGAGGCGCGGCACCTCACCAAGCGCTACGGCCAGACCGTGGCCGTCGACGGCGCCTGCTTCGCCGTCCGGCCCGGCCCGGTAACCGGTTCCCTCGGCCCGAACGGGGCCGGCAAGTCGACCACGCTCGAGGAAATCTTCTTCGACCTGACCCGAGACGAAACCGACTACCACGCCACCCAGCTGCCCGGCGTGACGACAGGACTTTGACATGACCGCGATCACTGCCACACCGAGAAGCCTGACCAGCCAGAAATGCTCAAAACCGACATCCGATGACCCGCATCCGCGAAGGAGACCGAAATGACCACCACCCTCAGATCCCCCCATCCCGGTCATTTACCTGGGCACGAATCGCTGCCCTGCTGGTGACCATCGTCCTGTTGACGGGACTTACCTACCTGGGAGTCTCGTCCAGCCCGGAAACGGTCGCGGTCTCGCAGGGGGCGCACGCCGGCCAGCTGACCATGCACCCGTGCACCTATCCCACCGAGAACGGCGGCTACCGCGCCGACTGCGGAACGCTCGTCGTGCCCGAGAACCGGGCAGACCCCCGGTCGCGCCTGATCGCGCTGCCGGTGACCCGGATCCTGGCTCGCTCATCCCACCCGCTGGCGCCAATCTTCCACCTCAACGGCGGCCCGGGCATAACCAACATGACGTTTCCCCAAGCGAACCGCCTGGCCGCCCAGCACGATGTCGTCATGGTCGGCTACCGCGGCGTCGACGGCTCCTCGGTGCTGAACTGTCCCGAGGTGACGGCGGCGCTGGAGAACTCCGCCGACTTCCTCGGCAAAGCGTCGCTGAGCGCGTACNNATGATCTACTCGTGGATGTACCCGAACAGTGTCGACCGCTCGGTGATGATCGGGGTCAACCCGCCCGGGAACTTCGTCTACAGCGGAGCCGAGATCGATCAGGGGATCGAGCGTTACTCGGCGCTGTGCGCGCAGCAGCCTGCCTGCCGGGCCCGCACCGGCAACCTCGCCGCGAGCATCCAGCACACGGCGGCGCACATGCCGAGCCGGTGGTACTTCCTGCCGATCAAGCCGGGCAACGTGCTGGTCGGGACGTTCCTCGGGCTGACAGAGTCGACTTCGGAGGCTTCGCCACTGTCTGGGCCGATGACCCTCGACTCGTGGATCTCCGCCGCGCAAGGCAACCCCAGCGGCCTGTGGCTGCTATCGGAGATGGCCGGTCTCATCCTCCCCACGTCGTTCGTCTGGGGCGAGTTTGCCAGCATCGGGATGGCCGACGCGCAGCCCGCCGAGCGCTATTTCAGCTCCGGCGCGGACCGGGGCTCGATCATCGGCAATCCCCTTGCAGAGTTCTTGTGGGGGGCAGGAGGCCTCGTGCACGCCTGGCCGGCCAATCCGGGTGAGAACCAGTACACCAGCGTGCAGAACTCGAACGTCCCGACGCTGCTCATCGGCGGGACGCTCGACTTCGAAACGCCGGTCGTGCTCGGGCTCGGCGGCTTCTTCGGAGCAGCCCTAGTCGTCCTGACGCTGTGGCCCGCGCTGTCCCTGGCCAGTGAACTGCTCAGGATTCTCGCCCCCAGCGGGCTGATCGCGCTGGGCCTCTACCTGGCCTGGACTCACCGCGACTGGGACCGTGCCACCAAGTCACTCGGGCTCCTGGCCGCAATCGCCGGCGCCCTGCTCGGAGGGTGGCTCGGGTTCACCGCGACATCCGGGCTGTTCGCGCTCGTCACCACCACGATCGGAGCTGCCGCAGCAGGCAACCTCGCCCTGATCGCCGTTAGCCTCTTCCGCGAACGGTCCGCGCGCGGCCATGGCAACGACCCCGCCGGAACCTACGCCGTAGCGCCCGCTCCGGGCAGCCTCGCACCTCACGCGGGAGGGGCATGAATGCCCAGTTCTGTAGCCGGAGGAGTGGCAGGCGGCCGTTCCTGGTGGTGCTGATGGCCGCTCCGGTGGCTCATCGCGGCGGCGGCCCATCTGCCCCTTTCCGGCGCCCAGATCCGCGCCCATTTCGACGCGGCCTACCTAGCCCAGAGCGGCCGTGCTCTACCAAGAGCTGCAAGTACTGGCCAGCTTCAAGCGCAGATCGACCGGTTCGGGCTGTCAAGTAGCGGCAAAGGTCGGCTCGCCGTGCTTCGCGGCGAGCCGACCCAGGTCACGGTGCCTGGAAATGCTGGGCCATCGGGGGTCAGAAGGCGATCTCGCCGGCGAACGGCACCGCGGTCAGCGGGAACTTCACCGGCTTGAGCATGCCGTTGGTGAGCAGGCCGGCCGTCTGGTCCACGGGACCATGACCCCAGGTCGCTTGGGTGTAGACCGAGCCGAGCAGCGTGGACCCGGTGGGGCTGGCCCACAGGACGTCGGCGAGGCCGATCCCGTAGGCGCCCGGTAGCTGGTAGAGGAGCCGGGGTTTGCCGGTCGCGACCGAGTATGCGGCGAACTTCGGGGCGTACGCTGTGCTGCGCTTGAGCGTATTTCCGGCGTCCTCGCCGCACAGGACAGTCTTTCCGTCGCCGGTTAGCTGCACGGTGTCGCAGTCTGTCCCGGCCCGGCCAGCGCCGTTCGGGAGGCGGAACAGGACCTTGCTGATGGCCAGGAGATTACCGCTGGGGCTGTTTGCATCCACCGTCCGGATGGTCACGTTGGTGAACCCGTACGTGAACGGCGGGCCGCTGGCCGAGTTGTTGATGCCATACATGACCGCCAGGGTGTGCCCGCCGTTCAGCCAGGTAAGCGCGGTGTTGGAGTACCGGCCCCAGTACCAGCCGAACCCTGCAGGGAAGCCTTTGGTGTCCACGGTCCAGGTACGCACGGACGTTCCGGTGGCCAGCGAATACAGGCTGATCGTCAGCGGGCCTGTCTTGGGTAGCCACACATTCTGCTGGGACATGACGGCGAGTTCACTGCCGTCGGGGGCCAGCGCGATGGCGCTCACCTGCGTTCCTGCCGGTTCTCCCGGGATCGGCAGCCGGGTCAGCGTGACCGGGTGAGCGCTGCCGGGAGTCAGGCGGACCAGGTACCAGGCCACCGTGTTCGCTGACGGGGAGAACTGCTGTACCGGGAACTGCTCGGCGGCCACCACGAACGTGCGGTCGTCAGCGGCTGCGGTCAGGCCGGCGAACGTCTGGCCGTCCGGCGGGGTGATGGTGGCGATCAGCTTGCCGGTGCGGTCGTCGCCGACACGGAGACTGACTGGGGTCTGGTGCTTCCCGGGCAGTATCTGTGTAATGGGGCCGCTGGGGTTGTCGAGGGCCGCGTAGTACTCGGGGAGCGTCCCGCTGGCTGCCGGGACCGCGGCGGGTGCCACCGGCGCCTTCGGTGTGTGGCGCACGGCCGCCAGCGAGACGGCCAGCGCCGCGACTGCTGCGGCGGCGGCCACCGGGGCAGTCCAGGCGACCCAGCGTCGAGCCCTCGGCGGGCGGGCGGGGATCGCGGGCAGGTCGAGCGGGCGGACGTCGCGGACCAGGGCTGCCCTGGCGAGCGTAGCGGCGCGGACCCGGTCTTCGACGCTCATGATTCCTCCTTGAGCATGCGGGCGAGGGCGGCGATTCCACGGGAGGTGGCCGACTTGACCGTGCCGCGGCTCACACCCATCGCCTGGGCGGCCTGGTCCTCGGTCATGTCCAGGTAGTAGCGCAGCACGACGGCCTCACGCTGGCGGTCTGGAATCCGCCGGAGCGCGGCGAGGACCTCGCGGTGGGCCTCGCCGAGCATCGCGATGGCCTCGGCGGACTCGGCGTGTCCGGGGTCTTCGAGACGGATGCGGCTGCGGCGGTACCTGCCGCGGTGGATCGTGCGGCATCCGTTGAGCACGCTGGCACGGACGTAGCCCAGGGCCTTTTCCCGATCCTGGAGCGCGGACCAGCGGCGGTACAGGCCCAAGAAGGCGTCCTGCACCACGTCCTCTGCCGCTCGCTGATCTCCGACCATGAGCACCGCCAGCTTGACCAGGCCAAGCGCGTGAGCCTGGTAGAGTGCCGCGACCTGCTGCCTTGTCTGCTCGGCCTGCCTTGCCTCCATAGTTGAACTCACGCGCCTAAAGATGCACCAGGCGCCAGAAGGTTGCCCGGCCGCGCGGAAAAAGATGCCGAAATAGCCGCTGCTCGTACGGAGCGCAAATCGCCCTGTTCTGCGCGCCTGAGTGTATATACGCCAAGTTCCCCACTGCCGCACCGAACGGCGGATCCGGCGCGCAGCATGTTTGGTTTGTCGTCATCGTCGTGGCCGCCGACGGGATGTCGCCAGCGCCGACCGCGACCGCCACGGTGAGCATTCCTACGTCGGCTTGAGTGTGGCGCAGGCGCCCGTCGGCCAGGCACGCCAGCAGCCGGAGTTCGCCGCGAGCGACGCCTGGCGCTCATGCCAGGTGGCGCCTGACACCATGCCGGCCGCGCGGTTGTCCTGCGCCGCGTCTGCGTGCTTCGTGACCGGGCTCAGACCCGTCATGTCCATGTCTCTGGGGTGAGGGCGTATCCGGACCGAGCCTGCGGCCTGGCGCTGGCCGGTGCCGGGATCACGGTGGTGAAGATCCCGCGCGGGACTTCAGGGCGGACGCATACGCCCGGCGCTGGCGGTCAGCTCTTGCGCCCGACCCCGCACCACATGACCGTGGGGCTGACCGCTTCCAGGTCCGATCCGGGCCGCCACTGCGGTACTGGCACCACTCCCGGCTCGACCAGNNGCCTGGATGTCGCGGGCGGGGTGCGAGAGCACCAGGTAGCTCCCGGACGGCACGCTGGCAGCCACCCTGGCCACGATCCCGTACGGATCGTCCTGATCGCTGATGTGCTGCAAGATCGCCACCAGCATGACGGCCACCGGACGGGAGAAATCCAGCACCTCCGCCGCCGCGGCAAGGATCGTCTCCGGGTCTCGCAGGTCGGCGTCGACGTACGCCGTGACACCCTCGGGCCCGCTCGCCAGCAGCGCCTTGGCGTGGGACAGCACCACCGGGTCATTGTCCACGTACACCACCCGGCACTCCGGCGCCGCGCCTTGGGCCACCTCGTGCGTGTTGTTCGCGGCGGGCAGGCCAGTGCCGATGTCCAGGAACTGGCGGACCCCGGCCTCGCTCACCAGGTACCGCACCGCCCGCCCCAGGAAGGCCCGGTTGCCGCGCGCCGAGCGGACGATGTCTGGATGAGCCGCGATCACCCGTTCAGCGGCTATCCGGTCGACGGCGAAGTTATCCTTCCCGCCCAGCCAGTAGTCATAGACCCGGGCGATGTGCGCCACGGTGGTGTCCACCCTGGCTGCCACCGGCCCGGAATCGTCCGGCCGGCCAGCTGACAGCCAGCGCCTTGCCACGATGCACCTCCTTCTCGCTCCCGGCAGCCCGCCGGGGGACAGCCAGCCAAGCCGCACACCGACGCTAGCACCGTGACCGCCAGCCACACGACCCCGAAACACCGAGCAGACAGCCGCACGAAACGCCGGCGCGGCCGGGGTGGCGGCCGGGCTGCTGGCGGCCGCTCCCGGTCTGGTGGTGCTGGCGACGTCGCGGCGGCCGCTGCAACTGCCCGGTGAGCGGGAGCTGCCGGTGCCGCCGCTGCAGGTGCCCCGCGAGGCGGGGTCCGTCGAGGAGGTGGCCGCGTGCGGCGCGTCGCGGTTGTTCGTACCGCTGCAGCTGGCCGCCGGGCTGCTGGACGTCAGCCTGATCACGGTGACCGACGGCGTCGACGGCGAGCCCCGCGTCGGCATGCTGGAAACCATCCGCGAGTACGCGCTCGAGCGACGGGAGCAGGGCGGAGACAACCGGAAATGCTCGAGGAGTTCCTGGCTCCCGCCCGCGCGACCACCGAACCCGCGGAGTGGGACGCCGCGCTGGCCGCCGGCCGCGCGCTCAGCCAGCGGCAGGCAGCCACGCTCCTCGTATCGCCATCCCCGTCACACGACACGCCGCGGTGAGGGGTTCACCCCAAGGGGTTCACGACGGTGCCCGCTAAGGTCGGGACCATGACACGCCCGGTCGCGTTCGGCCTCAACGTGGACCCCAACACCGGCGGCTTGGCCATCGCCGCGCGCATCGCGGCCATCGCTGACGCCACCGGCCTGGAGTACGCCGGGGTCCAGGACCATCCCTACAACCCCGATTTCGTCGACACGCTGACCCACATCACCTGGCTGGCCGCGCATACCAGCCGGGTGCACCTGTTCCCTAACGTGGCGGACCTGCCGCTACGGCCGCCCGCGATGCTCGCTAAGCAGGCGGCCACCATCGACGTCCTCAGCGGCGGCCGCTTCGAACTCGGCCTGGGCGCCGGCGGGTTCCACGACGCGATCGCGGGCATGGGCGGCCCGCGGCGCACCGTCGCGGAAGCCCGGCAGGCGCTGAGCGAGGCAGTGGACATCATCCGGGCGAGCTGGGCCGGGGAGCCTTTCCGGTACGCCGGACAGCACTATCAGGTGCCGGACGCCCAGCCGGGACCCCGCCCGGCCCACGATGTCGGGATCTGGCTCGGCGTCGTCGGTCCCCGAGCGGTCCGCCTGGCCGGCGCCAAGGCCGACGGGTGGTCGGTGTCGGCACCGTACGTACCCCCGCCGCGGCTGGCCGAACTCGGCGACATCCTCACCGAGTCAGCCCGCGAGGCGGGCCGCGACCCGGACCGGATCGTCCGGCTCTACAACGTCATGGGATCGATCACGCCGGAAAGCCGGGACATGTTCCACGGGCCGAAGGAACGCTGGGTCGACACCCTCACGACGCTGTACAGCGATTTCGGGATGAACACCTTCGTCTTCTGGCCCAGCGGCGACCGGGAGCGCCAGTCCCGCATCTTCGCCGAGGAAGTCGTCCCCGCCGTGCGCGAAACGCTGGTCAGCGACTAGCGGTCTCTCTGTGTCAGTGGCGGCGAACGGACATCACGTAAGGTTACGAACAATCGGTATTGAGACATATCTTCGGCGATCACGCTGGCGGATACGTCCGTGCCCGCCCCGCGGCAGCCTAGGCTCACGGAGCAAGGCCATGGGCGGCTAGCGCCGCCCGCGCGCGGAACGCCATTGCGTCTAGGGCTGATGCGTGGTGGCGACGAGGTCGGCGAACGCCTGGGTGACCGGGGACAGCGGCCGGCCGGCGGGGACGACGAACGCCACGGTGAAGGTGGCGGCGGGCTGCAACGGCACGCCCGTCAGGCCCGTGTCCGCGATCATCGACGCTGGCAGGATGGCCAGTCCGAGCCCGGCGCGGACCAGCGACACCTGGATCGAGGCGTCGGGGACCTCGATGCCGATCGGCCGCTCGACGCCTGCCCTGGCGAATAGCTGGTCGGCGATCGTGCGGGTGCCCCAGCCCGGCGTGTGGTCGACGAACGGCTCGTCGGCCAGCTCGCTGACCGAGACGACCGCGCGTCGGGCCAGCGGGTGATCGGGCGGGCAGCCGAGCAGCACGGGCTCGCAGGCCAGCGTCGTCGCCGTCAGCCCCGGCTGGTCCGGGCCGCTGATGGCCGCGAAGGCGGCATCCAGGGTGCCGCGCCGGACATCGGCGATCAGCGCCGCCGACCCGCCGGGAGCGGTCCTGGGCCGGATGTCCACCAGCGGCCGTTCGCGGTGGAACCGTGCGATCAGCGAGCCGACCTCGACCACGTTAATCACCTGCATCATGCCGAGCCGCAGCGTCCCGCGCAGGCCCTCGTGCGCGCCGAAGACCGCCGCCCGGGCGCTGGCGGCCGCGTCGAGGGTGCGGCGCGCCTCTGGCAGCAGGACACGGCCGGCGTCGGTCAGCCTGACCTCGCGCGTGGTCCGCTCGAACAGCTTGGTGTCAAGCTCGCGCTCCAGCGAGCGGATGGACACCGACAGGGCCGACTGGACCAGGTGGAGGCGCCGTGCGGCCCGGGTAAAGTTCCGCTCCTCGGCGACGGCGACGAAGTGCTCAAGGTGCCGCAGTTCCACGATTAATTCCTATTGAGCATGAGTGTGATCGTTATCTTTCGTTGGACATGATAGATCATGTCGGCGATCCTCGCAGTAGGGCCTGCCTGCTAAGGCCTGCGGAAAGCAAGCGACGGATGGGATGACATGACCGCGCGGACGGAATGGACAGCAGCGCTACCGGGCACCCCGGCGAGGGACCCGGCCAGGGAGACCTGGCACCGACGCCACCACTCGGTGGCGTTCTGGGTCGTGGCGGCGGCCTTCTGCGTTAACCTCGCGTTCTCCGCGGTCCCGACGCCGCTTTACGCCATCTACCAGCAGCGCGACCACTTCTCCACGCTGATGATCACGGTGGTGTACGCGGTCTACGCCATCGGCGTAATCGTCAGCCTGTTCCTCGGCGGGCACATCTCGGACTGGGTGGGACGGCGCCGGGTGCTGGTGCCGGCGCTCGCCGTCAACGTGGCCAGCGCGGTCCTGTTTATCGCCTTTCCCAGCCTGGCGGGCCTCATCATCGCGCGGGTCGTCTCCGGCGTCTCGATCGGACTCACCACCGGAACCGCGACCGCGTATCTGGCCGAACTGCACGTGGGCGCGGGCGGGTCGCCGACGGGCCGGCGTCCGCAAGTGGTGGCGACAGCGTCCAACCTCGGCGGGATCGGGATCGGGCCGCTCGGCGCCGGGCTGCTCGCGCAGTTCGTGCCGTTCCCGCTGGTGGTCCCCTACGTGATCTTCGGCGGGGTGCTCGTAGTGCTGGCGCTGCTGATCGCCTTCGCCCCGGAGACGGCCAGCCGGCCGGACCCGCGGCCGGCCTGGCGGCCGCAGCGGGTGGCGATACCCGCGCACGCTCGCCGCACCTTCTTCGCCGCCACCGGGGCCGCGGCGGCGGCGTTCGCGGTCTACGGCGTCTTTAACTCCCTCATGCCCGGCTTCCTGGCCGGCACCATGCACGAGACCTCGTTCGCGGTGGCGGGCGCGGTAGCCTTCTCCGCGTTCGCCGCCGGGGCGGTCGCGCAGATCGCGCTCGGCACGGCGAGTATCGCCAGGACGCTGAAGGTGGCGGTACCAGTGCTCTTCGCGGGCCTTACGCTGTTCACCGCCGGGATGTGGCTGCCGAGCCTGCCCGTATTCGTGATCGGCGGGATCGTGACCGGCGCCGGCGGCGGCCTCGTCTTCCGCGGCTCCCTGGTGGCCGCGGCCAGCACCGCGCCGCCCGAATCCCGCGCCGAGGTGCTGGCCGGCTTCTTCCTCGGCGCATACATCGGGCTGTCCGCGCCGGTGATCGCGCTCGGCGTCGCCACCGAATACGCGGCGGCCCGCGGCGTCATGCTGGTATTCGTGGTGCTCGCCGCCATCGCCATCGCCGCAAGCGTACGGGCCGTCCTGCGCCACCACAGCGAGCACCAATAATCCCGGCCTGACGACCCAAACCAGGTTGCTCACGGCCGGCTTCTGATTCCTTCGTGCGCCGCGTCAGTCCGCGCGGCGCTGGCGAACCTGGCCAGGAACCGGGCGATCAGCTCGGCAACCGCCTGGTCCGCCGGGATGACGTGGCCGCCGCCGTGCTCCAGGACCAGCGGGTCGGTGAACCGGCCCGCGAGCTCGAGCGAGTCGGACCGGGGGACGATCCCGTCGCTGCGGCCGATCACGTGGACGGAGGGGATCGTGAGCGGGCGCAGGAACAGGTCGGCGTGCTGCGGCAGGAAGCTGGTGAATCCGCCGACCATGATGGCGAACTCGAAGTCGAGACCGCCCGGCGCCCGGGGGCTCTCGCGGAGCGCGGCCAGCAGCCCGGTCAGGGCCGCGCCCTGGCTGAAGCCGAACAGCCCGTCGATCCGCGGCCCGGTGCTCAGCTGGCCGGTGATCCAGTCGCGGGTGTGCTCCCATCCGCTGAAGCCCTCATGCCACCAGCCGAAGTCGCCCAAGGCCAGTGAGGGCGCGTCGAGATACACGAATTCGATATTCGCAGGCAGCGAGCCGACTAGCCGCGCCATCTGACCACGCAAGATCGCACCGGTTCCGTGATAGCCGTGCAGGCACAGCACGCGCAGGTCTGGCATGGGTGCCTCCTAATCCGAGTGATAGTCCGGCCCGTCCGCACTCAACCTGGCCCGGGCCGGCCGCTGTCCGTCTATACCCGGGTCCGGCCCGACCCGATCACCGCCCGGCTCGGGTCGTCGGCCAGTACCTGACGGACACGCGCCACACAAAGGAACTCTGGGCGAGCCGGCCTTGACTCTCCACCTGGTGGAGGCGGCACAGTGATGGGCATGACGATCGGCCAGCTCTCCCTCCGCACCGGGGTGCCGGTGCGGACGCTGCGCTTTTACGCCGACGCCGGCGTGCTGCCCGAGGCGGGACGTAGCGAATCGGGCTACCGGCTCTTCGGTCCCGATGCGGTCGCCCGGGCGCGCCTGGTGCGCACGCTGCGCGAGCTCGGAGTGGGGCTGGACGAGGTCAAGCGCGTGCTGGCGGGCGAGGCGTCGCTGCACGACGTCGCCGCGGTCCACGCACGCGCGCTCGACACCCAGATCCGCGTGCTCCGCTTGCAGCGCGCGGTGCTGCGCGCCGTCGCCCGGTCCACCCTTCCCGAGGAGCTTGAGCGCATGAGCGACCTGACCACCCTGACCGCCGAGGAGCGTCGCCGCATCCTCGAGGAGTACCTCGATGCCGTCTTCGGCGAACAGGCCAGCCCCGTCGCAGACCGGCTGCGGATGGGCGCGCCCGAGCTGCCCGATGACCCGACGGCCGAACAGGTCGCCGCCTGGGTCGAACTCGCCGAGCTGCTGCGCGACCCCGGCTTTGTGGGGGCCAGCCGGCGGATGGCGGAGCGCGCTCGGGTCGAGGGTGCCGTGCCGGACGGCGGCGACGCCGCGGTGGCCGGGGTCGGTGAGCACGCCGGCGCTGCGGTCCGGGCCGGCGTCGACCCCGGCTCGCCCGAGGCGCTGGCGGTGATCGAGCGCGTGGAGGCGCTCACGCCGGACGGCGGCGGCGATCGTGCCGGGCTGGCGGAGCGCCTGGCGGCCTTCACCGACCGCCGCGTCCTCCGCTACTGGACGCTGGTGGGCATCGTCAACGGCTGGGCGCAAGCTCCGGTCGGCGAAGACTCAGCGGACGCCTGGGAGTGGTACGCGAAAGCGCTCCGGGCGCACCCCAGCGACCCCGAGATCCGCCGAGTGGCGGATGCCTCGCCGGCTCGCGATTTCTAGATTGGCCGGTATGAAACCACTTCCGCTGATCCTCTCGTTCCTGCCCCTGATCGCCTTCTCCCTGCTGGCCCGGCTGCTGCCGCACGGCGACGTCGGCGCCGCCGCGCTCACCGCGGCCGTCATCGCGGTCATCGCCGCGGTCGCCGTCCGCCCCGTCTGGCCGCCCAAGGTCGTCAACGCCACCTCTATCGTGCTGTTCACCGTGTTCGCCGTGGTCGGCTTCGCCGGCAGCGCCGGCACCGACCGGTGGCTGGCGACCTGGGCCGCGGCCGGTGTCGCCCTGGTCATGGGCCTGGTCATCCTGGCCCTGATCCCGGTGATCCCGTTCACCGAGCAGTTCGCCCGGCTGAGCACACCGCAGGCGTACTGGTCCTCCCCGACGTTCAAGCAGATCAACCGGGTGCTCAGCGTGGCCTGGGGAGTCGCCCTGATCGCCGTCGGCGCCTCCCGGGTCGTCGCCGTGGCCGTCAACGGGCACACCACCCGCCGCCTGCCCGACCTGCTGCTCGGCCTGGTCATCCCGGGCCTGATCCTGACCTACATGCTCAAGTTCTCCAAGAGCTACCCCGAACGGGTCACGCATCAGGCACAGGCCGAGGCTCCGGCCAAGTAAAAGCTGGGCTCGGGTGGTGATAATAGCGGCAGGAGGGCTATGGACCGCGAGGGGTTGAGGGTGGTGCCCGAAGCCGCGCCCGACGTCGAAGACGAGAGCGCACCGCCTGCGGAGCACGGTGCCCAGACCCAGACGGCACCGGGTGATCAGGCGGGGACCACCGCGCGACGGGGGACGTTCCGGGCGCTGAGTTCGCGGCCGTTCCGGCTGTATTTCGCGGGTCAGGTCGCCTCGGCCAGCGGCACCTTCCTGCAGCAGACCGCGATCGGCTGGCTGGTCCTGCGGCTCACCGGCTCGGCGGCGGAACTGGGCCTGGTGCTGGCCGTGGGCGGCGTTCCGTCGCTGCTGTTCGGCCCGTGGGGCGGGACGGTCGCCGACCGGGCCAACCTGCGCTTGCTGCTGATCGGCACCCAGACGGCCTATGGTCTGCTGGCCGGCCTGCTGTGGGCACTGGCGGTGGCCGGGAAGGCGTCCGTGCCGGCGATCATCGCGATCAGCGTGGCCGGCGGCGTCGTGGGGATCGTCGACTCCCCTTCCCGGCAGGCGTTCGTCAGCTCCCTGGTCATGCCGCAGGACCTGTCCAGCGCGGTCAGCCTCAACGGCGTCGTGATGAACAGCGCCCGGGTGGTCGGCCCCGCCCTGGCGGGCGTCCTGATCGTCACGATCGGAACGACCCCGTGTTTCGCCGTCAACGCCTTGTCCTACCTGGCCGTGATCGCCGCGCTGGTGGTGCTGCGCCCGCTGCGGCCCGCCGCGCGAGGACGGCGAACGCCCGGCGGCGTCCGCGCCGGGCTGCGGTACGCGGCCAGCCGCCAGCAGCTGTGGCTGCCGCTGGTGATGATGGCCCTGGTCGGGCTGCTGGCCTTCAACTTCCCGGTCATCTTGCCCGTGCTGGCCAGCCGCACGTTCCACGGCAGCGGCGGCACCTACGGACTGCTGTCCACCATGCTCAGCGTCGGCTCGGTCGCAGGCTCGCTCGCCGTCGGCTTCATCCCGCATCCCCGCCGGAAGTACCTGATGACCGCCGCGCTCGCGTTCGGGGCCTTCCTGGCCGCCACCGCCGGGGCGCCCGATGTCGCCGTCGCGTGCCTGACCCTGCTGGCCACCGGGGCGGCCGCCTTCTCGTTCGTGACCCTGTGCTCGACCACGCTGCAACTGCACTCCTCTCCGGCCTACCGCGGGCGGATCATGGCGCTGTGGGTGTACGTCTACATCGGAACCACCCCGGTCGGCAGCATCATCACCGGCGCGATCATCTCGGCCGCCGGGGTGCGAGTCGCCCTGCTCACCGGCGCCGCGGCCTGCCTGGTCGCGGGCGCCATCGCCTCCCGGGTGCACACCCCGCCGCATGTGGACGCGACGCTGACCGATCTCGCCACTGCTTAGCGGGATTTTGACCGAACGGCCGTGGAGCCTGCCGCCGGTCCCCCGCCCGGGCGCTCAACGGGGATCACAGGTTCCGCGGGCCGGGTCCTTGGCGACCTAGCACGTCGTCGGGGTTCATGAGCTGGCAGAGCCCGAGAGACAGGCACCCGCAGCCGATGCACCCGGTCAGGCGGTCACGAAGATGCTGGAGCCGGGTGATCCGGTCGTCCAGGTCGCGACGCCAGGCTGCCGAGAGGCGTTCCCAGTCTCTGCGGGTGGGGGTCCGGCCATCGGGCAGCTGGTCGAGCGCGGCCTTGATCTGGCGCAGCGGGATGCCTGCGCCCTGGGAAGCACGGATAAACGCCACCCGGCGCAGCATGTGCCTGGGGTACCGGCGCTGGTTGCCTGCGGTTCGCCGGGCTGAGATCAGGCCTTCGGCCTCGTAAAAGTGCAAGGCGGAGACGGCCACCCCACTGCGGGCGGCGAGCTGGCCCACGGTCAGCTCGGAGCTTGGCAAACGGATCCCCTGACATGTCCTTGACCTCAACCTTACCTGAGGTTGTACCGTACGTGGCATGTCACTTACAGAGGCCGAGCAGGCATTTCTCACCCGGCAGCCGCGCGGCCACCTGGCCACCATCGGCCCGGATGCCACCCCCCAGGTGAAGCCCCTCGGCTTCACCTACAACAGCGCCCTGGGCACCATCGACATCAGCGGATTCAACATGGGGGCCAGCGCTAAGTACCGCAATATCCAGGCCAACCCCCGAGTCGCCTTCGTGGTCGACGAGGTGACCGAGCAGACCATGGAAGGCGCGCACTTTCTCGAGGTAAGGGGCATCGCCGAGGCCGTCACCGGCCCGGTGACGGCCGGCACCCACCTGGCCCGGGAGATCATCCGCATTCACCCCCGGCGGGTGATCGCCTTCAACGTCGACCCTGAGCAGCCGGGCCTGCAGACCCGGCAGGTCTGGCCCGATGGCTCCGGGCCGAGCGTGGCCTGAGCCGTACGGGTCATCCCCTGGCGCGGCGATGCAGCTCAGCGAGTTCTACGTAGCCGGCCGCGCTGAGCTGGATCGCCGCGCGCTCGGCTTCGGACAGCTCACGCCGCACTTTGCCCGGCACCCCGGCCACCAGCACGCCCCCGGGGACCTGCTGTCCTTCGGTGAGGAGTGCGCCGGCCGCGATGATCGAATGATGCCCCACGTGCGCTCCGTTGAGCACGATCGCGCCCATGCCGACGAGGACCTGGTCCTCGACGGTGCATCCGTGCAGCGTCGCGTTGTGGCCGACCGTGACGTCCGAGCCCAGCGACAGCGGCACACCGGGGTCCGCGTGCAAGACGCAGCCGTCCTGGATGTTGCTGCGCTCGCCGATGAAGATGGAATCGAGGTCGGCGCGGAGCACTGCTGCGTACCAGATGCTGGCCCCGGCGCTGACCGTGACGCGCCCGATGAGCACGGCACCTGAGGCGAGAAAAGCAGTTTCAGCGACTGCGGGACGGTGCTCGCCGAGCGTGATGAGTGCGGCCGGCTGGTTGTTCATGAGCTCAGAATGGCACGGGCTGAGGTCCCGGGCCTGGCGGGGTGGTCACAGGTCGAGGACCAGGTCGTCTCGGGGCTGCGAGCAGCAGATCAGGGTGTCGCCGTCGGCGGGGGCATCGACCGGGTCGGGGGCGTAGCCGACGGTTCCGGAGATGACGGTGGTCTCGCAGGTGTGGCACACTCCGACGCGGCATGACCAGCGCACCGGCACGTCGCAGGCTTCGGCGAACTCGAGCAGGCTGGCGTAGCCGGGGTCCCAGGGCACGCTCAGGTCGCTGCGCGCGAACGCGACCAGGGGGCCGCTGCCGGGCTGGCCGGCCGGCGGGTGCGGCCGGCGGACGGGCGCGGGCGCGATGCCGGGGGTCAGCCCGGGCCCGGCGCCGAACACCTCGGTGTGGATGCGGGCGGGCGCGATACCGCCCGCGGCCAGCGCCGCGGATATATCGGCCATGAACGCGGGGGGTCCGCACAGGTAGGCATCGGCGTCGGCGGGCAGGTCCAGGGCGGCCAGGACCGGCGCCGAAAGGCGTCCCGCCGTGTCGTAGTCGCGGCCCTGGACGTCATCAGGGGCCGGGCTGGTGAAGCAGATGTGCCGGTGCGCGCCGGGCAGCGCGGCCAGCAGGGCGCGGGCTTCGGTGGCGAACGGCTCATCGGCGCGGCGGCGCGCGCTGTACAGCCACCAGATGTCCCGGCCGGACTGGGTCGCGGCCAGCGCGTGCAGCATGGCCAGCACCGGTGTCGCGCCGACGCCCGCGCTGATCAGCAGGACCGGCGCCTGGCCCGGGCGCAGGGTGAAGGTACCGCGGGGCGCGGCGACCTCCAGCAGGTCACCCGTCCGCACCCGGGTGTGCAGGAACTGGCTGCCGGCGCCGTGGTCCTCCCGCTTGACACTGATGCGGTAGTCGCTGGCCCCCGGGGGCCCCGACAGCGAGTAGCTGCGCAGCAGCGGCGGCCCGGCGGGGTCCGGGTGCAGGCGCAGGGTCAGGTACTGCCCGGGCAGGGCGGCCGGCACGCTCTGGCCGCCGGGATCGGCCAGGTGCACCGAGATCACCGTCTCGCTCTCCCGGCCAATTTCGGTCACGGCGAGCGACCGGAACCCGGGCCACGCCGGCGGCGGGCTCGCTTCGGCCAGGCCCGCGTTGCCGGTGCCCGCCCCGGGCTGGTCGAGCATCTCCTGGAACGAGGTCTTCCACCCGCCGCTGAGCGCCGGGATCCGCAGCGCGCGCAGCACCTGCTGGCGGGGATGGCCGGGCAGGTACAGCAGGGCGTCGGTCTCCGCGACCGTCATGGCCTCCGGGCCGGAGGCCAGCTTGATGATCTTCTGCCCGGCCTGCACCGGGCCCTCGGTCAGCACCCGGAAGTAGAACCCGGGCCGGTGATGGGAAACCAGCAGCGCGGGCATCTGGGGGTTATCCATCCGGATACCCACCCGGAAGCAGGTGACCCGCGGCTGGGTCACCTCGAACACCGCGCCGCCGATCTGGTACCGGTCGCCGATGCACACCTGATCGTCGGCCAGTCCCTGCACGGTGAAGTTCTCCCCGAACTGCCCGTACTCGAAGTCGTCCCGGCCCAGCTGTTCCTGCCAGTACCGGTAGGACTCGATCTGGTAGACGAACACCGCCCGCTGCTCGCCGCCGTGCCCGGCCAGATCGCCCTGCCCGTCACCATCGATATTGAGCCGGCGCACCATCNNGCCCTTGAAGGCCCTGGCCGATACCCGGGCCCGAGTGTGAACGCTAACGTATTACCCCGTGGCCCTGAGATACGGCAGCGAGATGAGGCTTAGGTGAACACGACAACGGACAGTGACGCCCAGACGCGCGCCCGGATACTGCAGCACTGGACGGCCTCGGAGAGCGGGGACAGCGACACCGAGCACGCGATCTACGCCACCGACGGGATCCTGGACTACCCGCAGTCCGGGGAGCGCTTCCGGGGCCGGGCGAAGATCCAGGCGCAACGCACCGAGCACCCGGCCGTTCGGCACTTCACTGTCCTGCGGATCCGAGGCGGTGGCGACCTGTGGGTGAGCGAGGTCGTGATCAGCTATGACGGCGTGCCCACCTACTCGGTGAGCATCATGGAGTTCACCGATCATCTGGTCACGCACGAAACTCAGTACTTCGCCGACCCGTTCCCGGCGGCTGCCTGGCGGGCGGCGCTGGCCGAGCCGATCCCGGCCGCTGACAAGTAAACCCGCCGTTAGGAGATCACGTGGATGGGCTGAGTGAGGAAGAGTCCGCCGTGGTCGCCCTCGTGCGCGAGTGGGTGGACCGGGAGGTGCGGCCGGTCGTCCGCGAGCTTGAGCACGGCAACGTCTACCCGGACACGCTCATCGAGCAGATGAAGCAGCTGGGGATCTTCGGGCTGGCCATCCCCGAGCCGTGGGGTCAGGCGCACGTGTCCGCGCGGTGCTACGCCGCGGTGACCGAGGAGCTCGCCCGGGGCTGGATGAGCCTGGCCGGGGCGATGGGCGGCCATACGGTGGTCGCCAAGCTGCTCGTCACGTACGGCACGGCCGAGCAGAAGGACAGCTGGCTGCCGAGGATGGCGACCGGCGAGGTCCGCGCGGCGATGGCCCTGACCGAGCCGGGCGGCGGCTCCGACCTGCAGGCGATGCGCACCACGGCGCGCCGCGACGGGGACGAGTACGTGGTCAACGGCGCGAAGACCTGGATCACCAACGCGCGCCGCTCCGAGCTCATCGCGCTGCTGTGCAAGACGGACCCGGCGGCCGTGCCCGGGCACAAGGGCGTCAGCATCCTGCTCGTCCAGCACGGCCAGGGCTTTACGGTGAGCAGAGACCTGCCCAAGCTCGGCTACAAGGGCGTGGAGAGCTGCGAACTTGCCTTTGCCGACTTCCGCGTGCCAGCCGCTGACCTGCTCGGCGGAACCGAGGGCGAGGGCTTCGCGCAGATGATGCGCGGCCTGGAGATCGGCCGCATCCAGGTCGCCAGCCGGGCGGTCGGCGTCGCCCGGGCCGCCCTGGAGGACTCGCTGCGCTACGCCCAGCAGCGCCAGGCCTTCGGCAAGCCGATCTGGGAGCACCAGTCGATCAGCAACTACCTGGCCGACATGGCCACCAAGCTGGAAGCGGCCCGCCAGCTCACCTGCTACGCCGCACGCCGCTACGACTCAGGCGAGCGAGCCGACATGGAAGCCGGGATGGCCAAGCTGTTCGCGTCGGAAACCGCGATGGAGATCACGCTCAACGCCGTCCGTATTCACGGCGGCTACGGGTACTCCACGGAGTTCGACGTGGAACGCTATTTCCGGGACGCGCCGCTGATGATCGTCGGCGAGGGTACCAACGAGATCCAGCGCAACGTCATCACCAGACAGCTGATCAAACGCCACCGCCTTACTGGCGGGTGAACACGGCGTGGACGACGATGGTGTTGTCCATCGACGCGATACCTAGCCAGTTCCAGGTCAGGCCGAAGTCCGTCCGGTTGACCGGGATCTCGCCGTCCAGCCACACTTCGCCGTCGACGCTGGTGACCGTCGCGTCGAAGGACACCGGGCGGGTTTGACCGCGGACGGTCAGGCTGCCGGTCACCCGGACGCCCTCGTCGGCCGGTGCTACGCCATCGACGGCGAAGGTGAAGTGCGGATGGTTGGCGACGTCGAAGAAAGCGGGCGAGCGGAGGTGCTTGTCACGTTGCTTGTTCTTGGTGTCGACCGACTCGGCAGCCACGGTGACGGTGCCGGTCACGTCCCCGGCCGCCGACACACTGCCGCTCCCGGTCACCCGGTGGAAGACACCGTTGAGCGGGCGCAGCCCCCAGGTGTGCCGGGTCTTCAGCTGAACCGCGGACCTGGCCGGGTCCAGCGTCCAGGAGCCGGCGAGCGTGCCGTCCTGCAGGAGCGCTTGCAGCGCCGGCGAGGTCAGCTGTCCCGATAGTGCCATGTCATGCTCCCGGTTAATTTGGTTTGGGCATCAAAATGATTTTGATACCGGAACCGTATATACTTTGGGTTCTGGTTGTCAAGGCGAGGGTTCCGGTTGTCAAGGTGAGACGGCACGCCGAGGGAGGACCATGGCGGACGCGGCGGGCGGCTCTGAGCACTCCGCGCTGTGCCTGCGCCTGGTGCAGCTGTTTCCCCGCGTGATCAGGGGCATGCGGCGCTGGCAGGACCGCGCCGCGCCGCCCGCGCCCGCGCCGCTCAGCCCGCGGCATGTCGCCGCGCTCGAACAGATCCGCGGCGGCCCGGTCACCGTCGGGGAGCTAGCCTCCCGGCTCGGCCTGACCCTGCCCACGGTCAGCGGCGTGCTGGCCGACCTTGACCGGGCGGGCCTGGTCGAGCGGCGGCCCGACCCGGCCG
>PLIQ01000593.1 GCA_003140115.1 Actinomycetota bacterium | reverse complement strand
TTGATGTCCAGCCGTCCGGTGGCGGAGTGGTGGATGCGGTGGTAGGCCGGGCTGATCACGATCCGGCCCAGCCGGCCGTAGGTCCACGGGACGTTCGCGTGGGGCAGCGCGCCCAGGCAGGCGTAGACGGTGAAGACGGCGGCCGGCGTCGCGGCGTTGCCNNTCCTCCTGCGAGTGATGCACGGCGTGCAGCCGCCACAGCGCGGTGAGGCGGTGGTTGGCCAGGTGGGTCAGCCAGTCCACCGCGTCGATGCCGAGCACCGCGAGGGCGACGAAGCACCAGCCGGGCACGCCCGGCATCCGGGGTAGCACCAGCCACGGCGCGGCCCGGGCCAGCAGGCCGGAGAAACCGGCGCCGAGCAGGACGATCAGCGGGACCACGAGCAGGGCGTAGAACGCCGTGTAGCAGAAGTCGAGCAGGTGCCCGCGGGCGAACAGCCGCCGGCGCTCCGCGGGACAGATCTGCTCGAGGACGCAGACGGCCAGCACGAAGCCGAGCACCACCGGCCCGGCCAGCTGAAACCGGCCGGCGTCGACCGAACGGGCCAGGCCGTCCCGCCCCATCGCCTGCCAGCCCCGCCAGCTCAGCCAGGCGGCCAGCCCGGTGATCGCGATCGTCGGCAGGTAAAGCCCGCGGCTTACCCGCCGGACCGCTTCCGCCGCCTGCGGGTCGTGCTCCACCGCTTCCAGCTGCACATCAAGGGAACGTGCGGATCAGCCGGGCGGTTCACCCCGCGGGCCAGCTGGCCAGCAACTCGGCGGCCCGCGGGGCGAGCTCGGGCAGGCGTTCGGCGTACAGGTTGTACCAGACGGTCAGGTGCAGCCGTCGCAGCTGCTCGCAGACGGCCAGCTGGCCAGGGTCAACGGGCTCGCCGTAGGCGGCCAGTACGCGCGGCCCGGCCTGGTACTGGCTCGAGGTGGAGGCGGCCAGGTCCCAGGCCATCGGACCGGAGCAGGTGTCCTCGAAGTCGTGCCAGAGCCAGCCGCGGTCCGTGGCCATGAGGTTGCCGCCGCCGGCGTCGCCGTGCAGCGCCTGCTGCGGCGCGGCCGGGTCGAGCTCGGCGGTCAGCCGCTGGTACGCGGCGGCCAGGGCGGCCTTCCGTTCCTGGGTGACTTGCGTCTGCGGGCGGGCCAGGTAGGCGGGGATGTCCTGTAGCGGGGTCAGGTATTCCTGGGTTCGCGGGTAGTGACGCAGGACGGCGTGCAGGTCCCGCAGCATGGACCCGATGGTCTCCTCGTCTGGCCGCAGCGGGCGCGCCGGATCGGCGGGCGGCAGGTAACGCCAGAACGACATCACGTGGCCGTCGTCGTGGTGGGTAGTGGCGGGCAGCTCCGGGCTGGGCGGCACGACCGGGGCGCCCTCGGCGGCCAGGAAGGCGCTGACGTCCAGTTCGCGCTGGAGCCAGTGCTGGTTGTCGCGGCGAACGGCCGGGGTACTCGCGGCGACCTTGGCTACCACCGGGGCGGGACGCAGGTGCACGACGATGTTCGCGCCGTCGGCCAGCACCATGGGCTCGGTGGCGATCAGGCCGAACCGGGCAGCGACGGTGACCGCGGCGCGGACCGCGGTCTCCGGAATGATCGGCATCACGCTTGCAGTATGCCGGGGCGCCTTCCGCGCGCTCACACCAGGACGTTACGGGCCGAATCGGCTAGCGCGGCGCGGGTGCCGCGGGCCGCGCTGACCGCGGTGACCGCCGCGGCCACCACGACCAGGGCCAGGTAGACACCGGGGATGGCGGCGTGGTGGTAGCCGGCGAAACCACGCGCCCACAGGCACAGCCCGGTGACCGCGACGATGATGGCCGCCGTGGCCACCAGGATGGCCGCCGCCGCCACGCCGCCCGCGGTCGCGGCCAGGCGAAGGGCCAGGCCGCGCGGCTGGAGCCGGCGCATGGCTAGGCCGGGCCCGGCCGCGGCTAGAGCGGCCGCGGCGAAGCCGGCCAGGGTCACGACCAGGAACCACCCGGGGCTGACGCCGTCGGCCCCGCCGACCAGCCTTACCGTGACCCCCAGGGCGGCCAGGAACGCGGCCGGGGCGATAAGCGGGAGCAGCAGGTAGGCCACGTCGCGGCGGCGGTGCTCGCGATGGGCGCGGCGGAGCATGAGCAGCCACAGCGGCAGGCCGCCGAACCCGGCGGCTGCTATTGAAAGGGCCAGCGCGGCATCGAAGACTAGGTAAGACGCCTTGATGATGGGATGGCCCGCCGGGTGGAGGCCCTGGAACTGCGTGAGCTGGGCAAACACCAGCCCCAGGCCGATCAGGAAGGACCAGGCCACCAACCCGGTGGACAGGCTGGCCCGCATCCGGGCGGGCCGGTCGTACAGGTGGGCGGGCGGCCCGATCCAGGCCGGCAGCGCGCGCCAGGCCAGGCTGGCCACGTCACGCAGGCCGCCGCTTTCCTGCAACAGCGCGTGCACCTCGTCGCCATAGCGGGCCCGCCAGGACGGCGGGTAGAGGGCGAGCGCCATGCGGGCCAGGCGGGTCGCCTTGGGGTCGCTCATGCCGGGGTTGCTCATGCGCCGGCCCACCCTAGGCTGGCCTGGAGCCGTTCGGTGGCTAGGGAGGCGACCCGGCTCATCCGCTCGGACTGCCGGGCCAGTTCCTTGGCCCCGGCCGCGGTAATCCGGTACGGCCGGCGCCGGTCCTCCGCTTCCAGCGGCTCGATGAACCCGCGGGCCTCCAGCCGGGCGATCACCGCGTAGAGCGTGCCCGCGCTGAGCCGGACCCCCATGGTCTGCGCCACGTCCTGCGTGATGGCGTAGCCGTGCTTGGGCTCGCCGGCCAGGCTGGCCAGCACCAGCAGCGGCGGATCGGCCCAGCGATCCAGCTTGTCTCCCATGTCGTTCTCCCCGTGCCGCGTCCGGATCAAGTACCGCCTCACACTACAACGCGACTCGATATACCGCAAGCTGATATAGCGGGGGACGGTATAAAGCCGCCGCCCTGACGCCTCACTCGCGCGGCGCGGTCCACACCGTGAGGTGGGCTGGTTCCAGGGCGGCCTGCACCACGCCGGCCAGGTCGGCGCGGACTGTGTCCAGGTCCACCGCGTCCTGCAGGCGGGCCGCGAACGCGGCGATGGTCTGGTCGGCGTCGTAGCGGGCCCGGTTGAACCGGCGGTCCACCGCGTGCTGGACCCGGCGCCGCACCGGGTTGAACAGCGCGGCCGCGGCCAGCGTGGAGGCGGCCACCGCGACCGGCGAGCTGAACCGCAGGACCTGCTGCGCGAGCAGGACCAGTCCGGCGTACACGCCGATCAGCAGCCCGGTGACGATCGCGTAGGCCAGGGTCCGGCTCAAGACCCGGTCGATGTCGTACAGCCGGTACTTCAAGATGGCCATGCCCATGCTCACGGGCACCGCGAAGAGCGCAAAGATCGCGACGTGACCGACCACGCTCCAGAAGCCGGTCGCGTGACTGAGCGCGGCCGCCAGGACCAGGCCGGCCAGGCCGACGGCGAAGCCGCCCAGCAGCCACTTCAGCTGCTGCCGGCGCTCACCGGACGAGCGCCGGTAGCTGACCACCTGCCCGGCCAGCGACACCAGCGTGCTCACGGCCACCGCCACCAAGAGCACGTCCTGCAGGACGTTCCACCAGGGCGGCGAGTTTGGTCCGTTGTCGAGGGCCAGCAGGTTCCCGCCGGAATCCACGCGGATGGCATGGCGGAGGATGGCGTTGACCGTGATGACGTAGGCGCTGACCATCCAGGCCAGGCCGATGGCCAGGTACAGCCACAGCACCCACCGCAGCCGCGGTGACGGCAGCGTGCCGTCGGGGAAGATCAGGACGCTCAGCCCGATCAGGACGACCAGGATGGCCCAGGCGGGCTGGGCGAGCATGGCCACCCACGCCAGTGGCAGCGTGCCGTGACGGATCCGGTAGCCCGCGATCGCGTAGAGGCTGCCGTCATCGCTGAGCGCCCCGGCGACGGTCAGGCCGAGCAGGCACCACCCGAGCGGGTTGCGCGGCTTGCGCCAGGCCACGACGAAGCCCACCACGCCAAATGGGGTGAAGTCCCACCACTGCGGGCCGCCGACGGTGGCGTTTACGCTCACGTGGGCCAGGCTGGCGAACGGCCACTCGGCGACGAGCAGGACCAGCGTGAGAGCGCCGACAACCAGCGCGGTGACGGGCGAGGCCAGCCGGACGCGGCGCGCTGGCCCGCCGGGCGCCGCCTGGCCCGCCACCGGGTGGTCCTCCCTCATACCGCAGACGGTACGCCCGGAACGTTCCGGGAACGTTACCGCTCTTATGCTTGTTGCGTGCAGGGTTCCGTGACCGTCCATATCGCCGCCCCGGCCGAGCGGGTGTGGGAGCTGGTCAGCGACGTCACCCGGATCGGGGAATTCAGTCCCGAGAC
>PLIQ01000430.1 GCA_003140115.1 Actinomycetota bacterium | reverse complement strand
GAGACTGTCCGCAGGCGCACCGTCCCGGCTGCCCGCACCGCCGGGGCCGGTGAGACGCTGACCGCGCAGGAGGCGCAGGTCGCGCGGCTGGCCCGGGACGGGCTGTCCAACCCGGAGATCGGCGCCCGGCTGTTCATCAGCCCGCGGACGGCCGCGTATCACCTGAGCAACGTGTTCACCAAGCTCGGCATCGGCTCCCGGAGCCAGCTCGACCGCGTGCTGCCCGCCGGCCCGGACACCGCCGGGCCGCGCTAGCCGCCCCGCCAGCCTGGCCCACGCCCAGCACCCGCCGGGCCAATCCTGGTCAGTTGCACCTGTGCACTGACGGAGGCGAGCGCAGCCCTGCCCAGCTGACAATCGCAGGGACGCCACCACCCGATCACGACGACCGGCCAGGCAGTGACACACCCGGCACAGGAGCGAGAAATGAGCCTGCGATGAACTATCCGACCAGCTACACCTCGACAGTGAGCGTTCCGCTTCCCGATGACGACGCCATCCGTTCGGTCGTCGGCGACACCGACGCCAAGCACCGCGAGATGATCATCTTGCGGGAGGCCAAAGTGCTTGGCACGCCCTACGAGTGGCAGGCGAACGCTACGATGGCCGGCAACGCAGGACTAAGCACGCCCCTGAACGCCGAATCCCACGCCGGCCTGCCGCCGNNCCATCCTGGTCACCAACGGATTCGACCCGCTACGCGACGTCGGCCATGCCTACGCCCGCGAGCTCGCCGCAGCCGGCAACCACCTGACCTACGTCCACAACCCGAACCTTACCCACGGGTTCCCGCAGTTCACCCGGTCCTCAGCCGCCTGCCACCAGGCCACCCTTGAGCTGGTCGACCTCATCAAGACGAAAATCGGCTGACCCAACCGCGACCTGACACGAGCCTGCCTAGGTCACAGATGCTCCGAAGCTTAGGCCAGGCGCGGGCGGCACCGTAGACAGCCGTAAGCCAGACGATCTTGGCCTGGCTACGGTCTGGGGCCGCGTGCCGCGGGCCAGCCAAGCCCGGGCGCCGTGTGACCGCGCCCCGAGGCACACGACCTGCCGGAGGTGACAGCCGCCTCCGGCCCGCCAGTGGCCGAACCATCCGATAGGAGAAGACATGAGCGCCAACACCACACGGACGCCCGCGGTACCCGCCGTTCTGCAAGATCCGATCAGGAATCGCGGCGTGGCCTTCAGCCAGGCCGAGCGCGACAAGCTCGGCTTGACCGGGCGGCTGCCATCGGCAGTGCTGACACTGGACCAGCAAGCGCTCCGCGCCTACCAGCAACTACAGCGACAGCCCAGCGACCTGGCCAAGAACGTCTACCTCGAGCAGCTGCACGACCGCAACGAGACCCTGTACTACCGGGTACTGTCCGACCACCTCGCCGAGCTGCTGCCGGTCGTCTACGACCCCACTGTCGGCGACGCGATCGAGAGGTACTCCCACGAATACCGGCGGCCGCGAGGCATCTTCCTTTCCATCGACCAGCCGGACGAGATCGCCAAGGCGTTCGCCACGCTGGAACTCGGCCCGGACGACGTCGACCTGATCGTCTGCACCGATGCCGAGGAGATCCTCGGCATCGGGGACTGGGGAGTGGGCGGCATCCAGATCGCGGTCGGCAAGCTGGCCGTCTACACCGCCGCCGCGGGCATCGACCCGGACCGGGTGATCCCGGTGTCCCTGGACGTCGGCACTGACAACGAAGAGCTGCTCAACGACCCGCTATACCTGGGCAGCCGGCACGCCCGGGTCCGCGGCGCCGCCTACGACGCGTTCATCGCCAAGTACCTGCAGACGGCATCCTCGCTGTTTCCGGACGCGCTGCTGCACTTCGAGGACTTCGGCCCTGGTAACGCGCGGCGGATCCTGGTCACCTACCAGGACAAGTACCGGATCTTCAATGACGACATGCAGGGCACCGGGGCCATCACCCTGGCCGCGACGCTGTCCGCGGTCAAGGTAACCGGCGTACCGATGCGGGAGCAGAAACTCCTGGTGTTCGGGGCCGGGACCGCCGGGGTCGGCATCGCGGACCAGCTCCATGACGCCATGGTCCGCGACGGCGCCACCAAAGAGCAGGCCACCGCGCAGGTGTGGCTGGTGGACAAACAGGGGCTGCTCACCAGCGACATGACCGGCCTGCGGGACTACCAGCAGCCGTACGCCCGCAACCCGGAGGAGGTCACCGGCTGGGCTGGCAGCGGCGGGACGATCTCGCTGCTCGATGCCGTCCGGCACGTCTCGCCGACCATCCTGCTCGGCACCTCCACGGCGCACGGGGCCTTCACTCAAGAGGTCATCGAGACCATGAGCGCCGGCGTGGAACGCCCGATCGTGTTCCCGATCTCCAACCCGACCTCACGGATCGAGGCCATGCCCGCCGACGTCATCGCCTGGTCCAAGGGCAAGGCGCTGGTCGCGACCGGCATCCCGGTGGCACCCGTCGAGTACGACGGGATGACCTACCAGATCGGGCAGGCCAACAACGCGCTGCTGTACCCCGGGCTGGGCCTGGGCACCATCGTCTCCAGTGCTACCAAGGTGACTGCGGGCATGCTGCTCGCGGCGGCCGAGGCGGTGGCCGGCCAGGTCGACGTCAGCGCGCCCGGCGCGCCGCTGGTGCCACCGGTGAGCAACCTGCGTGCCTCCTCGGCGACCACCGCTGTCGCGGTGGCCCAGGCCGCCATCGACGACGGCGTCGCCACAAGCAAGCCGGGCAACCTGGTACAGGCTGTCCAGGACGCCATGTGGCAACCGGTCTACCCGGACGCCTGATACCGACGGGTCCGGGCCGTCGCCGCAGATGACATCGTCCTCGGCTCCGCCCGTCCATGTACCAGATATCTGAACTATCGACCCACCACGCGGTTGATAAGAAGGGAAGCATCGTGACGAAACCGGACAACGAGGAACCGGAGATCCTGGACCTGCCGATTGGGCTGGACGCGACCGGGATGCGCAAGGAGTTCGACAGCCTGGGTGCCGTCGAGGTGCCCGCGAACCATTACTGGGGCGCGCAGACCCAGCGCAGCCTGCAGCACTTCAACATCGGCCACGACCGGATGCCCAAGGAGGTCTACCACGCCTACGGGTACGTGAAGAAGGCCGCGGCGATCGTGAACACGGCGGCGGGCCGCCTGCCGGCCTGGAAGGGGGAGCTGATCCAGCGGGTGTGCGATGAGGTGATCAGCGGGACGCTGGACAGCGAGTTCCCGCTGTACGTGTTCCAGACCGGGTCCGGGACCCAGTCCAACATGAACCTCAACGAGGTCATCTCCAACCGGTGCATCCAGCTGGTCGGCGGCACGCTGGGCTCCCAGACGCCGGTGCACCCCAACGATCACGTGAACATGGGCCAGTCCTCCAACGACACGTTCCCGACCGCGATGCACATCGCGGCGCACACGATGGTGACCGAGAAGACCCTTCCGGCCCTCGCGCGGCTGCGGGATGCCATCGAGGCCAAGTCCACGCTGTGGGCGGACGTGGTCAAGATCGGCCGCACCCACCTGGAGGACGCGGTGCCGCTGACCGTGGGCCAGGAGTGGTCCGGGTACGCGGGGGCGCTGGAGGACGCCATCGCAGAGGTCGAGCGCGCCACGGCCGGGCTGCTGGAGGTCGCCGTGGGCGGCACCGCGGTCGGCACCGGGCTGAACGCCCCGGCCGGGTTCGGCGAGCAGGTCGCCGCGCAGATCGCCGCGATGACCGGCGCGCCGTTCACAACGGCGGCCAACAAGTTCACCGCCCAGGGCACGCTGGACCGGATGGTCCGCGCGCACGCCGGGCTCAAGGCCGCCGCGGTCACCTTGTTCAAGATCGCCAACGACCTGCGCTGGCTCGGGTCGGGCCCGCGCACCGGGATCGGTGAGCTGCTGTTCCCCGAGAACGAGCCGGGGTCCTCGATCATGCCGGGCAAGGTCAACCCGACCCAGGCCGAGGCCATGCTGATGGTCGCCATCCAGGTCATCGCCTCCGACGCGGCCATCACCATGGGCGGCGCGGAGGGCAACTTCGAGCTCAACGCGTTCCGGCCCATCCTGATCGACAATTACCTGCACTCGGCGCTGATCATGGCCGACATGTGCGACCATTTCCGCGCGTTCATGGTCGAAGGCACCAAGCTGAACCAGGCCAAGCTCAAGGAGAACATCGACCGGTCGGTGATGATGGTCACCGCGCTGTCCCCGATCATCGGCTACGACAAGGCCGCGGAGATCTCCTACTACGCCATCGAGCACGACCTGACCCTCAAGCAGGCCGCCCTGGCCAACGGCGTCAGCGAGGACCTCTTCGACCGGGTCGTCAACCCGCTCGCCCTGACCCGCGGCGGATCAGCCGACCTACCGTCTGGCCCCGGCCAGCCCGGACATAAAACCCGTCGCAAGAATGCCGGCGGGCGGCCGCTTGCCGCCGCCGCAGAACCACCCTGATCGCCTCGGCGGTCGGCACACCAGGTTCTGCCGACTGGACAAGCCGACCACCGGTTGCGACAGCTGCTAGCCGAGTTCACCGGCCTGTCCGGCCTCACGCCCAATCGCGAAGTCGCCCTTGTTAAGCGCTCTGCGGTGGTGCTGACGGCGATGGCCGCTACGCACACCGCGAGGAAGGTCCACCACACGGGGTCCGAGGACGGGCCGGCGCCGCCGGGCTCCGGGAACGTGCGGACCCAGCGCTCGACCTGCGGCACGAGGCCGGGCGCCATCAGCACCAGCACAACGGCGGTCCCGGCCGCCGCGCCCGGTTCCCCGGTTCGGATCCGGGCCACGCACGCCACGGCGAATCCGAGCAGCACGTTGCCAGCCAGCGCGAGGACGGCTGCTGCCCAGTACAGCGCCTGTCCGCGCAGGGCCGCCACCAGCATCACCAGCGCGCCGGCGGTGAGCGGCGCCAGCAGCGCGACGGCGCGGATCGCGGTGCGCCGGGCGGGCCCGGTCGGCGTCACGTCGACGACCAGGCTGGCCGGCTCGTCGAGGGTGAACGCCGCGGCCGCGGCGAGCAGGGCGAAGCAGATCGGGAGCAGCGCGATGGCGGCGGCCGGGAACGCGGCCCCGCAGCCGCCCACCACGACCGCCACGCCGCTGATGCCCGCGACCTCCAGCCACGCCCCAGCCCGCAGCACCAGTCCGGCCCTCACGCGGTGACGGCGTGAGTGAACCCGCCCGTGCCGGCCAGCACGAGCAAGATCAGGGCCGCCACTCCCGCGATCGCGAGGGCTCGGATGATCCGGGAGCGTACCCGCCCCTCGGCTCCCCGCAGCAGCGCCACCAGGACCGCGATCGCGCACAGGGCGAACTGCCAGCCGATGAAGAACCGCGGCGACCCGCGCCAGGCCGTGACGCCGCCGGAGTCCGCCTGGACCGTGAAGAAGGCGAACGGCGATAACAGTCGCAGCACCGCGACGGGCTCCGAGTCCTGATGCGACAGGGCCAGGATCGTCACCAGCTCCACCCAGCCGAAGATGACCAGGAACAGCACGAACGCGGCGCCCGGGAACCGCACCCAGCGGCCCAGCGCGACCCCGAGCAGCGGGCCGCCGAGGTACGGGATGACTATCTGCCCGACCAGGACGGCGACCCGCGCTGACGGGCTGAACGGCCCGTACACCGCGTCGCTGACCGGGGTAGGGGTGCAGGAACCCGAACAGGGTCAGGACACCGCAGCAGAACGGCACGATCGCGACCCAGCAGAGGGCGGCGGTGCGGGTCGGCTGAGTAGTCGGGGTGACGCCGGCGACCGGTTCGCTGGCGCGCATCGACCGGGTCAGCCAGTACGCGGCCATCATGCCGAACCCGCCGAGGAAGACCGCCGGGTACCCGTTCACGCTGTCGATTTCGGTGGTCGCGCCGCCCCCGCCGGTCCACGTCGTCCACGCGGTCATCACTACGGCGAACAGGAAGACCGGGTTGAGCACGAACCGGCGCGCCTCCCGGGCGGCGAGAGGGACAAGTGCGGCCCGGCCTGGTAGTCAAAGGTCCTCGCCTTGCCGCTGGAGGCGAACACCGTCATTTTTCCGGTCGCGGCCCGCAGTGCTGCGCAGCGCGGTGTCGAGGCCGACATCGTCGACGGCGATGCTGGTGACGCTGGGGGTTTCGCGGGCGGTGATGGCGGCGAGGACGTGTCCGGGTGGGGTCTGGATGGCGGCGGTCACGCCGAGTTCTGGCATCAGCCTTACGGCGTCGAGCCAGCGGACCGGGTGCTGGACGGCCTGGGCGAGGTCGTCGATGACCTTTTCGGTGGCGTGGCCGAGCCGCCGGCCGGTGGTGTTGGCGAAGTAGGCGCGTTGCTGGTCACCGTGTTGGACCTGGGCGAGCGCGGCTGCCACGGCTCGTGCAGTGCCGGCCTGCAACGGGCAGTGTGATGCGACGGTGACGTCGAGAATCTTCAGGTCACGGGCACCGGCGGCCGGGGCGTGGCGGCGTAGCGTGTCGAGCGCCGCGCGGGTGCCGCTGACGACGATCTGGTCGGCTGAGTTGATGTTGGCGATCCAGAGCGGGTCGTTCTCGGTCGCTAGTGAGCCGAGCAGTGACCGCACGGATGCCAGATCCAGGCCGCGAAGCGCGGCCATGCCCCAGGTGCCGCCGGCGCAGGCGCGTTCCATCTCATCTCCGCGGACCTTGACCACGCGAACAGCGTCGCCGAGAGTGAGCACCCCGGCCAGGACCGCGGCCGCGAACGCGCCGACGGAGTGCCCGGCTACGAAATCGGCCCGCAGGCCGTGGTCGTCGACGAGCGCGCGCGCCGTTACGACCCCGGCGACAAGCAGCGCGAGTTGCGCGTTGGTGGTGGATTTCAGCGCGTCCTCGGTGTCGAGGCGGGCCGGGAGGTCTTCGAGGGATTCCAGCACCCGCCGTGCTTCGCGGTGGGCCTGTCCGGCGGCGGGGGTGCCGGGCAGGTCCTGGAGCATGCCGGCGCGCTGGGAACCCTGTCCGGGGAAAAGGATCACGGTACTCATGGCCGGCCGCCGGCCTCTGGCGGCTCGGTGCTGGGGTGATGCGCGGGCGGCAGGTGCGGGGCTGCGATCACGGCATTATCATCGCCTGCTCGAGCGTGACGAGCCGCGGGCCGTCGCTGGTACGCAGCACGATCTTGTCCGGGTGGGTCGCGAGCTCGGCCAGGGCGACCGCGCCGTGCCCGGTCTCGAGGTAGCAGTCCACCCTGGCCGGCAGCCCGGACAGCTGGCTGGCCAGGGCGGCGGCACGGGTGAAGCCGGATAGCGTGCCCAGGCGGATGAGCAGGTCGAGATCACTGTCCTGGGTGGTGGCCGGGTACCCGGCCGCCAGCTCGAATCCCGCGCTGCCCGTCGGCCCCCAGGGACGTCCCAGGCCGTCGAGGATCGGGCGGCACTCGCGCAGCGCGGCGAGCGCCGGTGTCTCGGGGGCGATGACGCTCGCCGCCGGCCGGAGGTCTTCGGGCCGGGCGATGCCGACGGCGGCCCCGGCTGGTATCAGCATCGCGTGCCGTTGGTGCCGGGCGGGGCCCCGCACTCCCGCGGCTAGGTGCCCGGCCGGCGCGCGGGCGCGCCGGATGACAATCCAGGGTGCCGCAGCGAGCGCGGCGCCGACCCAGGCCGGCTCGGTGCCGGTCAGGATTTCGTCCGGGTCGGCGAGCCGGACGAGATCGTGCGGCCGGGCCCGGATCAGTGGCCGGAGTGCTCGGTCCACTGCCGGTTCAGCGTGTCGCGGACGGCTCTGGAGGCCTTCCGGTTTCTCCTGGCGTCAGCGGATTCGAGCCGGTTGGACAGGTCGGCGGGTCCGGAGCGGGCGCGCGCGACGGCGCCGCTGATAGCCTGCGCGACCGTCTGCACGTCGTCGGGGGTCGGGGACTCGGCGCTGGAGACCTTGAGCAGGCCGTCGCAGAAGCCGAGGGTGGCCCAGACACGGACGTCGTAGGACAGCGGCGGGATTGTCTTGGCCAGCTCGTCGAGCTGGGCGACGGTACGCAAGGTGATACGGGCGGCGGCTTGCCTGTGTATGGCGTGAATTTCGACGCCCGGGTCGTCAAGCGCCAGGAGCTGCGATGACTGCAGTCCGTGGGCCAGGAATCCGCCCGATAGTGCTTGCCCGACGACGAGGGCGACGATCGGGTGCCCGGCGACGCGGGCGGCTTCGGTGGCATCGACCGCCGCAGCGATCGCCTGGTGCAGCCCGGCCATCTCCTCGATGCGGCCGTAAGCCTGGCTGGGCAGGTCGACGACAGCGACGATGGCGCGGCGCTCGGCACGGTGGGCGTCGTCGGCGGCGATCTCGCGGAACTGCCTGGCCAGCGCGGCGCATTCGGTGAGGCCGACCTGCCCTTGCCGGGCGCGGTAGAACGGGTTGCCCGGGTCGGGGACGACGGCCAGGTAGGTGGTGCCGTCGGTGTCCGCGCGTAGCACCGAGCGGATGACCGGCCGGGGTGTGGTACCGGCGGCCAGCGCGGTGATCCAGGTGCGGCCGCGTCTGCTCGGCTGCATCGAAGAGCGGGAGCGGGCGGCACCCGGGCGGGGCTCGGCGCCGCTGCTCGCTGTCGGCGCGGCCGGCTTGGCCGGCGGCGTGCCGTAGGTGTCGCCCCACATTTCGCGTAGCTGCCGCGGCTCGGGCGGGTTAGCCGGGTCGATGGTGGCCAGGCGGGCGTCGAGGACGTCGAGTCGCTCGCTGCGGTGCGAGCCCGGCGACGCGGGCCCGGCCGCGACCGCTTCCCGGACCGCGTCGCGTAGCTCGCCGACGTCGTCGACCACCAGCGTGTCAGCCAGGCCAGTGGAGCGGCGTTGCTCGCCGCCGTCGACGGCCCAGATCAGGCTGCGGTCGGAGGAGTCGAATTCCTCGGCGCCTGCCTCTTGCTCGATGACCGCGGCACCGTTGAGCCCGATCCTGCCTTCGGGGGTAATGATGACGTGCGTGCACAGCCCGGTGGCGATGCTGACACCGCCGAATGACCCTACCGAGCCGGCAACAACGCCGATCACGGGGGCGAGAGCGCGCAACTCGAGCAGCGCAGAGCAGATCTCGGCGCACGCGTTGAGCCCGAGATTGGCCTCCTGGAGACGGACACCGCCGGTCTCCAGCAGCAGGACCGCCGGGATGGGCGTGCCGTGACGGCTGCTGGCGGCGGCCAGGCGCAGCGCTTGGGTGATCTTGGCTCCGGACACCTCGCCGACGCCGCCGCCCTGGAACTTCTGCTCGATCGAGGCGATCACGACAGCGGTGCCGCCTATGGTGCCCTGGGCGATGACTACTCCGTCGTCGGATTGCGGGGTGACGTCCTGCGGCACCAGCCAGGGCGATTCGAGCCGCTCGAACGGTCCGCACAGCACGCGGATCGTCCCGTCGTCGACCAGTGCTTCGGCGCGGGCGAGGGCATCAAGTTCGAGGAAGCTGCGCCGGTGCAGAACATGCTCCCAGTCGATGCTCTGCCCGCCGGCGATAGCTCCGAGCGCGCGGGCGGCTTCGTCCCGCGTGGCGTTCGTGGGTGGCGTCATGAGGCCTCCTCAGTGTCTGCCGTGTCCGCTGGCCCGGCTGCTTCGGCGGCCTGCTGCAGGCGCAGGGTGACCAGGGCCGGCGTGGCGCCGGCGTCGTTCAGCTCCCAGTTACCCAGCACGGGGGTGCGGGCGAAGAAGCGCTCCAGGGTGGCCTGCCACACCTCGTCGAAGCCCTCGACGCTGGTGCGGACCCTGACCTGGGCGTGGCCGGCGGCCCCGCCGCTGCCGTCGGCCGTGCCCGGCTCGAGGAGGACTTCAAGGTCACCGGAGCCGACGACGCCGACGTGTGCCCGCCGGGCCGGGTTCCGGGAGGCCGGAAACTGGTAGTACTGGGTACGCACGGCAGCTACTCCTTTCCGTTCGGGCGGGACAGGGCGCTGGCCGAGTCCACGAACAGCGCTGCGGCCAGCACGTCGCCGCTGCCGCCGGCCGACAGGCGCAGGCGGCGTGCGATGCGGTCGAGGTCATCCAGCAGGATGCCGCCGCGCGCGGTGCCCGATCCGCCCGCGCGCAGGATCGCGGCCGCCCGCTGGCGCACGACCTGCAGGCCTCCGGGTCCGGCCCGGTGCAGCAGGCACGTGTCCTCGAGGCGCGCCATCGACGCCAGGAGAGCGTCGGTGCGCGCGGTGTGCTCGTCATGGCCGGCCGCGCGCGCGGCGCGCAGCGCCGGCAACGCGACGTGCATTGTGTGCGGAAAGCCCGCCTGGGCCTCGCCCACGGCGCCGACCGCGCCGTAACGCAGGCGAGCCGTGGCGCCGTGTGACGGCGCGCGGACCGGCAGGGCCGGGTCCTCGATACCGGCCAGCCGCGCGGCGAAACCTGCGGCCTTTGCGGGCGTGCCGGTGGCGGCCAGGCCCGCCGCGAGCAGCCCGAGCACCCACAGCGCTCCGCGGTGAGTGTTTACCCCACCGGTGGCGTGCAGCATCCGTTGTTCGCCGGCCCGGCCGATCGCCCCGATCTCGGCGCGCAGGTCGCCCCCTAGCGGCAGGGACGCGGCGGCCTCGGCGCAGCGGGTGATGGGCACGGCGAGCGCGTCGGCGGATGCCAGCAGCATAGTGACGTCCATGTCGTCATGCGACCCGCCGTCGCGCATGTCGACCAGGCCGGGTTTGGGAGTGAGGGTCGCCTCGGCGCGCAGCGCCTGTGCCGCCAGCCGGCCGAGCGTGCCCGGCGCGGCGGTGACGTGTGAGTCGGCCAGCGTGCCGGACAGGGCAGTCATATCTGTCATAAGCCCGTATTCACCAGTCCCGGAACTGGGCCGGCGGCTCGTAAAGGCCCCCGGACCAGGCGACGAGGTCGCCGATGCTGCGCGCGGCGAGCAGCGACCGGCTGGCCATGGACGTGTCAACCTTCAGGTCGGAGGGCAACGCGACCAGGCCGTCGCGGCGCAGCCCTTCCAGCGCGGACGGGTCCGCGCTGCGGCCCAGCGGCGTGACGCCGGCGATCGCGGCCAGCGCGGCTTTGCGGTCCGCCAGCGATGCCGCCTTATAGAGGTAGGCGACGCCTTCCTCGGTGACCACGTGGCTGACGTCGTCGCCGTAGATCATCACGGGAGGCAGCGGCATCCCGGCGTCCTGGCCGACCTTGATCGCATCGAGCGATTCGACGAAGGTGGGCGTGCCGCTGGACTGGAAGGTCTCTACGATCTGGACGACGAGTTTGCGTCCCCGCATCGCGGCGCCCTCGCCGTAGCGCAGGTCGAGCCACGCCGGAGTCGCGTGCCGCCGGCCGTGCGGGTCGTGGCCCATGTTCGGGGCACCCCCGAACCCGGACAGCCGACCCTCGGTGACTGTCGAGGAGTTCGCCTCGTAGTCCATCTGCAAGGTGGAGCCGATGAACATGTCGATCGCGTACTGCCCCGCAAGCTGGCACAGCACCCGGTTCGACCGCAGCGACCCGTCCGCGCCGTTGAAGAAGACGTCCGGGCGGGCCGCGACGTAGTCGTTCATGCCTGACTCGCCGCCGAAGCTGTGGACACTCTCGACCCAGCCGGACTCGATCGCGGGTATCAGCGTCGGGTGCGGGTTCAGCGCCCAGTGGCGGCAGATCTTCCCCTTCAGGCCCAGTTGCTCGCCGTAGGTCGGCAGGATCAGTTCAATGGCGGCCGTGCTGAACCCGACACCGTGGTTCAGGGAGATGACCTGGTGACGCTCGTAAATGCCGCGCAGCGCGATCATCGCCTGCAAGATCTGCACCGGCCCGATGCCCTTGGGATCGCGGGTGAACAGCGGCTCGAGGAAGAACGGCCGGTCGGCTTGCACCACGAGGTCCACCCAGTTGCCGGGAATATCGACGCGGGGCAGCTTGCCCGGCCCGACGATCTCGTCGGCCTGCACGACGACGATGGCGTCGTGGAAGGCGGCCGCCTCGGCGATGGTCGGGGTGTCCTCGGTGTTCGGGCCGGTGTACAGGTTGCCCTGCTCATCGGCGGCCGATGCGCACAGCAGCGCGACATCGGGCCGCAGGTCGATCACCATCCGGGCGTACAGCTCGACGTAGGTATGTATCGCGCCGATCGATACGGTGCCGTCAGCGACGAGCTGCGCGATCCGCACGCTCTGCGGTCCCGCGTAGGCGAGGTCGAGTTTGGTGGCGATGCCCTGCTCGAACAGGTCGAGGTGCTCGCTACGCGACACCGAACCGATCAGCATGTGCAGGTCGTGCAGCTTCCCCGGGTCGCAGGCAGCCAAGGTCCGGGACAGGAAGTCCGCCTGCTTCTGGTTATCGCCCTCAAGCGCCACCTTGTCGCCCGGACGGATGATGGCCTCCAGCACCTGCCCGAGCGCCTCAGGCCTGATCAGCTTGCCATCCGCGTACGGGCGAGCTCCGGCCAGACGCTCACGCTTGGCTGTCCGCCTCGTGTCCCAGACGCGATCACTCGCCGCTGCCCTAGTCGTCATCAACGCTCCTCTCCCGCCACCCGGCCCGGCAACAACCCGGGCGGCTGCCTGGCGGGCCGCCGCCATTCAGCCGAAGGCCAGTGACCGCGCGCCGTGTCCGAACCGCGTGCTGTGAGAGAACCATGGGCTCAGCAAGCTGGGCCGTGTCAGGACCGATGAGAACGTCTCCGACGTGAGCCAAGACAACGGGCTGACGTCCGTTACAACCATGCGCCACAGACGGCACATATGCAAGCAAAGCGGCGTGCTGCGTAGACGGGCACACCAGCGCCTGCGGTACTGCGTGCCAGCAGCCGAGCTAGGAATCTCCTGGCTGCTCTCTGCGAGCTGGCAGCATGAAGCCGGCAGAGGCGGCGCAGGGCATATGACATCGTCCAGGACGGCCGGATCGCGGGCGCAAAGGCTCTTTGACAGGAAGCCGGCCTGCTTCTGGTTGTCACCTCGAGCGCGACCCGGTTGCCCGGCCGGATGACCGCCTGCAGACAGCGGCGACGTCGCCCGTGTCGACGACACCGTCTTTGGCCAACGCCGCCGCCCCTTCCTTCAGGCGGTCGGCCTTACCGGCCCTGCGGCGGCTCCAGTTGCCGTCTGCGCCCGTTCATCTCGGTGTCGTTCCGCAGGCGGCTGTGTCTGTCGTCGGCGGCGGGGCGTATCCCTCGCCTGCCGTCATCGGGGTAGGCGGTTATTCTGCACCTTGCCGAGAGCGTCGTGCGGCAGCTCGTCGACGAAGCGGACGACCCGCGGGCGCTTGTGCGGGTCGAGCATGCGTGCGACGTAGCTGACGAGCTCGTCGCCGCTGACCTGCTTGCCGGGGCGGCGCACGACCCACGCGACGATACGCTCGCCCAGGTCGTCGTCGGGTTCACCGGTTACCGCGGCGTCTTCCACGGCGGGGTGCTCGCGCAGCACGTCCTCGATCTCGCCGGCGCCGATCTTGTACCCGCCGCTCTCGATGAGATCCGTCGCGCGGCGGCCGACGATATGCAGATAGCCGTCGGCCGAGCGTGTCGCTACGTCGCCCGTCGCGAACCATCCCTCGTGGAAGGCCCCGGCCGTGGCGTCCGGCAGGTTGAGGTACTCGAGGAAGACGTTCGGGCCCCGTACGTGGATCTCGCCCATCGTGTGGCCATCGGTCGTGTCGAGCGTGCGGCCGCCATCATCGACGAGCCGCACCTGCACGCCATGCAGCGGCGGGCCGACGGTGCCGGCGCGGCGGTCACCGTCGGCGCGCGTTGAGGCGTTCATGAGCGTCTCGGTCATGCCGTACCGCTCGACGATGCGCTGCCCGGTCAGAGCCTCGATCCGTGCGTGCTCGGCGGGCGGCAGGGCGTCCGAGCCGGAGACGAGCAGCCGTGCACGCCCGAGCGCCGCGGCGACCTGCGCGTCCTGCTCGGCCGCGTCGGCCAGGCGGCGGTACATCGTGGGGACGCCGAAGAGCATCGTCGCGTCCTGGCGCAGCGCGGTTGCGATCGCGTCGGGGCTGAACCGTCCGACATAGCGAGCGCACCCGCCGCGCCGCAGCGGACCGAGGATGCCGAGGACCAGTCCGTGGACGTGGAAGAGGGGCAAGGCGCTGGCCACGACATCCCCGGCGGTCCAAGCCCACGCGTCGGCTAGGGCGTCGAGGTTCGACGTGATCGCACGCTGCGGCAGCACCGCGCCTTTCGGCGGGCCGGTGGTACCTGACGTGTAGACGATCAGCGCCTGGCGTCTCAGGGTCCGGCTCGGTTGGGAGCGCCGCAGCAGCGCCGGTGTTGGTGTCGAGGTCGACGGTGAGCAGCCGGTGTCCAGCGAGTTGCCGGGGAAGCCGCGCCCCGGGGCCCGCGAGCACGATCTCCGGATCGCTTTCGCCGACGATGTGCTCGAGCTCACGCTCGCCCGACTTCGGGTCGACCGGGACGACCGGCACGCCGGCCAGCAACCCGGCGACGACGCCGACGCACGTCTCGATCCGCCGCTCGGCCCAGACGGCGACGCGACGCGTGCCGGCCAGCCCTCGGGCGAGCTGGCTGGCATGGTCCGCGAACTCCCGTGTGTTGAGCGCTCGGTCGGGGAAGCGCAGGACCGTCATCACCGGGGCCTCGGTCAGCACCGGGAACATTCTCATCCGGCCGCATCGCCGCGGACATCGCCGGCCTCGCCAGCACCGGATTCGCCCTGCCCGGCACCCTCGCCGACCGCATGACCCGCTGCGGGCACCCCGGCTGCCGCTGCCACGCCGACCCGCCCCGCCTGCACGCCCCCTACCACCAGTGGACCCGCAAGAAAGACGGCAAGACCGCCACCCGGATCCTGACCGACGACCAGCTCGCCGACTACCAGCCCTGGTTCGACAACCACCGCCGCCTGCGCGAGCTGATCACCGAGCTCGAGACACTCAGCCTCGACATCGCCGAAGCCGACCCCCGCTGGAACCGCTAGGCAGCCAAGACAAATGTGGCCAAGACATGCTTAACCTGCGGACAGGACCCAAATCAGGGCCCATTCGCCCAGGCCAGCCCCAAACGAGACCTCGCCAGCCAGGTAGGAGGCCACTTCCGAGCCTGCCCGGACCGGACGCGGGCCATCCCCTGCCCGGTGCAGGCGGTCACCGGCAGTCTCCAATGGTCGTCTACTCCGCAGAGCACATGGTCGGGATCTTGTTGGATGACCTGCGCCGATCGTCTTCGCTGGTCATCGCGCTCCCTCGGGTCGATGATTGCCTTGTACCAGAGAGCCGCACGGTGGAGGGCAGACAACCATGAACGATCCGTTCGCGCGATTGCCGGTGGTGCCGAGCTTCACTGTGACCAGCACAGACGTCACCGATGGCCAGCGGCTACCTGCGGCACAGATGTCTGGCATCTTCGAGGTTCCGGGCGGCAAGGACCTCTCGCCCCAGCTGTCGTGGTCCGGCGCTCCTGCGGAAACCAGGAGTTACACCGTGACCATGTACGACCCCGACACGCCCAGCGGGTCAGGCTTTTGGCACTGGGCCGTCGCCGATATCCCCCCCTCGGTAACCGAACTCCCGACCGGAGCGGGAGACGTCATCGGCGAGCACCTGCCCGCCGGAGCGGTCCAGCTCCCCAACGACGCGCGCTGGGCTTGCTTCATCGGCGCTGGGCCGCCGCCCGGGGACGGGCGTCACCGCTACGTCATCGTGGTGCAGGCCCTCGGCATCGAGAAGGTCGGACAGCTTCAGCTTCGGGTGCAGGCCGACTCGACTCCAGCCTGGCTCGGCTTCAGCATCAACATCAGCGGCCATCTCCTCGCTCGTGCGGTCATTATTCCCTGGGCAGAGGTCCCGGCCGCGTGATGCTCGGCGCGGGGACAACCTCTGACCTGATCGTCCGCGAACGCATGGAACCCGACCCGCGAAGTCAGCCAGCCTAAGTGCCGTTGAGTGTTAGCGGCGCCACCGCCCGTCCGCCAGGAACGATAGAGGAGAACCCAAGATGACTCCCAGCACTCCCGCGGCAAAAACCGCGACCGGCCGTCCTGCCACCGACCCTGCCGGTGCGACCGGCCGGCTTGCTACCTGGGTCGCGCAAACAATGCTCAACGACGTTCCCGCCTCCGTCCGCGACCGGGCCAAGCACCTGGTGCTAGACGGAATCGGCTGTGCCCTGGTAGGTGCGCAGCTGCCCTGGTCCCGTATTGGCGTCGAGGGGGTAACAGCGCTCGATGACGCCGGGGATTCCGCACTGATCGGCTGGGGCGGCAAGGCCACCAGCGCCACGTCGGCGGCGATGGTGAACTCCAGCTTCATCCAGGGGTTCGAGCTGGATGACTACCATCCGCTGGCGCCGCTGCACAGCAACTCGCTGGTACTTCCGGCGATGCTCGCCGCCGCCCCGCGGGTGAGCCGGGTCTCAGGCGAGCGCTTCCTGCTCGGCGCCATCCTCGGGTACGAGACCGGTCCGCGGGTCGGGCAGGCGCTCGGCGGCCTGGACATGCTCTCCCGGGGGTGGCATTCGGGCGTGGTCTTCGGCCCTCTCGCCGCGGCCGCGGCCGCGGGAACACTGTACGGACTGGATGCCGCCGGGTTTGAGGATGCCTTCGGGATGGCGGCGACCCAGTCCTGCGGGCTGATGTCAGCGATGTACGAGTCGATGGTCAAGCGCATGCAGCACGGGTTCGCCTCGCGCAACGGGCTGACCGCCGCCGCGCTGGCGGCAGCGGGCTACGTCGGGATCAAGCGGGTGTTCGAGCGCCCGTACGGCGGCTGGCTGGCCGTCTTCGGTGAGGGCCACCACACCTACCCCGAAGCGATCTACGCGGGCCTGGGCAACCTGTGGGAGACCGAACGGATCG
>PLIQ01000205.1 GCA_003140115.1 Actinomycetota bacterium | reverse complement strand
CCGCACCGGGCAACGGCCAGGTCCGCGGTCGAGAGAGAAGTTCAAGCTACAGACTACCGGCCTGCGGAAAACGACCCAGGTCACTGGCCCTCAAGTCAGAACCTGTGCGTGGTGGCACCAAACGGGTCGCCCTTGGCGTGGGCGTAAACCTTTGCGGGCGTGACCGCGAACACCATGGCCGCGCCGCCACCGCCGGGGTGGTGGAAGCTGCCCTCGCGCACCTCCCACTGCCACCGCCCGTCCCATTTGGCGGTGAACGCCGCGGCTATACGCTTCAGTGTGGTGTCGTCGGTGACCTGCACCGCGTCGCCCTCCACCACGACGTCCAGCCCCTGGTCCCACTGGTTGCAGCCGGTGGTCAGCACCACGTGCGGGTTGGCGCGCAAGTTCGCGAACTTCTGCTCCCCGTCACCGGTGGAAAAGCAGACGGCCTCCTCAGCCCACACGGCGACGACCGGGGTGACATGCGGCCGGCCATCAGCCCGGACGGTGGAGACCCAGAACAGCTCGGCGGTCTCAAGCACCCTGCGGGTCTCCTCCCATCCCGCGGCGGTAGCGGACGGACTGCTGTATCGCTCATCGAGCATGGTGACTGGCGTGAGCATCGGTGTCTCCCCGGTCTAGGAATCGCGCGGCAGGGCAATTTTGCCATTCTCCTGGGTCACCGGCACCCTTTCCGGCCACGGCCACGGCCACGGCCACGACCACGACCACGACCGCCGCCACGACACGCGGGCGAGCACGAGCAGACTGGCCACCACGCCGGTGGCCCCGAGCACGATCAGCCGGGGGTCGGCCTCGTGGATGCCGAACACGCCCCAGCAGAGGAGTTCACCGAAGATCAGCAGCCAGGTGCCCCGGGATACCCCGACCGTGTTCCGGGACCGGTAGACCGTCCACACTGAGGGCGTGACCTGGAGCGCGAAGGCGACGGTCAGGACCGAGCCCAGTCCCGTGCGACCGAACACCGCGGCGGCGGTGAGCAGCACCACCGCCCACACCGATACGAGCACCACGGGGCGTTTCGGCATGCCGCCGCCGCGTCGGGCCAGCACGACCGCGAGCTGTCCCGACAGGACAGTCGCCGAGATGGCGGGCACCAGCGCGGTCCAGAAGCCTGACAGCGCGAAGTAGCCCAGCCAGGCCCCGTTGTTCACGCTCGTCAGTGCCGCCCACGACCACGACACCCCAGCCGTGGTGCCGGCGCGGCGAACCCTGGCCAGCTGTGGCAGGAACTGCGGCACCGCCAGGAACGCCGCCACCAAGGGAAGCAACGCGTAGACCGTCTGCATCGGCGTTATCTCCGTGATTCTGTCAGGCATGGCCTTCGCCTAAGACGTTACGTCGTTTGACAGGACAGATGCTTGCTATTTCTGCCGCTATAGGCTGGGTTTCGGCAATACTCTTGCGGCATGGACCATATAGACCGGAAGATCCTTGCCGAGCTGCAAGCCGACGGACGCCTCACGGTCACCGAGCTCGCGGACAGAGTTCGGCTCACCCCCGGCCCCTGCCACCGGCGACTGCGTGAACTCGAACGCAGCGGAGTCATCACCGGCTACCGCGCCCTCGTGGACCCCGCCGCCGTCGGCTTGGGATTCGAGGCCCTCGTGCAGATCACCCTGGAACGCGGCGACGCCGGCACCGTCGCCTCCTTCGAAACGGCCCTGGCCGAGCTGCCGCAGGTCCGGCACGCAGAACGCCTCTTCGGCGACCCCGACTACCTGCTCCGGGTCGTCGCGCGGGACCTCGACAGCTTTGCGGCACTGCGCGACCAGAAGCTGGCCACGCTGCCCGGCATCCACCGCCTCACCTCAACCATCGTGATGAAACGCATCGTCGAGAACCGGCCCTTGCCGCTTGTAACCTGAGGTGGCTAAAAAACGCGCCGGTGCCCGCGGACACGCAACGGGAGCGAGTGGCCGGCCAAGGAGAGATGTGATGACGGGCGCTCCGTACCGGGTGGGAAAGTGGCTTCCATCGGACCAGCAGGTTCTCGAGCGGTGGCTTGATGACCTCGTCGCGAAGACCGACGCCGGCGGCGACGTGCCGCTGCTCCCGGTGGTCGAGGAGTTCCGGCAGGTGATCGAGCGGGATCCCGAGATCTACATGCTGTTCGCGTTCATGCTGGCGCAGACGCCCCGCAAGCCAACGCCGACCGGCAAGCCCCAGGTCAGGACCGTTGACCATATGCTCAAGCTCTTCAACCACATCCTGACGCACGCCCCGGAATACGACGACACCGGGCTCGTTGGTACCCCGATCAACGCCATCCTTGACTCGGCCATGGGCACCCACGCGGGGTTCGCCGCGTTCTTGAACGACCGGGTCAACCGGCAGTTCAAGAAGATGCTCAACGAATGGGGCCTGTTCTTGAAGTCCGCCGATTCGGTCGGCGTGCTCAACGACACCGACTCGGGCTGGTTCGGCCCGCAGGCCATGGCGAAGATGCCGCATTTCGCCGAGGATTTCGTGTGCGACCCGGCGAAACCGCATTACGGCTTCACCTCGTGGGACGACTTCTTCACCCGGCGGTTCCGTGCGGGGATACGGCCGGTGGCTTCTCCGGCAGACCCCGATGTCATCGTCAACGCCTGCGAGTCGGCACCGTACCGGCTGAGCCACGACGTCCGCCGCCACGACAGGTTCTGGGTCAAGGGGCAGCCGTACTCCATCGCCCACATGCTGGCCGACGATCCCTGGGCCGATCAGTTCGTCGGCGGGACGATATACCAGGCCTTCCTCAGCGCGCTCAGCTACCACCGCTGGCACAGCCCGGTCGACGGCCGGGTCGTGAAAGCCCACGTGCACGACGGCACGTACTATTCCGAAACTCCCGCCGAAGGATACGACCCAGCCGGGCCCGACGACTCGCAGGGCTACATCACCGAGGTCGCCACCCGGGCGATGGTGTTCATCCAAGCCGACAATCCGGCCATCGGGCTCATGTGCGTCCTTCCCGTCGGCATGGCCGAGGTTTCCACCTGCGAGATCACCGTGTACCAGGGACAGCGCGTCAAAAAGGGCGACCAGCTCGGCATGTTCCACTTCGGCGGGTCAACCCACTGCCTGATGTTCCGGCCAGATGTCCGCCTCGACTTCGACTTCCACGGGCAGACGCCCGGACTGGACTCCAGCAACATCCCGGTCAACGCCCGGATCGCGACCGTGACCCGGACCGGAGAGCCTCACCCCAGTGCGCCCTAGCCCAGCATCGCCGAAGGCCCACACAATCGCGCTCACTCGGCCGGCTCCTGGCCGGTGAGCAGTTTGAGCAGGCTGTCGGGGCTGTTGTCGCCGAAGAGTAGCTTGTGGTTCCGGTCGGATTCGGCGGCAAATTGCGCGCTGCGGGGGAAGAGGGCTCGCTCGTACTCCGCCAGCGCGGTTTCGGCGTCGCGGGGGTGGGCCGCGATGGCTTGGCCGAGTTCGGAGCCGTCGAACATGGCGAGGTTGGCACCCTCCCCGGCGAACGGTGACATGAGGTGGGCGGCGTCGCCGAGGACGGTGACGCCCGCGACTCGGTCCCACCGGTGGTCAATGGGCAGGGCGTTGATGGCGCGGGGAACGGGCGCGGTGTCGCTGTCGGTGATGAGCGCGGTGAGGCCGGGCGCCCACCCGTCAAACTCCGCCGCGACTCGGGCAGTGGTGGCGGCGGCATCGGTGAAGTCGATGCCGGCGATCCACTCCTGCGGCTTGGCGAGCGCGACGTAGGCGTGAAGGACACCACCGGGCTCGCGGTGCGCAAGGATCCCCTGGCCGGGCGCGACTGCGAACAGGGCACCGTCGCCGACCGCTTGGGCCGCCGCGGGGTGNNTGGCGCCGGACAGCAGCGGCCTGATGGCCGACCAGGCGCCGTCGGCACCGACGAGGAGGCTGGTGGTCACGGCCGGCCCGTCGGCGAAGGTCAGCTCGTGCCGGCCCACGCCGAGGGGCTGGACGCCGGTGACCTTGCGTCCCCACTGGATCATCTCGCCGGGCAGAGAGTCGAGCAGGATCTGGCGCAGGTCGCCGCGGAGCACCTCGGGACGGCCGCCGGTGCCGTCGTCGGGCTCGTCGAGCAGCACCGTGCCGTGCTGGTCGAGCACGCGGGTCGCCTCGCCGCCCTGGTGGATGATCGCGCGGAACTCGCCGGTGAGGCCGGCCGCTTCGAGCGCGAGCTGCCCGTTGTACTCGTGCACGTCGAGCAGGCCGCCCTGGGTGCGGGCATCCGCCGAGGGCTCCGCCTCATAGATCGTCGCCGGGATGCCGTGCACGCGGAGGACGCGGGCCAGGGTCAGGCCGCCGAGACCGGCGCCGATAATCGAGACCGCGGTGGTCATGGTGGTTCCTCCCCGATCGCAGACCGCCCGATTCACTTCGACGTCGGCACTGCCGCATTACATCATCGGTGATTATCGACGACTTCCCCGTGCCTGAAGCGGAGCGGGGTCCCGGGCACCGTGGGGGGGAGACGGTGCTGCCGGGGCCCCACCCCTGACCCGGCTACCTGCCCCTGGGGCACCTTGCGGCCGGGCTTCCCAACAGCATGCCCGGTCGAAGCGCGTTCAAAGGGGAATTTGCTATGTTCTCAGCCGGAGAATCATCGTGCCGGGCGGGCAGATCTGGCGCGGCGCCGGGTGGACGTGGCCGCGAGAAAGCAGTTCCTCGAAAGCATAGGCGGCCGCCAGAAAGCCACGGCAGGCAACTGACTAAACGGAATTGTGGCGTGCGCTGAGCCTGGCGAGGCAAAATGGCCGGGTGACATCCGCTTGGACGACAATGCCGGAGATGCTTGCCCTGCGCGAGATGGATCCGCGCCAGGTGGGTGTATACCGCTTGCTCGGCCGCCTCGGAGAAGGCGGGCAGGGTGTGGTGTTCTTGGCGGTGGATCCTGCCGGAAACCCGGCGGCGGTCAAGCTTCTGCCGCCCACCACGGACCCGCAGGTCCGCAGCCGTTTCCTGAAGGAGGTTGCCGCAGCGCAGCGGGTCGCCCGGTTCTGCACCGCGCAAGTCCTGGATGCGGGAATCTTCGAACGCCGGCCGTTCATCGTCAGCGAATACGTCAGCGGGCCATCGCTGATCGAGGTCGTCGAGCAGAACGGGCCTCGCGGCGGCGCAACGCTCGAGCGCATCGCGGTCGCAACGCTGACCGCGCTGGGCGCGGTGCATGCCGCCGGGATGGTGCACCGCGACTTCAAGCCCGCCAATGTCCTGCTCGGGCCCGACGGGCCGGTGCTGATCGACTTCGGGTTGGCCGCCGTTCCCGGGATGACCACCATGGGCCCTTCTGGCCAGGCCGCCATGGGAACCCCAGCGTTCATGGCTCCTGAGCAGCTGGCCGCGGAGCGGGTGACCGCGGCGGCCGACATGTGGTCGTGGGCTGTGACGATGGCGTTCGCGAGTACCGGTGAGTTGCCCTTCAAGGGCGAGTCGCTGACTGCCACGGCGTTCGCCATTCTTCATTCCGAGCCAGATGTGGGCAATCTTCCCGAGCCGCTGGGCTCCCTTATCCATCGCTGCCTCGACAAGGACCCAGCCGCCAGGCCGTCGGCCCGCGGGGCGCTCAGCGAGCTGGTGGCCGCCGGAGCGCGGCTCATGGGCCCGATGCCGCCGATAGCATCCGTTCTCGACTGGGATGAGAAGACAGCTGGCTCAGCGCAGGTGCGTGCCGCGCCCCCCGAGCCGCGGGCCGGCAGCGGCGATGGCCTGATCGCCGGTGACCTGGCGTCCAGGCCGCACCGGAGGCGCCTAAACCGCCGCGCATCGCGGCGCCGCCGGGCCGCTGTGCTGTTGAGCTTGATCCTGCTGGTTGGCGGCGTCGTCGGCCTTGCGTTCACTCTTTCCCCGCGCGGCGCATCGTCGCAGCTGCTCACGGGTAACCACCACGCCCAGATGAGCCCACTCGCCGCTGAGACCACGGCGAGAACACAGGCGATCAACTGGATACTGCACCAGGTCAGTCCCGGCGCGGTCGTGTCATGCGATGAGGAGCTATGCGAGGATCTGGTCAGCAACGGCTTCTCGCCCTCGCAAGTCTCGCCGCTCGGCCCCGGGGCGAACGACCCTCTCGGCTCTACCCTGCTGGTGGCCACCGCCACCGTCCGGGATCAGTTCGGCCCCCGTCTGGGCCTCTACGCTCCGGCTCTCATCGCGAGCTTCGGCACGGGAAAAACCAGGATTGACATCTGGTGGATCTATCCCGACGGCGCCGCGGTGTATCGTGCCACCGTGCCCGGAGCGCTGCTCGCCAGGAAAGAGGCCGGTGCTCAGCTGCTGACCAACAGCAACATCAGGGCCTCTGCCACAGCCAAGGCCCAGCTCCTCAGCGGCCGGGTTGACCCTTGGCTGCCGGACCTCCTCGCCATCTTGGCCCATAGCCATCCGGTGTACATCGTGGACTTCGCCAGCCAGTCGCCCGGCGGCGGACCCGCCAGCCTCTTGCGGTGGGCGGACTTGGCGACGACCGTTCCAGCGTCGCACCTCACGCGTGCGGCATATCTCGATTGGATGCAGTCGTTCATCAACACCCAGCGAGCTGAGTATCAGCCTGTCTGGGTGCAACAGATCACGCCGCGTAAGGGCCAAGCCGTGCTGAGGATCGGGTACGGCGCGCCGAGCCCGCTTAGCTAGTCCCGCTGCGTGGCCGGGGCGCCCTTGCGCTCCCCTCCTCGCCTGCGCGAGGACGTCACCGGCCCGCAGCGCGATCCGAGAAACTGGCAAATCTTGGTACGTGTAGGAAGAGATAAGAAGCTATCTGCCGACTCAGGCACTCTAGAGCAGTACAGACAGGAAGTAAAGAGCATGGAGAAGATGAGCTGAGAAGAGAGACGCAGATCCGTGTCGTTCGCCGGTGGCGGAAGAGTTAGACTCTTCTATCTTCTTCGCGTAAGGATGGTCACGTAGCCGGCGGCGGGAGTGGCGGCGGCTCGTGGGAAGGACGGTCATATGACCGGTGAGGACTGGCGGCGGCTCGCTGATTACGTTGTCGCGCGCCGCGTCGAGCTAGGCATGCGGGACAGGCGGGCCTTTGCCGAGGCGACAGGGGTAACCGAGCGAACGCTTGGAAAGCTCGAGAACGGCCAACGCGTTTCCCCTAGCACCCTCGGTATGGTCGAGAACCGGCTCGGCTGGGCCCCGGGTTCGTGCCGGCGGATACTAGCAGGCGGGGAACCTAACGCGGGTTCGCAGGACCTCGGGCATGCGGAGTATGAAGACCCGACGCTGTGGCACATCGCGAGCACTCCGGGGCTGCCTCCCGACGTGGTTCGCGGCCTGGTCGCCCTCGCCCGGAACTGGCGGCAGGGCGACGGCACAGACGAACAGGCCCGGCGGCGTGCTTGACCCCGGCCGTTCGACATAACTGAAATTTCCACCGAACGGCCCGTGGTATCAGCCCACGGCCCTAACGCACGATCTCGACCAGGAGGACCCAGGCGCTATAGACGGCCCCGGCGATGCCGAACAAGGCGGTAGACACGAGCCCGAGTCAACGGGTTATGGCAGGTTTGTCTGTGCCGCCTGTACCGCATCCATGCCTGGCAGCAACTGGCGCAACTGCGCGAGGTGGCTGGCGATGCTGTCCTTCTGCCTGATGAGGTCATCGACCTCGCGGTTGCTAGCAGCGCGGCGGCGTTCGGCATCGTCGTTGACCTCGGCGAGCAACTGCTCGGCCTGCGTCTTGGCCTGGCCGGCGATTTGGTCGGCGTTCTTTTCTGCATTGCCGACCAGCTGCCTAGCGTGCTGGTCGGCGTCCCGGCGAGTCTGGTCGGCCTGGGCGTTGGCCTTCGCGGCCCGCTCCTCCGCGGTTGAGGCGCGCTGCTCGGCTTCGAACACGAGTTTCTGCGTCGCAGACTGGGCGGCGGTGAGCCGGTCGGCTTCCAGGCGCTCGGCCTGTTCCCTGCGCGCCGCGAGCTGGATCTCGAACTCGGCTTCCGTCCGGGTCCGCAGGGCCTGGGCCTCCTCCAGGATCCGCTGCGCATGGCCGCGCATCTCGTCAGCTTGGCGCTTGGAGGCGGTGAGGATCTCGTCCCGCTCGCGCTTGGCCGTCGCCTTCAGCTGGGCGGCCTCGCGTTCGGTGCTGGTCCGCAGCTTGGCGATTTCGCCCTCGGCCGTGGCCTGCTTCTCCGCGGCCTCGTGGTCGGCCGTGGCCCGGACCGTGGCGGCCTCGCGCTCAGTGGCGGAGGTCAGCTCGTCGGCCTCGCGCCGGGCGGTAGTCCTGATCGAGTCGGCCTCGCGTTCGGTGGCGGCCTGTTGTTCGTCGGTCTCGCGCTTGGCGTTCGCGCCCAGTTCGTGAGCGTCGGTCTCGGCGCTGGCCCGCAGCTCTGCGGCATCGGCCTTGGCCGTGGCCTTGATCTCGCCGGCTTCGGATCGAGCCGTCTGGACCACCTCGGTGGCCTGTTCCTCGGCCAGGCGCAGCAGCTGCTCGATCCTGGCGCCGAGACCGGTATAGGCGGGTCGGTCCTGCTTGTGGAACTGGCCGCGGGCTTCGGACAGCTCCCGCTGTATGGCCTGGGCCTGCTCGCGGTGCCGCCGGACTTCGGCTTCGACCTGCCTGATGTGCTCGTCGACCTGGTTACGGTCATAGCCCCGCATCGCCGTCACGAACTCACGCGGCGGGGCTTCCTCGAACGGGTTGGTCGCCAGGGCGTCGGTGTCTGGTTGCATATGGCCTGATCCTCGCTAGACGTGACGAGGACGGGGTAATCACGAGTTTGCGGCGAGTGGATCGGGCGTGTCTTTCGCACCGCGGACCTCAGGCTCCCGCCCAGTGACACGCACACTACTCTCATTTGGGACGTCGGCGGGTCTTCATGCGATTGTCAGAGCAGCATGCACCGAGTTGCGCAGAGGGTTCGAAGCTGGACAGATTGGATACGCCCTCAAATAGGCGGGCGCCGCACGGAGCATACCGGCTGGGAGTGATCTGGGATGCGCGAGACCTCTGATCACGCGATCGTTCTCGGCGCGAGCCTGGCCGGGCTGCTGACCGGGCGGGTCCTGGCCGAGGTCTACAAGCAGGTAACGGTGGTCGAGCGGGATGCGCTGCCACCAGCCGGGCAGCAGCGCAAGGGGGTGCCGCATGGCCGTCATCTGCATGGCCTGCACCCCAGGGGCAGAGAGATACTCGACGGGCTGTTCCCCGGCTTCACCGCCGAAGTGACCACTGCCGGGGCGGTGTGCTGTGATGTGCTGGCCGACGCGCAGTGGGTACTGTCCGGCCATCAGCTAAAGCAGCGCCACGCCGGCCTGCCCGCGCTGCTCGCGAGCCGGCCGTTCCTGGAGGGCCACGTGCGCGAGCGCGTCTTCGGACTGCCTAATGTCCGCGTGCTCGATGGCCACTCCGCGGCCGGCCTGCTGGCCGCGCGGGAAGGACGGGGGGTCACCGGCGTGCGGGTGAGCGACGCCGAGGGCAAGCCCGAAGAGATCGATGCCGATCTGGTGGTGGACGCCAGCGGCCGTGGCTCCCGCGCCCCCCGGTGGCTCAGCGAGCTGGGCTACCAGGCCCCGGCGCAAGACCGGGTGGAGATCGGCCTGGGCTATGCGACCAGGACGTACCGCCTCCGGCCGGGCGCGATGAACGGCGACCGGCTGATCTTGACCGCTGGCACGCTGGCCAGCCCGCGTTTCGGTGGGCTGGCCGCGGTGGAGGGCGGCCGGCACATCCTAACTCTCGGCGGGATCTGCGGGGACTACCCGCCGACCGACCCCGCAGGCTTCGCGGACTTCGCATCGGGCCTGCCGACCGGCGCCATCGCCGCGGCGATCGACGGCGCCGAGCCGCTCGATGAGCCCGTGCCGTTCCGGTTCCCGGTCAGCACGAGGAACCGCTATGAGCGGCTACCCGAGTTCCCCGCCGGGCTGCTGGTGATCGGCGACGCCGTGTGCTCGTTCAACCCGGTCTACGGGCAGGGCATGACCGTGGCCGCGATGCAGGCGCTGGCGCTGCACCGGCACATCGGCGCGGGCACCGCCCGCCCTGCGTCGCGCTTCTTCAAGGACATCGCCGCGGTCATCGATATCCCCTGGGACATCGCCGTGGGCGCTGACCTGGCCTTCCCCCAGGTACCCGGCCCGCGGCCGGCGAAAGTGCGGTTCGTCAACGCCTACCTGCCACGGCTGCACGCGGCCGCGGCCAGCGACGGCGAACTCGCGCTGGCGATGATCAGGGTCATCGGCCTCAAGGACCGGCCAGAAGGGCTCCTGCGCCCGGACCGCATGCTGCGCGTGCTGCGCGGCACCCTGCGCCGACCCGCCCGGCCAGCTGACGCGCCCAGCCCGACGTCAGGAACTCCGGCTTAGACGGACTGGCCCACGGCGATTTGCGGCTCCTGATCGCAGGTCATAACCGCTGGAAAGCAGCGGCCGGCCGCGGGACGGCCGGCCGCTAGCCGTCGGCGCTGGTTAGCCAAGCTCGCCCGCGACCGGCCGGGCTACCCGGGTCAGCACCGTAAAGCCGCGCGCCTCGTAGCGCTCCACCCAGTGTTCCCAGGCGAGCGGGGTCATCCACAGCCCGTGGATGAGTACGACAGTGCTAGTAGACGGGGTTCCCATCGGTCTCCTCTTTCTGCTGTGCATGGTCACCACGTGGCGCTGTTGCTTGGCTTGAAGCAAGCTACAGAAGGAGAACACCATGAGCACAGGCTCAGCGCCCGCGACCATCGTGCTGGTCCACGGCGGATTCGTCCATGGGTCCGGCTGGCGCCCTCTCTACGACCTGCTCACCCAGGACGGCTACCACGTCGCTGTGGTACAGAACCCCACCCTGTCGCTGCCGGGCGATGCCGCCGCCACGCGGCTGATCATCGACGCGCAAGACGGCCCGGTCGTGCTCGTCGGCCACTCCTACGGCGGCGCGGTCATCAGCGAAGCCGGCACCCACCCGAACGTGGCGGCCCTGGTCTACGTCTGCGCGTTCGCGCCGGACAAGGACGAGTCGGTCAACTCGCTCATCGGCGGATCCCCAGCCGACGGGCCGCAGCCGCAGCCCAGCGCACCATGTCCCGGCGGGCCGGGTCGGACGTCGTGGAGGTGGCGGGCAGCCACTCCATCTACGTCTCCCAGCCGGCCGCAGTCGCGGACCTCATCAAGCAGGCCGCCACCGCCGTAAGCACTCGTCAGTAACCCGCTCGTCTCGCACCCGGTAAACCCAGGGCGTGGCCGGCGTTCCCGCGTCGGCCACGCCCTACGGGCGTCCAGCACCGCCTCTGACCGATTTCGTGAGTAGCCGTTGACACGACCTTTTAGATGTCGATAGGTGCCACTCTGGCAGATTGTCGTCTTCCTCGGGGCCAGCCGCTGATGGCAGTCCCTCGGCATTTATCCGCAGATGCGTTTGCGGGCAGGCCTGCCGGGTAGCCACGCAGGTCCAGCACGCCGAGAGGAGCAGTATGTCATCAGATGCAATCGTGGTACTGAAGGCCGATCACAAGGAAATCCGCAGCCTATTCCGCAAATTCCAAGCTGCCGGGGGCAAGGCGGTCAAGAAGAAAGAAACGATCGTCGGGCAGATTATCACGCTGCTCACGGTACACACCTATATCGAGAATGAGGTGATGTATCCCGAGGTCTGCGCGTTGCTCCCCGACCTCAAGGACGACGTGCTGGAGTCCTACGAAGAACATCATGTGGCCGACGTCCTGTGTATGGAGCTAGCCGGCATGCCAGCCGGGGCCGAGCGCTTCGACGCCAAGGCTACGGTGCTGATCGAGAACGTTACGCATCATATCGACGAGGAAGAGCAGGACTGGTTCCCCAAAGTGCGGGCCGGCCTCAGCCGCAACCAGCTTCAGGAAATCGGGGCCAAACTCGAGCAGGCCCGGAAGAAAGCGCCCAGGTCGCCTGCCCAGCCCAGTGCGCTGAAAAAGACCATCGACGCTGTCATCGCCTGACCAGCAGTACGTCGACCCGCCGCAGACGGCGGACGGGACGCGACACGAGCCATCAGCGGTCTGCGTCCGACCGGCCGCGGTTGCATATCTGTATTCGGGCATCATGGAGGATGCATATGACCAGGCACTACAGGGCCGCAGGGGGCCGCGCACGCAATGCTGCGGAAAAGACCGCCGACTTGTGGACGCGGGGCGCGCGGGCGGCGACGGACCTGGTTCCCGCCGCTCCGCGGGTCGATCTGGTCCGGGCAGTCGAACGCTACTTCGAGCTCGTGCAGCGGACGGTAGACATCAACCGCCACCTAGCCGTCAGGTGCGCGGAGGCGGTGGGCACGCTGTCCGGCGTGGTCCGCGAGAAGGCCGAGTCGGCAGGTGACCTAGTACGCGAAAATGCCGAGGCGGCCGACAACGTCCTGCGCGAACAGGCTGAGAAGGCCCAGCAGGTAGCACTGGAGCAGGCCGGGAGGGCTGAGCAAGCCGAGAAGGCGCTGGCGCGTCAGGCCCGGCAGGCCGACCGCGAGCAGGCCAGACGGGCTCACAAGAGGGCTCGCGAACGCTACGAAGGCCGGACTAAGGCCGAGCTTAGCGACCAGCTGGCCAAACGTGAGCTACCCAAGACGGGCAGTGTCGACGAGCTTATCGAACGCCTCGTCGAAGCAGACAGTAAGTAATGCCCTCCAGATCCCGAGGATGCCGGCACCGGCAGCAGTTGCTGCTCCGGGTCGGCTCCACCCCGGTCTGGGTGTTGACCAGGTAGGCGCCGCGCCCAGCGGGCGGGCGGTGAGCTCACGAACGGACGGAGACACAATGGCCGATCAGGACCAGGCAAGCATCGAGCCGACACCCGATAAGATCCTCAACCCGGTACCTGTCACCCCGTCCCGCGAGACGGAGCGGCCTTCGGGGCTGGCATTCGACGTGGAGCAAGGCGCCAAGCTGCCCGGAGTCCCAGTCGGGGACCAGGCTCCCAAGAACCCAGGAGCCGCACCGGCACGGGAGATGGGAGGCGGCGTGGGGCTGGCCCTTCCCGGAGACCCAGCCCGGAAGGAAGAGCAGGCAAGGCCGGACGGACACCGGCCGTAAGCACAGCGATTGGCGCCCGCGGGCTGACCCGGTCACCGAGTCGGTGCGTAGCTCCATGCTCCCGCTGACCGGCCCGCTACCAGTCAGGATGCGGCTAGAGTGCCTACGGTGACGCGTATCGGGTTCGTTGGCGTTGGGCGGATGGGATTGCCCATGTGCGCAAACCTCGTGGCGGCCGGGCACACGGTGACTGCGGGTGACGCACGTGCTGAGCTTGAACGAGCGGTCCTGCAATGCGGGGGCCAGTGGCGTGCCACGCTCGCGGAGGTAGCCGCAGGCGCCGATGTCCTCATCACGATGCTGCCCGGCTCTCGTGAGGTGCGCGAGGTGATGGCAGGATCTGGCGTACTGGCCGCCATGCCTTCCACGGCCGTGTGGGTTGACATGACCAGCAGCAGCCCCGCGGCTGTGCGGGACCTTGCCGATGCCGCGCGGGCCCGCGGTGTCGGTGTCCTTGACGCCCCGGTGGGCGGCGGCGTTCCGGCCGCGCAGGCTGGGACGCTGCAGGTATTCGTGGGCGGCGATGCGGCGGTCTTGGACCGGTGCCGCCCGGTGCTGGAAGCGCTCGCCGACCCGAAGCGCATCATCCGCGTCGGCGCCAACGGCGCAGGGTACACGGCCAAACTGCTGGTTAACCTGCTGTGGTTCGGCCAGGCCGTAGCTACCGGCGAGGCTCTGCTGCTCGCCCGCCGCGCCGGGATCGACCTCGACGTGCTCCGTCAGACGCTGGCGACCAGTGCGGCATCCACTGCGTTCATCCGGGACGACCTCGGCGCGCTGCTCGACGGGGACTACCTCACGTCCTTCGGGCTGGACCGGTGCTGTGAGGAGCTCACGGCGATCGCGGACCTCGCCCGCGAACTCCGCGTGCCGTCTGCGCTGACACAGGTCGTCGAGCAAACCTACCAGCGGGCCCTGCAGCGCTTCGGGCCAGTCGACGGGGAACTCCTGGCGGTAGCCCTCCTGGAGGAAGAGGCCGGACTCCGGCTGCGGCACGGCCCAGCCTGACGCTGGCCGCGAAAGTGCCGCAGATCGATCCAGTCCGCCGCAGTTGATCCCCGCGCCTGTCGGAGTGCTCCAGCGTCAGCGCATCGCGCCAGCGGTCTTTGGGCCCGACACGCTGGGCAGCTGGCCGGTCCTCACGAAGCGGCGGGCGATCTCGGCAAGCTTCATGTTCTCGGCCTGAGATACTCGTGACAAGACGCCGAAGGCAGCGTCAGCGGCAATGCCGTGCCGTTGCATCAAGATGCCCTTGGCCTGCCCGATAACGTCCCGGTTGCTGAGCGCGTCGTGCATCTGCTCAGCGCGCTGCGCATCAGCGAGGGCGAGCGCCGCGAACGTGGCCAGCAGGACGGTGACCCGCTCGTGAAGATCGCTGAAGGCCGCGGCCTGGTCGGCGTACAGGCTGAGCGCTCCCAGGCCTCGCTCATCGATCCAGAGCGGCACGCAGAGCATGCTGCGCACCTTGAGCCGGGCCGCCTCCGCGTTGAACTCCGGCCAGCGCGGGTCCTGGAGGGTGTCCTCGATCCGGAATACGGCCTGGTGCTTCGCGGCACTGATGCACGGGCCGTCGCCGAGCCGCTGCTGGAGGCGGTCCAGCAGCAGGGGCGGCTCGCCGGTGGTGGCCCGGGGGATGAGCTCGCCGCGCGAGAGTATGGTCAGGCCGGCGTACCGCGCGGGACTCAGCATCGTCACGGCCGTGGACGCGATGGCCTCAAGCGTGGGCTCGAGCTCGGCGTTCTTCACGTGGAGCGCACGGGCCAGGATCTCGAGCGATTCCGCGCTGCGGCCGGTGACCTCCATGAGGTTCTCCTGATCGCTACCGCTCAATGTTGCTGCTCCTCTCGGCAATGGTCGTGCCACGAGTACTGGCGGGCGACCCCCGGCGCGCCACGCCGCCCACGCCGGCCGCAACGCGGCCAGGGTGCCTGACGTGAATTTCGGAGCACGTCTCCCCGCTATGGGCGGGGGCAAACACGTCCCGGATCCGACCTCCGCACCCGGCCGGCTGGCACTGGACGACTGCCCGGCGCTGATTCGCCTGTATGCTTAGGGCCAGGTGAAGCCATCGCCTGCCCTTTCGTGACAGGAGAAAAGATGGCTTCATCACGCCGTAATGGCAAGAACGCCCGCACCCCCGCAACGGACGCCGGATCATCCGAGGCCGGCCAGGACCAGGCGGGCGAGTTTCTCACCACGTCGCAGGGCCTGCGGCTGCCCGACACTGATCATTCGCTGAACGCCGGCGAGCGCGGGCCGACTCTGCTAGAGGACTTTCACCTCCGGGAGAAGATCACCCACTTCGATCACGAGCGGATCCCCGAGCGCGTCGTTCACGCCCGCGGCGCAGCGGCGCATGGCATCTTCGAGTCATACGGCACCGGTCGGTCGGTGACCAAGGCGGGGTTCCTAGCCAGCAAGGGGCTGCGGACCGAGGTTTTCGTCCGGTTCTCCACGGTGCTTGGCTCGCGGGGCTCGGCGGACACGGTCCGGGACACGCGCGGATTCGCGGTGAAGTTCTACACCCCCGAGGGAACCTTCGACCTGGTCGGCAACAACATGCCGGTGTTCTTCATCCAGGACGGGATCAAGTTCCCCGACGTCATCCACGCGGCCAAGCCGCACCCCGACCGGGAGATCCCGCAGGCCCAGTCCGCGCACGACACCTTCTGGGATTTCGCCTCCCTGCATACCGAGGCGACCCATCACGTCATGTGGAACATGAGCGACCGGGGGATCCCGCGGTCCTACCGGACGATGGAGGGCTTCGGCGTCCATACCTTCCGCCTGGTCAACGACGCGGGCGAAACGAGCCTGGTGAAGTTCCACTGGAAGCCCGCCGCTGGGGTGCACTCCCTGGTGTGGGAGGAAGCGCAGATCACGGCCGGGGTCGACCCGGACTTCCACCGCCGGGACCTGGCCGACGGCATCGATGCGGGCGCGTTCCTCGAATACGAGCTGGGCATCCAGGTCATGCCCGATGACGGCACCGACAGCTTCGAGGGCATCGACCTACTCGACCCCACGAAGCTCGTTCCGGAGGAGCTCGCCCCCGTGCAGCTGATCGGGAAGCTGACGCTGAACCGGAACCCAGCGAACTACTTCGCCGAGACCGAGCAGGTCGCCTTCCACACCGGGAACCTCGTGCCCGGCATCGAGGTCACCAATGACCCGCTGCTGCAAGCACGGCTGTTCTCCTACCTCGACACGCAGCTCACTCGCCTCGGCGGCCCGAACTTCACCCAGCTCCCCGTCAACCGGGCGCACTGCCCGGTCAACGACATGCTGCGCGACGGCATGCACCAGACCGCCATCCCGGCCGGCCTGGCCCCCTACCGCCCCAATAGCATCAACCGCGGCGAGCCCCTGGTGGCCACGGCCGATGAAGGCGGTTACGTGCAGACTCCTCGCCCTGTCGAGGGCACGGTGGTCCGGGCCAAGCCGGTCTCGTTCGAGGACCATTTCACGCAGCCGGCGATGTTCTACCACAGCCTGACCCCTTTGGAGCAGGCCCACATCGTCGAGGCCTTCACCTTCGAGCTCGGCAAGTGCTACGAGCAGGCCATCAAGGAGCGCGAGCTCCAGGTCCTGGCCAACGTCGACGCCGACCTATGCGCTCGGGTCGCCGCCGGCCTCGGCCTGCCCGCTCCCAGCGGCAGCCCGGCCGCCGACGCAGGTGTGTCCCCCGCCCTCTCCCAGGTCGTGACCGAGCCCGGTCCGATCGCCGGCCGCAAGATCGGCATCATCGCCGACGCCGACGCCGACCTTGCCGGGATCAGCAATATCCGGAAGGCCGCCGCCAAACTCGGCGCGACGGCCCTGGTCATCGCTCCCGTTGGCGGTGTCCTGAGCAGCGGTGCCCGCCAGGAGACAGTCGACCGGACGCTCCTGACCACGCGCTCCGTCGAGTTCGACGCCGACGCCCCGGGAGTAGTGACGGGCGACACGGCCGGGAAGTCCTTCACCGACCAGCTCGCCGCGGCGGTCGGCATGCACCGGGCCTGGGATCGGGCGCCCGACGTCATGGCCTCCGCCGTGCCCGCTGTGCTCACGTCCTGACAACCTGCCGAACGGAGGCCCGCATGACTCACCACCCGGAGCATGACCCGCTGGGCGACCTGGCCGCCGCGGGGGTGGCAATCTGGCTGGATGACCTATCCCGCGAGCTGCTGGCCGGCGGCGGCCTGCAGTCGCTCGTCGCTGCCCGCCACGTCGTCGGAGTGACCACGAACCCGACGATTTTCGCCTCCGCCCTGGCCCGGGGCGACCTCTACAACGACCAGCTGGCTTACCTGGCCGCCCTCAACGTAGACGTCGACACCGCCGTGCTCACCGTGACCACCGACGACGTCCGCGCCGCATGCGACGTCCTGGCCCCGGTACACGCGCAGACGGCCGGCCTGGACGGGTGCGTGTCCATCGAGGTAGACCCGCGGCTGAGCCGTGACACTGCCGCTACCGTCGAGATGGCCCGCAGGTTGTGGACGACAGTGAACCGGGACAACCTATACATCAAGATTCCCGCCACGCAGGAAGGGTTGGCCGCGATCACGGAGGTGATCAGCCAGGGCATCAGCGTCAACGTGACGCTGATCTTCTCCCTGGACCGGTACCGCGCCGTCATGGACGCCTACCTCAGCGGCCTGGAACAGGCTCATGCCGCCGGCCGGGACCTCACCTCGATCAGGTCGGTAGCCTCCTTCTTCATCTCTCGGGTGGACACGGAGGTCGATACACGCCTGGACCACCTCGGCACGCCCGAAGCCGCCGCGCTGAAGGGCTTGGCCGCGATAGCCAACGCCCGCCAGGCCTACCAGGCTCACGAGCAACTGACCGCTGGGGAGCGCTGGCAGCAGCTGGCCCGCCTCGGCGCACGGCCGCAGCGGCCGCTGTGGGCCTCCACTGGAGTCAAGAATCCCGCCTACCCGGACACCAAGTACGTTGCCGGGCTGATCGCGCCCGGCACCGTCAACACCATGCCAGGCGCGACCCTGGAAGCCTTCGCCGACCACGGCCAGGTCAGTAGCGACACCTTGACCGGAAGCTGCGACGGCAACCGCAGTTTCCTGGATCGGCTCGCGGCAGTGGGCATCGATTTCGATGACGTCACCGAATACCTGGAACGAGACGGGCTGGACAAGTTCGAGAAGAGCTGGAGTGAGCTGGGCGCTACCGTCGCAGCCGAATGGCATCGGTCACGGTAACTCGGCGTAGCACGAGCTGGCGGTTCACGGCCCTTTAGTGTTCTGTTCAGGTCACGACGAGTGGGACGGGGGAGTGGCTGGCCCGGCCGTGTGATAGACCGGCTGCGGTGATCCAGTCGGTGAATTCCACGACCAGATGCTGGCGGTGTCCTTCGATGAGGTCTTCTGGCGCGGCGGCCGGGAAGTAGATGACCAGGAGAGCGTCGAACCCGCTGCCGGTTTTACGGAATTGGTGCAGGGCGTGTCCCCGAATCACGTGATCTCGTAGGCAACCGCGTAGTTCCGCGTGGTGCGCGGTCGGCGGACCGGAGCGCCGCGACCTTGCCGGACCGTAAGACCACGGGCCGTTCGGCATCATTGAAATTCTTTTGAACCGAACGGCCCGTGGTGTCAGCCCACGGCCCCGGACCGAACGTCAGCGCCTTACGAGGCGCCCGGTCAGTGCAGGCCAGGCAGGACCACCAGGATCGGGATGCTGAGGTCCTGGAAAACAGCGCCGCCATGCTGAGCGATGTCGGGCCCGTCCGCGTAGACCACGCCGTACTGCACGATCCCGAAGATGACCGGGTGCCTGGGGTCACTGTTCGGCACGCCGAAGTAAGCAGCCGATGCGGCACCGGCATACACCTGGCTCAGGCCCGAGGCCGAGACCGCGCAGCCATAACCGCTAGCAGGTTTCTGACTCGCATAATCCCTCCGGGAAACGCACAATCGGCCGCCGTACGCCTGATGAGTCCTGGTTAGCGGGAACAGGCGACGGTAAGGCGGCGGGCTCCCGAACGGACGGCAACGGTTAGCCAGCCAGCTTGCGGCGATTCAACGGCAACCGGTCAGCTAGCTTGCGGTGAATCTACGGCAACCGGCCAGCCACACCGATTCGGCTCGGCGTGGCGGGCCCGGCGGTTGCTGCTCAGCTGGGTGCAGATCAGGCCGTTACCGCGCCGGGCCTTCCTGCTGGCCGGCGATCTCGGTGAACGCCGTGAGGGCCTCGGTATCGGAGTAGTGGTGAAGCACGTACTCGCGGGCCCACGCCGCGCCGTCGGGGTACCCGCTGGCCTCGATCACCTCGGCAGCTGCCGCGGTGTCGTAGCGGGTACGGCGCAGCCAGATACCTTGCCCCAGCAGGGCCCAGTGCGCACCTGGCGGGCCGTAAGGCATGCCGACGCTGCCCGGGTTGACGACCCGGCGCCCGGCGGCGAGCCGGTCGAACGGCATGTGGGTGTGCCCGCAGACGACCGTCCCGACCTCGGCGCCGAGCCCGGACAGGGCCGCGTCCCAGCGTTGCACCGGGCTGTCGACCAGCAGCATTTCGTCATCGCGGCGCGGCGAGGCATGACAGAACCCGCAAACGCCAAGGCCGTCGATCTCCAGGGTCACGGTCAGTGGCAGGCGATCCAGCAGGTCGCGGTGCCGCCGGCTGATCAGCGCGGCGATCGCGGAAGCCTGCGGGCCGTTCGGGCCGGGCACCGTTACGCCGTCAAAGGCGGCAACCATCTCCCGCTCGCAGTTGCCGTGCACCCAGATCGCCCGCTCGCCCAGCCCCGCCAGCACCTCCAGGGTCTGCGCGGGCATCGGCCCCAGCGCGATATCACCCAGCAGCACCACAGCATCCGCGGCTGCGACGTCGGGCTCCGCGAGCACTGCGCTGAGCGCTGGGAGGTTGCCGTGGACGTCGGCAAGCACCGCCACCAGGGCCGCCCGCCGGTATGCCATGCTGCCATTCTCGACCCTGGCGGCTGCCGCCGCCCGGCATCAGCGTCAGCCGTGAGCGAACCCGGCCCGGCACGCCGCCCCCGCATCTAGACCGCTGGCCACACTAAGTCAAGATTGCTGGCCGTAAGCGGTCAGATGAGAGGCCACGTCTTGCGTCTCCGGCTCCGGGTACCTTGGCCAGCCAGTTCCGGCATACCTGCCCGAACGGCTGGGTTGCACCCGCTGGTGAGCGCGCGATCGGCTGACCGGCCGGCAGCGGCAAGGAGATGCGCGGTGGATAGCGGGCGCCGGGCGGCCGTCGCCATGTTGCTCGTGGTGCATACCATCAGGTTCGGGATTTACCTTCGCCCGGATCGGGGTCGGCACTTCCTGAACCTGGCCAGGTACAGGTGGCGGGCGCCTGACTGGATAGCCCGGCTGGTGCTCCGTCTGGGTGCGGAAGGGGCTCCGCCCAGCGCCACGGCGGCGCCGCAGCGCCGTCTGGCTCGCGCCCGAACGGGTAGTTGGCCCGGTCCTGCGTCAGCTCGAACATCCCCGCGTTGGCGGCCCGGCCGGCCAGCGTCCGGGCCGCCTGGCCGGCCCCGGCCGTGCGCAGCGCCGTCAACAGCCGGGCGACGCCCCGCTGCTGATTCGCGCCGAGGGACACCCGGGCGCCGGGGTTGCGGGCCAGCAAGGCCCGGAGCGCGTCGTCGGCCCCGGCCGCATGCAGTTCCTCAAGCAACTGGCCGGCGCCCAGAGGATCCTCCAGGCTGACTCCCTCGGCGGCGCGGGTGGCCAGTGATGTCACCGCCTCGTGCGCTCCGGCCGCGCGCAGGGCCCGCAGCAGCCGGGCGACGCCATGCAGATCGTCGAGACGGACCTGGCTGGCCGGGTTGCGGGCCAGCAGCGTCCGCACCGCGTCGTCGGCCCCGGCGGCACGCAGTTCCTCGAGCAGCCAGGCCACCTCGCCGGAGTCGTCAAGGAAGGCGCGGCCGGCGGGGTCGCGGGCCAGCGCGATCCGGACTGCCTCGCCGGCGCCGGCCGCGCGGAACCCCTGCAGGCGCTCAGCTAGGTACCCCGGGTCGTCGAGGTCGGCGAACTCGGTCGCCCGGCTGGCCAGCGTCTGCACCGCCTCGGTGTCCCCGGCCGCGTGCAGCTCCGCCGCCAGCCGAACGACGTCTTGCAGGTCGTAGACGCCGACGTGGCTCGCGGGGTTGCGGGCGAGCAGGGTCTGGATCGCCTCGCCGGCGTCCGCCGCGCGCAGTTCTTCCAGCAGCCAGGCCACGGCATCCGCGTACTCGACGTCGCTGCCCGGTCCACGGGCGAGCAGGGCCTGTACTGCCTCGCTGGCACCCGCCGCGCGCAGCTCAGCCAGGAGCGCGGCGGCTCCCCACGGGTCGTCGAGGCTGGCGGGGTCGCGGGTCAGCAGAGTCTGGAGTGCGTCGTCGGCGCCGACTGCGTGGAGCGCCTTCACCAGCCGGGCGAGGGACTGCAAGGACTGGAGTTCAACGTTGCTGGCGGCCCAGGTGGCCAGGGCCCGGGCCGGGCCCTGCGCGCCGGCCGCATGCAGTGCCTCAAGCAGCACAGCGACTTCCTTCGGCTCCTGCGGGTCGGCGTGGCGGGCGGGGTCCCGGGCCACCAGGGCATGGATCGCGTCGGTGGCGCCCGCCGCGTGCAACGCCACCAGCAGCGAGGCGACGGATGGCAGGTCCTCGAGGCTGTCGTCCGCCACGATGCGGGCGGCGAGGATATCGACTGCCCCGGCCGCCCCGGCCCCGTGCAGTGCCCTCAGTAGTTCGACGGCCTCCCAGCGGCGGTCGACGTTGACCTGGCCGGCCGGGTGCCGGGCCAGCAGGGCCTGCACCGCGCCATCCGCGTCGACCGCGCGCAGTTCTTCTAGCAGCCGCGCCAGGTCAGAGGGGTCGTCAAGGCGGATGCGGTCGACGGCCCACCGGCCGGCGGCCGCGGCGTCACCCGGGCTGGCTTCGCGCAGGTGGGCGACCAGCCGGCCAGCCGCGTCGGCGCTCCCCACGCTGACCGCGGCGGTCCACAGGGCAGCCGCGTAACGGTAGAGGCCACGGTCCCGAGCCGCCTGGGCGACCCGAGCCAGATCGCCGGCGCTGCCTGCGGCGGACCCGGTGATCAGGGCGCCCCAGACAGAGGCTGGGACCAGCTGGTCCTGGCGGGTGCGGCGACCGTACTGGTCAAGGTAGCCCGCGATGCGGTAGCCGGCCGGGCCGACGCCGGCCGAGGGCGGAACCGGCTCCAGCGCGCGGAGCGCACCATCGAACTCAGCGCTGGCCCAGGCCAGAGCGGCCGCACGCCTGCTTGCGCCGGCCGCCGGGACGCCAGCCAGATAGCCGGCCGCGGCGTCCTGCACGACCGCGGCGGGCAGCGGGCCGGCGTAGCCCAGCCGGGCCGCGTCCATCGCCGCCGTGATGATCGCCTGGCCGTAGGAGTCGCCGCCGGGGCCGTGGTACCTGCGTAGCAGGCCACGGCCCCCCGCCAGGTACTGGGTGAGCTGCCCGTCCGGTCCGGCGGCGGCCGCCGCGGCAGCCAGCACCGGGTCGCCGCTAGCGGCCGCGGTCGTCAGCTCGCCGGCGGTGAACCGGGCCGGGACGTCGATGATCCCGCCGTGGGCGGGACTGGGCTCAAAGTACAAGGCGATCTCGTCAAGCCCGGCCATCAGTTGTCCGGCCATCCGGGCCGGATCGCTGGCGCCGCGCCTGGCGCCCGCCGCTGTCACGTAGGCCTCCCAGTGCTGGGGCCACACGGTCGTAATAATCAGGTGGCCTTCGCCGTCCAGCAGTTCGGCCAGGCCGCTCAGCGCCGCCGCGCCACCGTCGGCGTCGGCATACCGGCACAGCTCACCCAGCCACAGCACGGTCCGGGCCGGGATCCCGGCTTCCAGCCGCGCCACAAGCGCGGCAGCGGTCGACGGATACTCCAGCGGCCAGTCCGCAAGCCGGCCTGCCACCGCCTCATAGGCGGCGCGCGACTTGCCAGCGCAAGCCTCGCCACGAACCACGATCAGCCGGCTGCCGGCCACCTCCGGGTCCAGCACCAGCCGCAGCAGCTCATCATGCGGTCGGCGCACATACACCGGCATCGACCCGTCCGGCCCGCCGCCCGCCACCGGGTGCACACCCAGCTCGGCCGGCTCCCACCGCCCAGCCGGGCGGGCATTTGCCACCATAAGCACATTCTCACGCCCGGCGATGAAAGCGTGAGCCCGAACTGGACGTTCTGCACGCAGCACACGATTCACCCGCGCGGCGGCCGGTGGGGACAGAGTCGATCTGCACTCCGGTCCGGCCGGAGCCGGGCCGCTAGGTTTCCGGGTCCCGTGGGTACCGTTCGCCTGGCTCACGGTGGAGATCATCGCCTCCTGGCCGGAGCGCTCGGCTAGACCGTGCCCGGCCACCACACGCAGCGTAACCGCAGGCGCCCGCCACTGTCGGTTACTATAAGTAGCCAAAAAAGTACTCCAGCGATCAGCGGGGGGCTCCCGCCGAGCACCCGGCGCCGCAGAAAGGGATACCAGGATGGCCAGCCTGAATATCTGCCTATCCGCGGTCCGGCGCCGTCTGGGGACCCGGTTCGCCGTGCCTGCCGCGATCAGTTTCCTGGCGCTGGCCCTGGCAGCGCCGGCCGCCGCCGCAGTCCCGGCGGCCACCGCCACCATCCCCGTCGGCAGCGGCCCGTACGGGGTCGCGGTCAACCCGCTGACCGGCACCGGGACTGGATCTAGCCGCGATGGAGCCTAGACATGGAGGGCAATTCCGCGGTGGGCCGCGAAGCGGTCGAAGGTATTCATCGGCAAGGTAGCGACGCCTGCCTGCGGGGTGTGGCCTGACGGGTTGCAGAAGGTGACCTGCTCGTTGGCGTGGCCGGTGACCAGGACGAGGTGGCCGCCGCTTGCGGGGGGATCGTGTTCGGGCCTGCGGATCTCCTTGTGCACCGACGCCATGACGAGCCTGCCCTGGTCGAGTTCGCGAGTAATCCGGGCCGGGTCGAGGTCGGTGATGACGTCAGCGTGGAGGTGGAAGCAGTCGCGGGTGAAGTCGGCGAACTGCCGGTAGAGCAGGCCGGTGACACGTCCTCCAGGTTCTTCGATATATCCGCCGTAGCCCAGGCAGCCGTCGAGCAGGGCGAAGAGGCTGGGGGCGTCGCCGTCGCGGGCGGTCAGCGCCATCCGCAGGCAGGCCATGCCGCACAGGCGGGTACACCAGCGTCCGTATGCTTCCAGGTCCGGCGCGCCGCTTTCCCGCCATCGCGGGTCGTCGGCTGGCGGATGCCCCTCGTAGGCGACGGCGGCGATCAGGGACGGCGTGGCGTACTGGGTGATCCACGGGATCGGGTGTCGGACGGGCACGTCAGGCCACCGTTAGGTCCAGCGCATTGGGGAGTCCGACTGTGATGGCCCGGAAGGTGCGGTAGTTAACTGAACCGCCAGAGACGATGACACCAGCGGGACCGGGCGGTAGGCCCGTACCGGCGAGCGCGCCCAGCGCAACCGCATCAGACGGCTCCACCACGATCTTTAGGTGGTCGAACGCCCACATCATCGCCTGGGCGATCTCGTCGTCGGTGACGGTGGCCACGTCATCGAGGAGCACCTTGTTGACCTCCCACGGCAATCGCGCAGGGCTGGTGTGCCGNNTGTCGTCACCGGACGGCACGATCGTGTATCCGTATTCCGCAGCCAGGGCGCCGGTTATCGCGTCGCGGTCGTCTGTGAGGCGGTCGTAGCGGACGATGCGGGCGCCGAGGGAGCGAGCGTCATTCACTTTCGCGTCGGGCGCGTCGCGCGGCACGACGACGGTGACCGCTAAGTCCTATCAGGCGCCCGGCGAGAGCCAGGGCCTCGGCGTGGTTGCCGGACGACGCGCCCACCACGCCAGGGTGGCGGCCGGCCTGACGGAGCGCGGCGAGGCGTTGTAGGCGCCGCCGCTGACCGCGACGCCGACCGGGAAGCCGCGGACTGCTAGCTACCCGATTCAGGAGTGGGATGCCATGTAGGCGATGACGGCATCGGCATCGCGGCTGGCAGCGTACAGGTCGGAGTCGGGGTCGTTCTCGGCGACGCGCCAGAGACCAAACCGCTTGTCCCAGAACGCCGTCCAGCACGGGTGCCCGGTCAGGAAGGCGGCGATTCGCGCGGCGGCGTACGGAGTCGGGAGGTTGATCATGGTCATTCCTCGTCCGGGTGAGAGAGGCGCTCATCACCCAGACTACTCTCCCGCGCTATAGCGCGCTATAGCGCGTAGCAGCTAACAGCTGTTCCGCCTGCATAGGTAGTGTGCGGCCATGATCGACAGGGACGCACCCGACCCGCCGTGGGTGCAGCTCGCGACCATCCTGCGATCCCGGATCGCCTCCGGGGAGATCACCAGCCGCCTGCCCGGCGAGCGGGCGCTCCAGCAGGAGTTCGGCTTGGCGCCTGTCACCATTCGCAAAGCTGTCCACCAGCTCCGGGACGAGGGACTTGTCCGCACCACACCCGGTTGGGGCACCTACGTGGTCAAGAAGAACGATGACGCGAATCCGTAGAGACGGCTGCTGTCTTCCGGTATTGAATGGTGCGGCCACCGTCGGGCCTAATGCCTTCTACGGTCATGCGTGCGGCGCAGTAACCTTGCCCGGGTCAGGCTGACTGTGCGGAAGCGGCTTGACCAAGGATCCGCGGCGCGCGGCGTCCTGGGCGCTGATCTGACGGAAGTAGACGAGCCCGCTGTCAACACTCTCGACGATAGCCCAGGACGAGGCGCGTGCGGCTCCGGCCACCAGCACCGCGCCCGGCGTGACAGCATCCGGGGTGACCGCATCGGCCAGCATGGCGACGTTGCGGCCCTGGTCGTCTTCCAGGTTCAGGTCGGCCGGAACATCGATGTAGATCATCTCAGTGCTCCTCCCGGTCGACGCTGCGGTTGTCCACGATCCGGTGTGGCGCTGCCGCCAGACGTGCGACCAGGCTCTCCAGGTCATGGCCTTCGTACGCCACATCGTAATGCGGGTGCTGCCCGGTGGCCCACCGCTGAAGCTCGCATCCGGCCAGGTCGGCCACGGTGAACTCGGGTAGCGCTCGAACTTGACCAGCTTGGTGGACTCCAGCAGCTCACGCGGACTGCGAGGTCGGCGACCCACACCGAGGTCATAGAGTAAGTTCCCGTTCGCTGGGCAGCTTAGGTCGAGGCGCTTGCGGACTGTCCGGGTGGTGGACAGCAGGACATCGGCGTGAGGTCACCCAAGCAAACAATCCGCCTTTCAGGCGGGCCCATGGGGACTGGGAGCGCTACGTGGTCATGCGGCCCCAGTCGTAGGGAGCTCGGGACCTCAGGTCGTGCGTCCTTCCCTGATGGGAAGCCGGACTGTTGGGTATCGGTGCCGGTCAGGGTAAAGTGCGGCTTGACGATGAGTTGGCCGGATGGTGGCTCTTGAGGCGAATCCTGTGAGTGCGTCATCCCTTTCATCCCGCCCGTGCTGAGTCATGAC
>PLIQ01000606.1:1323-4389 GCA_003140115.1 Actinomycetota bacterium | reverse complement strand
CAGCACATGACGGGCCAGACGCCTACGGATAGTCTCGTCGCGAGTCATAAGCCTCCCCCTGGCCAGGGGCGGGGTCGCCGGCGGCGGCCCCGACCAGAAATCTTTGCTTGCTAACTCTGAGTTTGCTGCAAATCTTGCTTACTGCCTACGATTTTGCCGCAAAACATGCGCTCACCATGATGCCATCGATCCGGTCTGTCAAGACAGCCGTAACGATGACTGATGTGTAGGCTCACGACGTGCGNNCCTGGCCGCTGGAGCGGTACCCCGCCGCCAGGCCGGCCCGACCGCCCCAAGCCCTGGAGCGATCTACTGAGCGGCGAGCTGCTCGATGACCTGCACGCATGGAACGACGCCTGTGCCGCTGCTGGTGCTAACCCCCAGGCGCTGCAAGAACGCGGCCGCGAGCTGGCGATCCGGGTCCAGGATGAGCTGGGGACGGACGACTGGGAGGTGCTCTACCAGATGGGCGGCGCGATGTTGAGAGTGCATCCGCCGGGAGGCTGGCCGGTCGAATCGTGGCAGCAGGAACTACTGGGCTGCCGCCCCAGCTCGCCGGAGCCGTGACCGTATCAGGCGATAAGCAGGCGGCTGTCAAGCTCTGCCGCGTCGAGATCGAGGAGGTCGCGGTTGCGTTCGGCCCACCGGCCGGATGCAAGGTCATCGCGCAGGCTCCGCACCGCCCGCCGCTCGACGTCCGGCCCGACCCTCGCCCAGACCGACATTCCGCGGCGGACATTCTCGTCCAGGTACGCCTCGGGCCGGCGCCAGTAGGCCTCGTAGAAGCCGTCAGCGCAGTCCCACGGGATGGGCACCGGCTCGGTCCGGGCTGCGATCACCCGGGCCAGCTCGGTCAGTGAAGGCCGGCCGGCCCAGAGGCCGGGGTGCTCGGGCAGGTAGTCGCGATTCAGCCAGAACCGATCAGGGCCACTGGCGTCGTGCGTGAACACCACCACGCGGCGGGCGACGCGCCGCATCTCCCGCAGCCCGGCGATCGGGTCGGTCCAGTGATCGATGGTGGCAATGGCCATCGCGGCGTCGAAGGACTGGTCCTCGAACGGCAGGTTCTCGGCAGATCCGGCCAGGCACGGTGCTGCGCCCGCGGGGCGCTGCGCCCGCATGACCGCCGACGGTTCCACCGCGGTGACGTCACGGTCGGAGGGCTCGTAGGAGCCAGTGCCCGCCCCGACATTCAGCACGGTCCGCGCATCGCCGAGCGCAGCCCAGACCTGCTTGGCGATCCGCGGCTCGTTGCGCCGCGTCACGGCGTAGGTAGCTCCGATGGTGTCGTACAACTGCGCGCTGGACATCAGACCTCCATCTCCGGCAGCAGATCATGCGGCGACCCGTCGACCCGATATATCGATTCGATACATCGGAACGATATGATGCTGGATGCATACCGCGCAAGTCGGACGGAAGCGGCTTGCCGTTCTACCGCACGGCGCAAGAGGTCCGGGCGCTGCCGTCATCGGCGTTGCCCTTGCGGCCTTCAGGCGCTGCGGGCGGTCACGTTGCTGGGCCGGGCGGCGGCTGACCAGCAGGAGGCGGCCGGGGTGCCGCTGGCCCTCCCTGCTTTACCGGCCCGGCTCACGCGTCGCGGAGCCGCAGCAGCAGGCCGCCGGCCAGCATCGCTCCCGCGGCCCAGGCCGCGAGCACGCCGAGGCCCGCCCACGGGCTGATCGGCACACCGCGCAGGCCGGTTGTGGCCTGAATGGCCAGCCCGGCGGACATGGGTGCGATCTGCTCCAGGTGGCGCTGCCAGTGCGGGTTCGCGACGGCGGCTGCCGCGACCGGGAACAGGTACAGCAGGCCGAGGACGACCCCGATCGCCACCGCGGAATCCCGGATCGCGGTGGCTATGCCGAGACCGAGCAGGCCAACCAGGCCCAGGTACAGGACCGACCCGGCGGCAGCGCGCAGGTACGGCCCGTCCGCCAGGGACAGCAGCGGGTAGCCGTGCGCGGGGATGAAGCCGTGGCCGGGCAGGATGAGCCGCCCGGCCAGCAGCGACCCGAGGACCGCGACCGTGCTCGCAACCATCACCAGGCCGGTGAGGATGGCGGCCTTGGCGGCCAGCATGGTGGTCCGCCGCGGTATCGCGGTCANNGATCGCCAGCACGGCCAGGATGGCGACGACTGCCTGGCCGAGGTCGATGCCGGAGAGGCTGGCCTTGGCGGGATCCTGGCCGCAGCCCGCGGCCGGGCACCGGGTCGCCGTGGCCACTGCGCTGCCGACCGCGACGGTCGCGGCGATGACGGCGAGCAGGAGCCAGATCGTGCCGCCCGCGGTGCGCGCCTTCGTCCATTCCGCGTGCAGCGCGTGCCCCGCGTACTGCGGGTCCGCCCGCCGCGTGCCTCGCGCTGGTACGCGGCTCATGCGTCCCTGCGGCGCAACAGGAAGACGGCCAGGCTCAGGGCGAGCGCGGCCCAGGCGCACAGCACGGCGAGGCCTGCCCAGGGCGGCAGCGGATAGTAGCCGTAGGCGGCGGTGTAGGTGTTAGTGACCTGCGGATACTGGATGAGGGTCTGCTGGACGGCGAACGCCGCGGCCGGGCTGAGCCGCAGCAGCCAGTCGGCGGGGCCAGGCGGCAGTATGGGCGCGGCCACGGTAAACATGTACGGCAAGACGATCACCACGACGACTACCGCGACCGCCCCGATGCCGCGCCTGAGGATCGTCCCGATGGCAAGCGCGATGACGGCGGTGACCGCTAGGACGGCCGCGGTGCCGACGATCACCCGCACCTGGGTCAGCGCGCTCGCCGGGTACACGTAGGCGCCGTTGCCGCGCAGGACCCGCTGGCCGAGTATCACGGCGATGGCCGCGCTGACCAGCCCGGCCCCGAAGGTGACGCCGCCGATGATGACGGCCTTGGCGGCCAGCACCCGGCCGCGCCGGGGAGCCGCGGTGAGCGTGACGCGGATCAGGCGCCGCCGGTACTCGGCGGTCATGAACATCGCCCCCACGACCACCAGGACGATAAGCCCGGCGAACGTGCCCACGAGAGTCTGCGCGATTGACACGCCGGCGCCTCCTCCCCCGGACACGACCGGGGCGATGTC
>PLIQ01000606.1:0-1209 GCA_003140115.1 Actinomycetota bacterium | reverse complement strand
GCCGTCGGCGGAGTCGTAGCCGGCGATGGTGTCACCGGAGCGGGTCAGCCGCAGCCAGCGCGGGGAGGTCGCGGAGACGGCGCCGGGAAGACCGGGCATGTCCTGGGTGAAGTCGTCCTGCATCCGCACCCCGTGGCTGCCGGTGACCATCATCGCCGCGTACGCCGATCCCGGGCTGGTACTCGCCTTGATGATGATCCCGGCCTTGGCCCACGGGACGAGACCGGCCCGCATCGCCGCGCCCTGGGTAAGCACCGGGATCTCGCCGGTCAGGGAGGTCACCCGGACGGTGATGCTGCCGTTTCCGGAAAGCGGCTGGTGCGCGAAGTAGAAGCTGTCCGACACCTCTTCCCCGCCCGGTCCCACCGGGGCGGTGCAGCTGGAGACGTTGCACGAACCCTGCTGGCCCGGCGCCAGGGCGAAGGCCACGATGGCCAGGCCCCCGGCGATCACGGCGATGATCCAGCCGCGTACCGTCCGGAACTTGGTCCACTCCGCGTGCAGCAGGTCCGCGAACCCGTAGGGCCCTTCCCGCAGGCGCGACTGGTAGGGAGTGACGGTCATCGCGCCGCTCGTTCGGACGGGGCGGGCCGGAACTCGACCGCGTCCCTGGTGAGCTCAAGGTACGCGTCCTCCAGCGTCGCCCGGTGCGCGGACACCTCGGAGAAGGGCACCGCATTGCGCGACAGCAGAGCCACCACTCGTTCGGCCTCCAGGCCAGCGATGATGAGCGGGCCGGGACCGGCCGCGGCGACCTGCGCCCCGGCGGCGCTGAGAACCTCCGTCGCCCGCCCGGGTGCCGTGGTGGCGACCGACACCCGGCCCCCGGACGCGGTCGCGATCAGCTCCGCCACGCTGGCGTCCGCGATCACCCGGCCGCGGCCGGCCACGACCAGATGATCGGCGGTGTCCTGCAACTCGCCCATCAGGTGGCTGGAGACCAGCACCGCCCGGCCCTGGGCGGCCAGCGACCGCAGGAACCCGCGCATCCATACGATCCCCTCGGGGTCCATACCGTTGAACGGCTCGTCAAGCATGAGCACCGGCGGGTCACCGAGCAGCGCCGCGGCGATACCCAGCCGCTGCCGCATGCCGAGGGAGTAGCCGCCCGCCTTCCGCCGGATGACGGCCTGCAGGCCGGACTGCGCGACGACCTCGTCCACCCGGCTGGCAGTCAGGCCCTGGGAGTGGGCCAGCCACAGCAGGTGG
>PLIQ01000290.1:1559-7988 GCA_003140115.1 Actinomycetota bacterium | reverse complement strand
GAAAACGAACCGGAAAACGAACCAGAGCCCAGGATCTCCTGCCGCCCCAGCCCCTCGACCCCGCGCAGCTTCCCGTCGTAGAACACCTCGGAGGTGTACCGGCACAGGTCCGGGTGCATCCGGTAGGTCTGGTCCAGCAGCAGCCCGGCGCCCTCGGGCATCGTCGCCCGGTCGCCCAGGATGTGGCCGAGCGCCGAGGCGCCGGCCCCCGGCGGGTGCGTCGCGTGGCTCGGCTGGGCCAGCTGCTGCGGGTCGCCCAGCAGCACCAGGTTCCGGGCCGCGCCGGCCACGGCCAGGACGTTGGCCAGCGACAGCTGCCCCGCCTCGTCCACGAACAGGGTGTCCACGCTGTCGGCCATGCCGGGGCGCGCCCACAGCCAGACCGTGCCCGCGGCCACGTCGAGCTCGCCGTCGCGCAGCGCCCGCTCCAACTGGTCGTTCGTCATGTCAGTGGCCGAAGCATGCAGGAACGGGTTGCCCTGGTCTGCCCGCTGGCCGATCCGCAACGCAACGCCGTGCGCGCTCGCGCGCCGGCACAGGGTGCCGATCAGCTGGTGAATGACCGCGTGCGACGGTCCGGTGATGCCAGCCGTGCGGCCCTCCGCGACCAGCGCCAGGATCTGCTCGGCGCCGGTGTAGGTCTTCCCGGTTCCCGGCGGCCCCTGCAGCGGCAGGTACGAACAGCGCAGCAATACCGCGAGCCGCAGCGCAGCCTCGGCGGCCGTCTCGCCATCGGCCACCAACGGCCCCGCCACCAACGGCCCCGCCACTGACGGCGGCCGCCGAAGCACCAGGGCGGTAGCCGCGTCCGTGCCGCCGAGGCCCTCGAGCACCACCCGGCCGCCGAGATCCCGAAGCCGTTCCCGCAGCTCCCGCGTACCGATCGGGCCTCCCTCGACCAGGCCCGCGGGCAGCAGGCCGTCGTAGCCGTTGCCTATCTTCAGCTCGATCGTCCCGTTCGCGTCGTCCACCGCCCAGACCGACCAGCTCCGTCCGGTCTCGACGTCAAACGCCCCCTGCCCGCCCGAGAACCGGTGCTCCTGCGGCGGGAACGAGAAGCGCCGCACCACCGACCGGTTGACGTAGGTCACGATCTCGCCGCCGGTCAGCCCGCCCAGCGCGTCCGGCTCGTCGATTAGCTCCGCGGGGCTCAACCCGCGTACGTAGAAGAACCGCCACCAGGCCGGCTTGTCCTCCCGCCGGTGCCAGTCGAGCAGGTCGGCCAGCAGCACTCGCCCCCGCTCCTCGTCCGTCCAAGAAGCCGCGGAAACAGCGGAAACAGGGGAAACGCCGGCCAGCAGCGCCGACCTGATCCGGGTCACCTCGGGATCCTCGGCCGCCCGCACCGGCTCCACCACAACCGGGCGCGGCAGCTCCTCGCGGAGACGTTCGGCCAGATCAAGCCGCCGGTCCTCCAGCCAGTCCCGCAACGCCAGCGTGGCCCGGCAGTCGTCCTCGTTGTACCCGGCCACCGTCAGGAGCCCGGCGTCGGACGCCGCCGTCCCGTCCTCCAGCGCCGCCTCGAACGAAATCAGGCTGACCGTCGCGTCCCGCAGGTCCACCTGCCGCTTGTACCCGCACAGCGGCTCGAGCCGCTTGATCGAGTAGCTCTCCACCCCGGCCTGCACGCCCTGCCGGATCACCCGGTACAAGTCGACGAACACCCCGAGCCGGAACAGGTCGTCCACCTCGTCCTCGCGAGTGGCGAACCGGCCCATCAAAAAGCCGACCGCCTCCTGGCGCGTCCCGTGCAGCTCGGTCAGATGGTCGACCGACGTCGGCTCGTAGTGGTTGTAGTGGTACACGTGCAGCCCCGGGCACACCGCGCGGCGCTCGGTGATGAAGTCGATCAGCTCCTCGAACGCCCGCTTCTCGCCCTCCCGGTCGAAGGCCCAGAAGGCCGTATAAAGCGGCTGTCCCGACGAGTCCAGGTCGGCCGTGTCCACCACCCCGAACAGGTACTGCAGGCCGAACTCCCGGCTGTCCTCGGAGTAGTACCGGGCGCCTTCGATGTCGAAGAACAGGTCGCCGAGGACCGGCTCCGGCAGGGCCAGCAACCCGCGGTTGGCGACCAGCGCGCCGTCACCGTCCCGTTCCGGCGAAAGGATCTCGTACCGGATAACCCCGTCGTCCTCGCTGGCCACCTGCAGCCTCGCCTGCCCCTGNNNCACAGGTCGCTCCACCGGCAGATCGCGCAGTGCTCGACCGGCTCGGGGTACAAGCCGGCCGGCGGCCCCGCGCCGAGCACCTCCGCCAGCCGCTGCCGGGTCTGCCGTTCGTACGCGGCGAAGTCCGCCACCTTGAACGCGGCGAAATCTCCGATAACGCCGAGCGCCAGGTGCATCCAGCGTGGCTCGATGCCCTGGAGTTCGGCCAGCAGCCGCGAGTAAAACGCGGTCTGCAGAACGGCCCTGGCCTTCGCCGTCCGGGCCAGCTTGGCGTCGACGATCTCGTAGTGCGGCCCGTCCGGCCGCGGCTCCCCGTCCGGCACCGGCAGCAGATCCGCCCGCACCAGGAAATCCGGCCGCCCGAACAGCCCCGCCCCGTCCCCGGCGCCGGTCAGCGTGCCCTGGTAGATCACCTCAGCCTCGCCGAGCAGGACGGCCGCCGCGGTCGCCCCGACCGGATCCCCGGCCCCGCTGAGGTCCGCCACCTCAAGCCCGTCCGCCCGGAACCGCTCGATCACCCCCCGCTCGTGCTCCTCCCCGCGCCGGACCAGGTCCTCGAACCCGAGGTCGCGCGGGTGCGGCGGCCGCAGCGTCCCCCGCGCCCTCCGCAGATCTAGCTGAGTCAGCTCCTGGCACGCCAGGAAGTTCGCCACATCGCTCGCCGCCACCCGCAGCGTGCCCTCAATGACCTTCATCGCCCCCCCGTTCCCCGCCCGCTGCATAAGACGCGCCACCCCGCCCGCGCGTGCACACCGAAACCGGCGACCCAGGAATGCCAAGCTCAGGACCGTAGCGCCAGTGCCGGTTCGGGATAATAAGATCCTTTTCGCCGAACGGCCGTGGTTCTCCTCGCCCCGCCTCGCTCAACCGCCTACCCGGCGGACAGGTTGCGCCGGATCTGCTGGAGCGTGCGGATGAGTGCCTCGCGCTCGGCCATGCTCAAGGTGGCGAGCGCCCGTTCGGTGAGCTGGCGCATCTCGTCGTCGATGACCTTCTCCAGCCCCCGTCCCCTGCTGGTGAGGCGCAGCCTGACCATGCGGCGGTCGCTGGGATGCGGCTCCCTGCGCAGCAGGCCGGCCGCCTCCATCCGGGTGGTCGCCCTGGTCACCGTCGGTGTCGCGAGCCCCAGCCGCTTGGCTACCTGGCCCGGGGTCAGGCCGTCCTGCGCCCACAGGCTCCGCAGCACGAACTGCTGACCCTCATGCACGCCGTGCCGGGCGAACGCCGTGGCGGAGGCCAGCGCCAGGGCATGCTTGGCCGACCAGAACGCCGTCTGGAAATCGGTGTCGGGTTCCTGCGCGGCATCGGGGGAGTCGCCGGCGGGAGGCAGCGCAGAGTTCTCGGTCATCGCATGCTCAGCGTACGGCCTGGAGTTCGTTAGCCGGCTTATGATAAAGTCGTTACCCGGCTAACGAGTTTACCGGCAACGGAGTTGGGAGCGCACGCGATGAAGGTCGGAATCGGGATCGGCAACTTCTCCTGGCCCGTGACCACGGACGAGATCGGGTCCGTGATATCCCGGATTGCCGTCACGGCCGACGAGGCGGGCTTCGACAGTCTCTGGGTCATGGATCACTTCTTCCAGATCCGGCTGACCGGGCTGCCGCCGGAGTCGCCGATGTTCGAGGCGTACGCGACGCTGGGCTTCCTGGCGGGCCAGACCAGGCGGATCAGGCTGGGGACGATCGTCACGTCCGTCGCCTACCGCCACCCGGGCGTCCTGGTCAAGTCGGTGACGTCGCTCGACGTGCTCAGCGGCGGCCGCGTGTTCTTCGGCGTCGGCGCGGGCGCGCCGTGGAACGTCCCGCTGGCCGGCCCGGGGACCGCTTTCGAGGCCGAGGGGCTCGGCATCCCGTTCCCGTCGCTCGCCGAGCGGTTCGAGCGGCTCGAGGAACTGCTGCAGATCGCGCATCAGATGTGGCGCGGAGACGAGAGCCCTTACCAGGGCCGGCACTACCAGCTGGCCCGGCCGCTGAACTCGCCGAACTCGGTGCAGCGCCCGCATCCGCCCATCCTGATCGGCGGCAGCGGGGAGCGCAAGACGCTGCGGCTCGTCGCGCGGTACGCCGACGCCTGCAACCTGTTCGACCTGCCCGGCACCGAGTTCGCGGACAACATCGCCGCCAAGCTGCGCGTGCTCCGGGAGCACTGCGCAGCGGCCGGGCGTGACTACGGGGAGATCGAAAAGACCGTGTCCAGCAACTTCGACCTGGGGGAGGACCGGCAGGCGGGCCTCCGCGACCTGCTGGCCCACCTGCGCGACCTCGCCGCCCTGGGCATCGACACCGCCCTCGTGGCCCCTCGTCATCCCTGGGATGACGCCACCCTCGAGGCCCTTGCGTCGATCCTGCCGGACGTGCACGCCATCGAACCGCGCCCCTCAGTGACATGAGGAAACGCCGGCTGAGCCGTACCTCGAGACGCCCAGGCTGTGCATGGCGACGGCCGGGCCTCCTTGGCGGCCCGGCCGTGTTGCCGACGGTTAGACGGCGACGTCGTGGTAGGCGAGCGGCCTGCTAGCCGCGGTCATGTCAGCGGTGATCGGGGCGGGGGTGATCGGGGCGGGCTTGAAGCCCTTCACGACCAGCCACACGCCCAGCGACAGTTCCCAGGCGCCCACCGGGAGTGCGGCGAGCTCGGGGGAGCCCAGCTTAAAGCCGCCGAACAGCGTCGTGATCACCGTGCAGATGAGCAGGGGGGCTCCGATGAGTCCGACCACGGGAATGATGCGGGGCACGAGCCGGGACCGGTACAGCAAGGAGCCAAGCAGCAACGCGTTGATGCCGGGCATGAGGCTCTGGCTGAGCAGGAACGTCCAGTTGTAGACCGCGACGTGCGACGCGCCGGTGGTGACGAGCGCGGCCGCATTTGCTCCGGCCGCCGTCCCGCCCAGGTCCTGTCGCAGGGTCACCAGCGAGAGCAGGCTGATGACGCCCGTGAAGATCATGGCGGCTTCCAGGATGCGAGCGGCGACGAAGCCGAGCGCGACACCTTCGTTCTGCCGCTTGACCACTGGGTACAGCGTGACGGCCGTGCCGATGCCGGCGAGGGCGACGATCACCTCGAGGAAGCCGCCCACGAGCACGCCGGTGTGGGCGCCGGAGCCGAGGATCCAGTCCCGGTGGTTCTTCACCGGGCCGTAGAGGGACAGGGTGGGGATCGAGATGAAGGTGATCAAGTAGAAGACGCCTGCGACGAGCGCGGTCTTCCTCAGTGAGTCCATCGGGACTCTTTTCGCTGCTGCGGTTCGCGCGGCGGTGGCCATTGCTGTCTCCTTTGTGAGTGTCAGTACCAAGGCTGACCGCGCCAGCTAGCGGTGTCGCTAGGGGAAGCCCTGGGGTTCGGCCCTAGGCTTTGTAGCGGCTACGGGACGGGCGATGACAGCCGCTGCGCCATGGAGTAGCTGCCTGCCCCTGAGCTGCTACGTCGTGAAATACCACATTTCGGGGTTGATGTTGAACTGGGTGACGGTCGCGAACGACGCTGGCGGGCCGGACAGGGTCTTCTTCCAGACCAGCACGGTGCCGATCTCCAGCGCGTCGGCTGGCGTGGGCCCGAACAGGCCCGGCTGCTGCGTCGTCAGGTACGACGCTTCGCTGGTCACTGCCTTCGGGTTCGTGCTGAACACCGAGGCATCGATCAGCTTGTCCGCCTGCGAACTGCAGTACCCGCCGAAGTTGGACGACCCGGCGCAGTTGAAGATCCCGAAGGTGGTCGGGTAGGTGTTGTCGGCGAAGCCGCCGAAATCTGCCATCGCCCACCCGTCGACGTTCGTCTTCCCGGCTTGGTCGTTGTAGTTGGTGACTATGTAGTTGAAGTTGCTGGACACCTGGGTGATCTCGATACCCGCCTGCTTCGCCTCCGAGGCCAGCGCGGTGACCTGCTCGCCGATGCTGGCCGGAGTGGTCGTGTAGATCAGGTTCCAGGCCAGCGGTGTCCCGGCTGGGATGCCAGCGCCGCAGTCCGAGGACCCGCTACCCGGCCGGGTGCAGGTGTCCGTGCCGCCGGGGACCACCTTCCAGCCGTGCGCCTTCAGCAGGCTGGTCGCGGCGGTGACGCTGAACGGGTACGGGTTGATCAGCGCGTTCGCCGGCGTGTACAGGCTCTTCGGGAGCACCGGCACCGGCCCGTAGGCCTGGCCTGCCGCGCCGTAGAAGAACGCCTTGATCACGCCCGGCTGGTCTTGCAGGTGCGCCATGGCCTGGCGGATGTAGAGCTGGCTGATGATCTTGTTGAAGTGGCCGGTGGCGTCCTTGAAGTT
>PLIQ01000290.1:0-1451 GCA_003140115.1 Actinomycetota bacterium | reverse complement strand
GCCTGGGCGGCGAGGTAGTTGTAGATCCGCGCCGCGTTCGCCGGGCTGGCGAAGTTCAGGATCGGGCCGGTCGCGGAGGCTTTGGCCCAGGCGAAGGCGGGCATCGGTTGGATCACGCCGAGTTGGTTCTGCCAGAACCAGGTCGGGTTGACCGCGGATTTCATCGTGAACACGACCGTGCTCGCGTTGGGTGCGGTAACGCTGGCGACCTGGTCCGGCATGCCGATGCCGGGGGTGTAATAAGCCCAGTTCGACGGGCTCGCCGTCACCGCGGCCTTCATCAGGTCGTACCAGAAGAGAATGTCCTGGGAGGTGATCGGCCTGCCGTCCGACCATTTGTAGCTGCTCTTGAGCGTGACCGTGAACGTCTTGTCGCCGTTGCTCACCCTGGGGTCGCCGGCCAGGCTCAGCGCGGACGCCTCTTTCGGCTCGACACCGTTCACCAGCCAGTACAGCGGCCGGTACATCTGCTCGTCGAACAGGTGCACCGTGAACACCGAGATGGACGCTGAAGTGGCCAGCGGCAGGATCCAGGTCGGCGCGGCGTCCGGCGGCTGGGCCACCGACACGGTGCCGGCCCGCTGGGCGCCGGTAGCGGCCGCCCGCACCGAGCCGTAGACACCCGGCAGCGCCGAGCCCGTGGTAGCCGGGCTGCCGCCGGTGCATGCAGCCAGCACGGTCGCGCCGACGAGGGCGAGAGCAGCCATCGCAGCGCCCGAACAGGCAGGTCTCGTCATCTGTTTCCTGGGTCATGTAACGACCGGCATTCGCCGGGCTTGGCCACACAGATCAGCCGCAGCGCAGGACGCCCGTTGGCAGCCTCCGCAGCTTCAAACTTGTCACAGTTCGTCATGGAAGCCCACCCTGCCAGGGTGGGCGGCACGATCGAAGCGCGAAGCCCGGGCGGGGTGCGCGGTGGCTCCGGCTCCAGGTCGCGCGCGGTGCTGGTGATCATTTGCGGGCTGCATTGGCTCGTGGTTCCCGTGGTCGCCACGGCCGCTTATACGTCAACGATCAGGGCGAGAGTCGCCCTGGACCTGCCGCGGTGGGCATGCCGGCCAGCCGGGCGTCGATCCACCGCGCGTTCTGCGTGTGTGCTGCCGCGATCACATCGAAATGACCCGTGCCGGGATACATGTGGTAGTCGAGCGCTGCGCCATTCCCCCTGAGGGAGCGCGTGATGCGGTCGGTGCGGCCCGGATCGGCGATCGGGTCGTTGCTGCCCTGCACGATCAGCGCTGGTGTGCGGAGCCGGAGCGCTGCTGGGTTGTTGGCCGCCAGGATTGTCAGCAGGGGCCCAAGGTCGGCACCGGGCCGGAACAGGTCTGCAGGCGCCAATGGGGGCCACAAGCCTGGGCCGAGGAGGTCGTCGATGCCGACGGTCTGGGCGATGGCCAGCAGGCGGAGGGCGCGGCGGGTGAGCATTTGGTCCAGCCGCAGGGCGCGGTCGG
>PLIQ01000054.1:20042-22161 GCA_003140115.1 Actinomycetota bacterium | reverse complement strand
CGCTGATCTCGCTGATCTCGCTGGGCGGCAGCTAGCCGGGCCAGCAGCGCGGCCATCGGCGCGCCCTCGTCGGCGAACACCCGCACGTAGCCCTGCGGGGAGCCCAGCGCGAGCGCCCGGGCCAGGGCGTCCACCGCGGCGTCCTGGTCGCCGCAGGCCGCCAGCGCCAGCGCCCGCAGCGCGCCGATCTCGATGACGCTGCCGGTCCGGCTCTGGGCGGCCGCCGCCGCGAGCATTCTTTCCAAGAGCGCGAGCGCCTGAGCCGGGAGGCCTTGAGCGAGCAGCACGCGGGCCAGTACTAGATACTCCCGCTCGCGAGGGTAGCCGGGTTCGTCGCCCGGGCCGAGGCCGCGTTCTGTTGTCCAGCGGACGGCCTCGGCGACGTCGCCCTGGGCCAGCAGCAGCCGCGCCCGTTGCGCGGGGACGGGGTTGATCAGGTCGGTCACGCCCGGGCCCAGTGCGGCCCGCCCGGCCTCGGCCATCGCCTGCAGTGCCCCGTCCGGGTCCCCCTGAGCCTGCTGGATCCACGCCAGGGTCACCAGGCCAGTGCCCAGCGGAGCGGGGTAGAGGAACTGCCGGCATAGCGCGATGCCCTCGGTGACCTGCGCGGCGGCGCTGTCGAGCTCATTGCGCTGGTAGGCCACCTCGGCCAGGCCCACGTACGCAGGACCAGCCGGCGGCGCGGGCTGCGGGCCGGACTCCGCAGCCATGTCCAGTGTCTTCTGGTAGGTCTCGGCTGCCGCGTCCAGCCGGCCCTGGCCGCGCTGGACCTGGCCGAGCTGGTAGACGCCCCATGAGATGGGCTGGCCAGCCTGCCACCCGGCGATGCTCGACACGAAGCCCTGCTCGGCGTCTGCCAGCCGGCCGCGGAGCCAGTCAGCCGCGGCCAGAAGTCCGTGGGCGATAGAGCTCAGCAGCGGCTCACCACCGCCGAGCTCGGCCAGAGCCTGCGAGGCGAACGCGGCCGTGTCCTCGGCGTCACCGCGGAGCTGGGCGAGAAAGCTGTGATGAACCGCGATCAGCGCGGGAATGTTCCCCAGCATGCTGGCGGCCTTCCCGACCGATGGCTCGAACGGCTCATCGACCAGCGGCGCAGCGCCTGCCAGCGCGCGCTCGGCCGCGTCCAGCGGCGGCTCCATCGCCTCCGCCCGGCCGAGCGTGGCCGCCAGCAGCACCTGCGCCAGCAACAGCCGGGGCCGGGTCTGGACTAGCTCAGCGGGCAGCGCCGCAAGCCACCGCTGCGCCGTCGCCCCCTCGCTGCGCAGGTACAAGGTCGCGTCGAAGTGCTGCTCGATCAGCCGGGCCGCCCAGGCCGTGTCCCCGGCGGCCAGGACGTGCCCGACCGCGTCATCGGCCAGCCCACGCTCCTGATACCAGGCGGCGGCAGCCCGGTGCAGCGCCGCGACCCGGCCAGGCCGTTGCTGCTGCACGCGGGCCCGGAGCAGGTCGGCGAACAGGCGATGATATCGCCACCAGCCGCGAACCTCATCCAGCGGCATCAGGAACAGGCCTGCCTGCTCCACGTGCTCCAGCATCGCCTGGCCATCGTCCCGGCCGGTGACCGCATCGCACAGCCCGCCGCTGAGGCGTTCCAGCACCGAGGTTTCCAGCAGGAACTCGCGCACCTGCTCCGGCTGGCCGTCGAGCACTTCTCCGGTCAGATAATCCAGGATGTAGCGGTGGCTGCCGCTGAAGGCCGCCACGAACCCGGCGATGTCAGACCGTCCCCGTAGCGACAGGGCGGCCAGCTGCAAACCCGCCGCCCAGCCTTCGGTGCGGGCCACCAGCGCCGCCACAGCGGTGTCGGGCACGTCGGGCCCGGCCGATTCGCGCAGGAGGGCCGCCGCCTCCTCGGTGGTGAACCGCAGGTCGTCGGTGCGCAGCTCCGCCAGCTGCCCGCGGGCGCGCAGCCGCGCTAGCGGCAGCGGCGGGTCGGACCGGCTGGCTAGCACCAGGTGCAGTCCCGGCGGCAGGTGCTCGAGCAAGAACGCCAGCGAGGCGTGCACCTGCGGGGCGTCGACCAGGTGGTAGTCGTCGAGAACGAGCACTATTTCGTTCTCGCCAGGCAGGGCGGCCAGCTCGTTGATCAGGGCCGTTACCAGCCCCTCGAACGAGGACG
>PLIQ01000054.1:0-20035 GCA_003140115.1 Actinomycetota bacterium | reverse complement strand
CAGCCCCCCACCGAGCGCCCCGGCCAGCCGCGGCCGCGCCACGAACCCCGGCCGCGGGCCGGGCACATGCAGCTTGGTGGCCAGCAGGACATCCCGCTCGGGCGCGGGGCCCCCGGCCGGGGCCGCCGCAGGCGGCGCAGGCATCGGCGACCTACCACTCAGCACATCCAGCGATGACCAGCATCGCTGCCAGGTCGGGTCATTCTATCCGCGACCAAGATCCGTGACCTCGGGCTCCCAAGATTCCACCCGCATGCCACGTTCGGGTGACGCCCAGCCCCCGCGTCGGGTCCTACCGTGCTTGGTGAAGGAAACCACGCAACCGGCTAGTCAGCTCACAGAGCGTAGGAAGACATCATGAAGCCCACGATCATCGCAGCCACCGGCGGCGTCGTCGCCCTGGTGGTCGCGCTTCTCTCGTCCGGGTGTACGACCGCGCGAACCCCGCCTGCCGGGGCCGGTTCGCCGACCATCGCGACGCCGGCGACCACAGCCCCTGCTACCGTCCCGGCCACGAACATCGCGGCTCCCGCGACCGCGTCCACTCCCACCACGGCCGCGGCCCCGGCCACGACGCAAGCGGAGACCTTCGGCCCGTGGACAGCAGCCGGAACCTTGCGTCCAGGCATCAACGTGCTCGGTCGGTCCTCTGGTACCGGCTGCACAAGGGGCTCAGCATTCGACGCCGGAAACCAGTACGCGTGGAGATGCTTCCTAACCAACGGGTCGCTCTACGACCCCTGTTTCGCTCCTCCCGCACGGTCCGGCGTAACCCAGGTTGCCTGTATGGACACCCCGTGGTCCGGCGCCCGTCTCGTCACCCTGGCCCGGCCCCTCGCCCGCAGCTCATGGGGGACGCCCCGCCCCAACGCCGCCAAGTATCCCTGGGCGATGGTTCTGGCCAACGGCCAGCGATGCGGGCTGCTCGAAGGCACTGGCCGGGTGATAGACGGCATCGGCCTTTCCTTCGGATGCCCGGGCGGTGCCGCTTCGTACCCCAGTACGGCAACCGAACCCTGGACCGTCAATTACGCGGCAACCGGTTCCAGCTCCCTGACCCCGATCGCCGTGACGACAGCATGGGCCTAGCCGGGCTCCCGGCGTGAACGGCTCAAAGTGGCCCGCCCGCTACGAGGTGCGCGTCGACAGCGTCCTGGACGACCAGTGGGCGGACTGGTTCGGCGGCCTCCAGCTTAGTAGCGACGGTACCCAGACGGTCATCACCGGCCTGTTTCCGGACCAGCCCGCACTGCACGGGCTGCTGACCAANNACTGCGGCGTCTGACCCGGCGTTCCGGGCGGCCGGGACAGATCCCGGCTACCTGCGCGAGCTGGTCACCTACTGGGCTGACGGGTTCGACTGGCGCGCCGCGGAGCGCGTGCTCAACACCTACCCGCACTACGTTGCCGAGGTCGCCGGACGGCGTGTCCACTTCGTCCACCTGCGCGCCGCGGCCCGCGAAGGGGCACCGGGCCCGCTGCCGCTGATTATGACGCACGGATGGCCGAGCAGCTTTGTGGAGATGCTGCAGGCCGGCCGGTTGCTCGCCGATCCGGCCAGCGCTGGCCGCGATGGCGCTGACGCCTTCGACGTGGTCATTCCTTCGCTGCCCGGGTTCCTGTATTCCGAGCTCCCGCACGGGCCGTTCACTCGCCGCCGCGTCGCCGAGCTGTGGCATGAGCTGATGACCCAGGTTCTGGGCTACCGGCGCTTCGGAGCTTTCGGCGGGGATATCGGCGGCGGGGTGACGCAGTGGCTGGGCGCGCTGTACCCGCGGGAGGTCACGGGTGTCCATATCACCTCCGCGGTCGTCACGTCCGACTTCAGCGGTCAGCCGCCGACGGCAGCGGAGCAGGCGTATCTCGACGCCCGCGGCGCCTACGACGCCGGCGACCAGGGCTACAGCGAGATCATGTGCACTCGTCCGGACACGCTCGCCGCCGCGCTGATCGACTCTCCGGCCGGGCTGGCCGCCTGGATCATCGACAAGTACCGCGACTGGAGCGACTGCCAGGGAGACCTCGAGACCCGCTGGGACAAGGACACGCTGCTGACCGTGGCGACCTTGTACTGGGCCACCGCCACCATCGGCTCATCGTTCAGCCAGTACTACAACTACCCTCTGAATGAGCCCGTCCCCCAGATCACGGTGCCCGCGGCGGTCACCTTGAGCAACGAGCCTGCCTACGCGACCTACCCCAGGAGCCTGGCCGAACGCGTCTTCGCCGACCTGCGCCACTGGAGCACACCGGACCGCGGCGGGCACTTCATGGCGCACGAGGAACCCGAGCAAGTCGCCAGTGAGCTGCGCGCTTTCTTCGGGTCACTCCGACCGGCAGGCTGACACCCCCCATGTCAGCCGGCGAATGCCCGGCAGGCCGGCCCGGGCGGCGCGATGTTGCCTCCACCGCGGGTTCGTGCGACGCTGGCAGTACTTAGCGAGCCTGGATCGGTCCAGACCATGCGCTCCCTCGCCGCTTGCAGCCCTGCACTGAAGGTGGCGAGAGCTATGCGAGACCCGCGGGCTAAGCGCTACCTCGCGGCTTCGGCATCAACCACCCGATTCAGCACGGGTCGGCACGCCACATCCTTGACCGCTCCCTTTACCGCCCCGCACCGGGCCGATGCAGGTAATAGGTGCGCCCGTCGCTCCGGACCCTGCGGCCCGGCCCAGCTTGGGCCCTATAACGACAAGGAACTGCCACGATGTACCGGATACCAGGTGTTCTGTCCGCAGCGACCACAAAACCCGCACCGGCCGTCCCCCCGGTACCGCCGGCTGCCGGTCTCCCGCCAGCGCCCGAAGACGGCCGCGCCACCGGCCCAGCCGAAGCCATCCCGGGCCAGGCCGAAGACCGCGAACGGATCGCCCGAGGCCTGAACGAAGTCGTGGTCCGCCGACTGCTCACCGCGGGCCAAGACCTGCGGGCAGCGCTGGGACTCATGGGCGATCATCCCGCGAGCGGCAAGGTCCGCCACGCCGCCGATGAGATGGACCAGGCCATCCGGGATATCCGGGACACTATTTTCGATCACCCAGCGGGTGAGCGGCCCCTCCTCGACACATCCACGGGCACAACCTGAATCAGGAAAGCCACACCAGCCAGCATGCTGAGGTCAGCACCAGGACTGAATAGTCCGGCGCTTGGCAGCCGATGCCTGCCCTGCGGGAACAGACAGGCGCCGACCCGGCGATTAGATCGCCGTAGCCAGCCGTTGCCGGAGTTGTGCAATGGTTTGCCATTTGCCGGATGCCGCCATTGGCAAGAAATGACGATAATGTGCCGTTGTGGCGGTGACCGGCTCGGGTCTGCCTTGGCCATCGTGGTGCGTTGAGACTTAAGTGAGGTGGCCGGATTCAGGGGCATCTGCCGGTAGAGCCGAATAGTTTCATCGGTCGTGAGCGTGAGCTCAGCGAGCTGGGTCGGCTGGCGTATTCCACCCGTGCGCTGACTTTGTGGGGGCCCGGGGGGATCGGGAAGTCCCGGCTTGCGCTGCGGCTGCTGTCACTGCTGGAAGCCGGGTTTCCCGATGGAGCATGGTTCGTCGAGCTGGCTGACCTGCGGCAGCCTGAGCTGGTGGTCCCGCAGGTGGCGGCGGTCATGGGCGTCAGCGAGGAGCCGGGGCGGCCGCTGGTGGAGACGCTCGCCGAGGCGTTGCGGCCCCGTCGGCTGCTGGTGTGCCTGGATACGTGCGAGCACCTGATCAAGGCGAGCGCCGACCTGGGACAGGCTCTGCTGACCGCCTGCCCGGGGCTGGTGCTGGTAGCGACGAGCCGTGAGCCGCTGCGCGTCGCGGCCGAGACGGTATGGCGGGTACCGCCGCTGGCTATGGGGAGCGCGGGAACGGGCCAGGCTCTGGGGGACTGGGATGGCGATGAGGCCGTGCGCCTGTTCGCTGACCGGGCCGCCCGGTCCCGCCCCGGGTTTACCCTCGGCCCGGACAACGCTGCGGCCGTCTCGGCGATCTGCCGGGCGTTGGACGGCCTGCCGCTGGCTATCGAATTGGCGGCCGCCCGGGTCCGGGTGCTGTCGGCGGAGCAGATCAGCGCTTTCCTGGGCAACATGTTCGAGCTGCTGACCGGCGGTGACCGGGCAGCTCCGCCGCGCCAGCGCGCTCTGGGCGCGGCGATCGGGTGGAGCTATGAGACACTGACGGGCCCCGAGCGGATGTTGTTCCGGCGGCTGTCGGTGTTCGCGGGGTGGTCGCTGGAGATGGCCGGGCAGGTCTGCGCCGGTGCTGGTATCGCGGCCAGCGACATGCTGGGCCTGATCACGGCGCTGGCCGACAAGTCGCTGGTAGTCGTCGAGCCGCAACTGCTCGGCCAGGCTCGCTACCGGATGCTGGACACCATCCGGGAGTACGCCGCGGCCCGGCTCGCTGATGGCGGGGATTGCGAACGGTTCCGGCTTGCGCTGCGCGATTATGTTCTGCGTATCGCCGAGGAGAGCCTGGCGGTCGGGATGGCGCAGGTCCCGGTGCCGTGGCCGGAACGTGTGGCCTGCTCGCTCAGGTATGACGCGGACTCACCCAACGTGGCGCGGGTGCTGGCCTGGTGCCTGGAGCGCGGCGACGCGGAGGTCGGCTTGCGGATCTGCGTCGCGGTCAGTCCGCGCTGGACCGTGTGGGGCACCTTCGCCGAAGGCGGCGAATGGCTGGACTCGTTCCTGGCCCTGGAGATGCCTGCATTGTCTCCTCGAGTGCGGGGCGCTGCCCTGGTCGCGCGAGCTCAGCTCATCTTGTCCAGCGACCCCGCCGCGGCCGGGACCCTCGCCGGAGCGGGGCTGGAGTTGTGCCGCGAGGCGGGCGACCGGTTCTGGACCGCGGCTGCGCTGAACGTGCTCAGCGAGGCCGCCTTGCATGCGGGGCGGACAGATGAGGCGGCGGCCCGGGTGGACCAGGCGCTGTCGGTCGCGCAGGCTGCGCAGGACGGGTGGAACGAGGGCTACGGCCTGGGTACGAAGGCCACAATCGCAGCGCGGGCGGGCAAGCTGCGCGAAGCCCGTCAGCTGGGCAGCGCCTCCGTCGCCGTCATGCGCCGGATCGACCAGCAGTGGGGGGCCGCCCGCGGCCTCCTGGGCTTGGGCGACCTGGCCAGGGTCAGCGGGCATCCGGGCGAGGCGCACGGTCGGTACGTGGAGGCGCTGCCTATCCTGGAGGAAATCGGCGCGCGGCCGGAGATCGCCCGCTGCCTGGCCGGCCTGGGGCGGGTAAGCCTGGACCTCGGCGCGGCCGGGCAGGCCAGGGACCTGCTGGCCAGGAGCATCGAGCTCAGCCGGGCCACGGGGTCCCGCACCGGCATCGCGCGGGGGCTGGAGGCTTTCGCGGCGTTGGCGGTGCACGAGGACCGGCCCGGTCAGGCCGTGCAGCTCGCCGCGGCGGCCGCCGCGTTGCGGGACAGCGCCGGACTGCCGCCGCTGCGCGGCGCCCGCGCCGAAACATACCTAGCCCCGGCCCGCCGCCTCGGCGAGCCGGCCGTCGCCCGGCTCTGGGCGCAGGGACAGGCTCTGAGCAGCGATGCTGCCATCGCCCTGGCTGTGGACCCGTCCCAGCCGTCGGCAGCGGCGGATGACAGCCCGGCGCTGACCCTGCTCAAGACTGGCCAGGGGCCGGACGCCTCGCCCAGCCCGCTGACCCGCCGGGAATATCAGATCGCCGGCCTGGTGGCCAGCGGGTGCAGCAACAGGGCCATCGCGGAAGAGCTGTCCATCAGTCTCGCCACCGTCGCCCGGCACACCGCCAGCATCTTGGCCAAGCTCGCCTTCACCTCACGAACCCAGATCCCTGCCTGGTTCACCAGCAGCCGGCCAGGTGCCGGGCAGCTCGATCAGGCCAGGACACCACCGCGACCCGCGGCAGACACCAGCCGTGGCCGCGGATCGCCAGGCTGGTGAACTGCCCGGTTGCGCTCGGCGTCAAGACTGGATGGTAATGGTGAATTTCTGGGTGGCCTGCTGGCCGAGGTAGTCGGTGACCTTCATGGTGAAGGCGTAGGTGCCGGCTGCGGTCGGCGTTCCGGCCATCTCGTTGTCGGCGTCACGCGGGTCGGAGAAGGTCTGCAGCGCAATGCCGGGCGGGAGTTTCCCGGCGGTCACGGCCCAGGTGAAGGGCCCGGCCCCGCCGCTGAGGAAGAAGTTCTGTGCGTAGGCCTGGCCGACGGTGCCCGGGACCAGGGTTGACCCGCTGCCGGGCAGGACGACGGCCAGCGGCTGGTTCGGGTCCGCGGTGATCGAGAAGACCTGGTACAGGGGCTGGCCCTGGTCGCCGGTGCCTTGCACGGTGAAGGTGTAGCCGGGTTCGACGCCCGGCTGGGCCGGGGTCCCGCCGATGGTGTCGCCGGACCCGGTGAAGGCGACGGGCAGGGACAGGCCCGGGGGCAGGGTCCCGGAGACGACGCTGAGCGTCCCGCCCGCCTGGTGGCTGGTGAGCAGGTGCCCTTGGTAGGGCTGGCCGGCGACGGCGTCAGGTAGCACGCAAGTCCCGCTCTCCAGGAAGCCGCCGTTGCTGCCCGGCTGGCACACCAGCTGGTCCGGCGGGCCTGCCACGGTGATGGTGATCTGGTAGGCCTGCGTGGAGGTCAGGTTCGCGTCGGTCGCCTTGATAGTGAAGTTGAACGTCCCGGTCTTGGTGGGGTTGCCGGTGATGGCGGTGGCCGTCGCGGACTGGGTGGACATCGCCAGGCCGGGCGGGAGGCTGCCCGCGGTCACCGCGAAGGTGACGGTGGGGCCAGCGGCGCCACGCCTGGTGGCCGTGATGGTCTCGGAGTAGCTGCTGGGTGCGGTGGTGACTCCGGAAGCCAGCACGCATACGCTGCCCTCCATCGTGCTCGCCATGGCCGTCAGGGTCAGTGCCGCTCTGGTCGTTCGTCTCACGTGTTTCTCCTATCTGTCCTCCCGGCCGTAGCCGGGACGCGAACGGGGCCTGGCCGTGGCCTGGGCCTGGCAGGCCACGGCCAGGCAGTCAGCCGGCTGCTGGCCCACGGGGAGGGGGGGACCATACGGAGGCCCGCGGGCGCCGGCGGCTGACGCGCGGCCCTGAACTCCGGGCGTCCCGAAAGGGACCCGGATTCAGGAGTACTGTGCGCTCACCCTGATCGCGACAGCGGCCGGTTCGCCCGGGCGGTCCCGGTGATGACCGGGATCTTTGATTTGCGTGCACATGCCAACCTCGCCTCTGGCCGTGCGGGAAACGGCCGATGTCCAGTGCTGGCTGGATTGCGGTGAGAGCGCCCGGAAGCGGCCAGCGGCCATACCTATCCACTACAGACACGTCAGTGCCGGCCATCCGGTTCAGCCCCGGTTCCGGCCTTGTTTCCGGCCGCCAAGCCCTGGCCGGCTCGCTTGGCGCCGCGGAGCCGGGAAGCAACCAGCGGGGCCAGGGTGATGCGTTAACCTGCAGGCTGTCTGGCTCCCAGATGGCGGCACCGCGAGGGAGGAGCTGGCAGGTGACACAGGAGGACTGGCCGTCGCAGGCGACCGGTACGGCGGCGCTGCAGGCGGGCTGGTATCACGGGCACCGCGACGTCTCGGGCGGCTGGCTACGCCCGGCGGTGTTCGGCGCGGTGGACGGGCTGGTCACGAACGCCTCGCTGATCTCCGGCCTTGGCGGCGGCGGCGTCCCGGCGCACACCGTGATGCTGACCGGGGTGGCGGCGCTGGTGGCGGGGGCGTTCTCGATGGGAACCGGGGAGTACATCTCGGTGACCAACCAGAACGAGCTGGTCCAGTCCGAGGTCTTGCTGGAGCGCCAGATGCTCAGCCAGTTCCCCGCAGCCGAGCAGGAAGAGCTGACGGGCTACTTCCGGCAGTACGGCGCCGACCCGCAGACCGCGGCCCGGATGGCCGCCGCGGTGTCGGCCGACCCGGACACGGCCCTGCGCATTCATACCCGGGAGGAACTCGGCGTGGACCCCGAAGAGCTGCCCTCCCCGCTCATCGCCGGCGCCGCATCCCTGCTGGCCTTCTCCCTCGGCGCGCTGGTGCCGCTGTTCCCCTACCTGACCGGCCTGCACGTGCTGTGGGCCTCCCTGACGCTGACCGCCATCGCGCTGGCGGGCGGCGGGATGGTGGTCGGCCGCCTGACCGGCCGCCCACTGCTGCGCTCGGGCCTGCGCCAGCTCGCCCTCGGCGGCCTGGCCATCGCGGTGACGTTCGGTGTGGGTCACCTCATCGGCAGCCACGGCGGCTGACCGCGGCCCTTCGCTTGGCCCCGGTTGCGGGCAGTTGAGCGGCCAGGTCCATCAGCGCGGTGTTGCGGCTGAGCCGTGCGCGATGCGGCCACGATTGAGACCGTCTGAGGCTGTCCGCCGCTTCGGCTGATATCCCCGCACGACCTCCCGGTTCCCGTATCCCGCCGCCGAGATCACCGGGCTCCCGGAGCGGGACCGACGTCACGTCCGCTGACCCGCTTCGTTCCGGGTGGGCGCCGGCCTGGCGTCCGGGGCATGGTGGCTGCTGAGGTCGCCAGTCAGGTGAACGCCAGGCCCGGCCGTGACCCGCTCTCCTGGGTCACGGCCGGGTGTTCCGGGGGTGGCTATCGCTGTACTGGCAAGCGATCATCCGTCACCGCCGGGCGGGTTAGAGCGCCGTTCGTGACCCGCTGCCGGCGAGCATCCGGTTACGGGTCGATCGTGATGCTGAACGCCTGGGTCGCGGTGTCGCCGAGGTTGTCGGTCACTTTCATCGTGAAGGCGAAGGTGCCTGCCTTGGCGGGCGTCCCGGACAGGACGTTGTTGTTGTAGGTTCCGGGGTTTCCCGAGCTGAAGCTCAGACCGGGAGGGACCTGCCCGGCGGCGACCGAGAACGTGTACGGCGGCTGGCCGCCTGTGGCGCCGAAGGCGATGGCGGGATAGGCGGCGCCGACCGTGCCGGCCGTGCAGCAGGGACCGGTCCCGCTGAGCTGGAGCGGCGGCATGGGGTCGATGGTGAGGCTGAATTGCTGGGTTGCCTGCTGGCCGTTGTAGTCGCTGACCTGCATGGTGAAGGTGTAGGTGCCGGCGGTGGTCGGCGTGCCGGCCAGCTCATTGCTGGCGTACCTCGGGCCGCAGCAGGGGTCGGTCTGCAGGGTGAGGCCGGGCGGGAGTTTCCCGGCGGTCAGGGCCCAGGTGTAGGGCGCGGCCCCGCCGGTGGAGAAGAAGTCCTGGGCATACGCCGTTTCGGCAGGTGCCGGAAAGAGAACTGGCGAGCTGGTACCACCTGGTCCGCCGGCGGGCAGCTCGACGGTCAGCGGCTGGTTCGGGTCCACCGTGATCTGGTAGGGCTGATACAGCGGCTGGCCCTGGTCGCCGGTGCCTTGCACGGTGAAGCTGTAGGTGTTGCCGCTGTCCGCCTGGGCGGGGGTCCCGCTGATGGTCTCGCCGGAGCCGGTGAAGGTGGCGGGCAGGGACAACCCCGGGGGCAGGGCACCGGAGACGATGCTGAGCGTGCCGCCGGCCTGGTGGCTGGTAGGCAGGTGCCCGGCGTAGGGCAGGCCGAGGACGGCGTCGGGCAGCACGCAGGCCCCGCTGATCAGGAAGCTGCCGTTGGCAGCGGTGCACAGCAGCTGGTCCGGCAGGCCCTGCACGGTGACGGTGATCTGGTAGGCCAGCGTGGCGGTCAGGCCCCCGTCGGTCGCCTTGACGGTGAAGCCGTACGTTCCGGCCTTAGTCGGGTTCCCGCTGATGACGGTGCCAGAGCCGCCCTGGGCGGGCATGGTCAGGCCGGGCGGCAAGCTGCCCGCGGTCACCGCGAAGGTGACGGTGGCGCCGGTGATGCCAGTCTTGGTCACCGCGATGGCCGCGGAGTAGCTGTTCGGCGAGGTGGTGACTCCGGGGGGCAGCACGCATACGCTGAGTTCCTCGGTGCCGCCGCACACTTGCCGGATGCTCGGCGGCCGGTAAGCCGCCGACGCCGGGCCCGCGGCCACCACCGCCAGCGCCGCCACCGTACTCATCATGGCCGCGAGCGTGAGCGCCGCTTTCGGTATTCGTCTCACCGTGATCCTCCTCCGGTCAGCCCCTTGCGGGACTGCACACGAAAATGAGGCTGGCATACCGCGGTGAGAGCGCCCGCCGACCAGCTAGACCGATCCTTACCACGTAACACGGAGCCAGGACGGCTGTGGTTCACCGGCCGGATGGGATGACGAAATCCTTACCGCCACAGCAGCACCGTGAGCGGTCCAGATCCTGGCGGCGCGCGCGCAGAACAGCTGGATCGGCCCGAGCCTGGCGTGCCAGCGCAGCCCGCCCCAAGGTCGCCAAGCACTGCACCGTCGGCATCGGCGAGGATCACCTCCGCTACACCGCGAGGGCGCCCGTTGTCTTTCGCGTCATGTCCTCCTCAAGCGCCACCAGCTTCGGCGCCGGCAGCGGTTCACACGGCAGCCTGGCCGAAGCGGCGCTTGCCGACGCGGACGGGCCCAGGCTCGCTGTCGGTGGTGCTCCCGACCGTTCTGCGGCGCGGCCCGAGATAGATCGAAGCAATGTCAAGTGTCTAGAAGTCCGTCTTGTGTTCACCGCCGGGTCTGAACCGGCCGGGCGGCCGGTACGTGCTAGGGGTGTCAGGCGGCAGGCCGCACTATTTCGCTGTGCGCCCCCGCCGGGATGACTGTCGCGACGGCCCGAGCCGGGGTAGCGGGGAGGCGTCATGGGATTAGCGATGAGCATCCTGTCTGTGTCTTCGTCCTGGCCGTGGCCGTACGCGGCGAGCGGTCTCATATGTCAGGAGGAGGACATCATGCAGCATGCTCAATCGCGTACCCGGTCACGAAGGTGGATCGGGCGAGGCGCCCTGGTGGCGGTGGCGGGCGCGGCCGTGTTCGGGATTTCACCCGTGCTGCCCGCGCTGGCCGCTACGTGGTCATCGCCGGTCGCGTTGCCGGGGTCGTGCGGCAGCTCGGTGGCGGTCAGCCAGGCCGGGGCCATGGCGGCCGGCGGGACCTTCACGGCCTCCGACGGCACCACGCATGTCCAGGTGTGCACCAGCACGAACGGGAAGACCTGGCAGGCGACGGACCTGGGCCCGGGCGGCAACACGCCGAGCTCCGGGCACCGCATCGCCGTGGCGGTCACCCCGGCCGGGCAGACGGTCGCGGTCTGGGGATACTGGCCGTGCTCGACCTGCACCGCCGTCGTGGAGGCGGCCGTGCATCCGGCCGGCGGCAGCTGGGGCGCGCCGGTCACCCTCAGCACCGGTCTGGGCCTGGCCGAGTCCGACGGCGGGCTGGTGATCAGCACAGATGGGGCCGGCAACGTCATCGCCGGCTGGTCCACCAACCCCGGTGATGTCACCGACGCGGTTCTCCTGGCTGGCAGCAGCAGCTGGCGGCCGGCCACGACGCTGTCGATCGAAGCCGACCAGGGCCAGGCGCATAGCCTGAGCCTGGCCGTCAGTCCTGACGGGGGCGCGGTCATCACCTTCAACGGAGGCCTCAACAACCTGTGGGCCGTCTCCGGTACCGTCACCGGCGGGTTCTCCGCCCCGGTCATGCTCGCTTCCGGAGCCGGATCTAACCATTACAACCCGATCGGGACCTCGCAGGTCGCGCTCAGCAACGCCGGGCAGGCGTCGGTCGCCTGGACGGTAGCGGGGGGCCATACCGAAGCGCTGACCCGGTCCCCGTCCGGGACCTGGAGCGGCCCCACGGTACTGTCCAGCCTGCCCTCCAGCTCGGTGTCCACCGCGATCGACGGGGCCGGGAACGCGATCGCCGTTTTCGGCTCGTCCTACTCCTGGCACCTGGCCGGGGGCAGCTGGCAGACGCCCGCGTCGCTGCCGTCCGGATCATCGGGCGGGCTGGCCGTCGCCGACCCGGCCGGCACCTTCGTCTACGCCGACACCACCGGCAACGCGTTCACCTTCACCGCCGGCGCCACCAGCTTCGGTACCGGCAGCGGATCACACACCAGCCTGGGCGACCTGAAGATCGTCCCCGGCCAGGCCGTCCTGCTGGCCGCCAACGCGGTATCAGCCGAGCCCGTGAGCTGACGACCCGCTTGAGCAGGACATGATCCGAAAGACAACGGCACCCAGCCCGGCGCCGGACCGTCCGGCGCCGGGAAGAGTGCACAACCGATCTGGCTAAGCTTCTTACCGGTCACTCGCTGGCTGGACAGCTTCAGCGGCCGTCTTGATGAGCTGCGCCACGTCGTCGGGGTGGGAGACCATCGCTAGGTGGCCGGTGAGGACGTCGACGGTAGTGGCGCCCATGCGCTTGGCGAACTGCCGCTCGGCGTCGGGCGGGATGGCCTGATCGTTCTCAGCTACCAGGAACCAGGATGGGTGTGATTTCCAGGCGGGGACGCCCATCACGTCCTCGAACGTGGACGCGGACAGAGGCTGCTGCACGGCATGCAGCACCCGCGCCTTGACCGGGTCGACGTCCGCCGCGAAGTGGCTGACGAAGTCGTCCTCCGGCAGCCACGCGAAACCCAGCTTGTCGAGGTCAAGATGGGCCAGCGCGGGGGTGGGAGGGCCGCCCTGCGCGAGAAGCCCGCCTATCGATTCGCCCTCGTCCAGCCCGAAGGCGGCGATGTAGACCAGGCCGACGACGTTCGGTGCGTCCGTGCCCAGAGCGGTCATGATCTGCCCGCCGTAGGAGTGCCCGGCGACGACGGTCGGCCCGTCCTGGCGGTCTAGCACCTGGCGCAGCCGGGCCACGTCATCGGCCAGCGAGGACTCCGGGAACTGCGGCGCGGTGACGGTATACCCGTCGGCCTGCAGCCGCTCAATGACGTCGGTCCAGCAGGAGCCGTCGGCCCACGCGCCGTGGACCAGGACAATATTCGGTCGGATACTCATGTCGCTCGGCGCTCGCGTCGCGGCTCGTCGCCCGGTCGACGTCTGTCCGCACCGCCTGTTCGCCGGCGGGTGGACGACCCCGTAGGTTTCGGCGTGAGCTGATCAGGTCCTAGACCTGCGGCGGATTCAGCGGGTGACGTGAATGTTGACGAGCCGGTCAGGGAGCGGCCATCATCAACAGCTTCTCGCAGGTGCTCATCGACGTCATCGGCGTTTCTGCCGGCCATCGCCGGGGTCGGCATCGTACTGCCCGGCCCTGCACGGTTCCTTTACTGCGCCGGCTGTTATTCGAGCCGGGCCTGGGCGAGACCTACGCTGATTACCGGGCCCGCGTGCCGGCGCTGATCCCCCGGCCCTCGTTCCGGCGTCGATCGCCTGGGTCTTAGCCAAGCGAGGAAACGACAGGAGGCAGGCAACATGAAACCTAGCCCAGTAATCACCTCGGACACCGGCACGACAGATCCCCTGGTTATCGCGTCCCGTTTCTGCGGCCCCCCGGGCAGCGGCAACGGTGGCTACGTCTGCGGACGGATCGCCGCGCACGTCGATGGCCCGGTGACGGTGACGCTGCGCCGGCCACCTCCGCTGGCCACGCCCATGGCCGTCGAACGCGGCAGCGAAAGCTCAGTCCGCATCTACCAAGACGGCACGCTGATCGCCGAGGCAACCGGCTCGCCGGACGGCCCGGCACTAGAGATACCGGGTCCGGTCTCGCTAGCCGAAGCGCGTGCGGTGGCCGGCGGCGCGCGCTACTACACCGACCCGATGTTCCCTGACTGCTTTGTGTGCGGGACGGCCCGCGGGCCCGGCGACGGGCTGCGGATCTTCCCCGGGCCGCTGGCTGGCAGGGCGGTGTGGGCGGCGCCGTGGACACCGGACCCGTCGGTCACCGACGCCGGCGGGAGGGTGCGGCCGGAGGTGGCCTGGGCGGCGCTTGATTGTCCCAGCGGGATCGCCGCCGCCGAGGCCGTCGGCCTAGCCCGGGACACCGCCATCCTGCTCGGCCGGATGACGGCCAGCCTGGCCGGGCTGCCTATGGCCGGCGACCAGTGCCTGGTGATCGCCTGGCCGGACGGGCGGGACGGCCGTAAACTGCTGGCCGGGTCGGCGCTGCTCGGGCCCGGCGGCCAGGTGCTCGCCGCGGCCAGGACCGTTTGGCTGACCGTGCCGCGCCCGGTTCCGGCGCCAGTCGCTGAAGGAGCGTCGTGACCGGGCACCGCTGCGCGTTGTAGGCCGCGGCGGCCTGAGTACCCACTGGTTCGAGCAGCACACGAGAGCAGCACGGCCCCGGCCCAAACCGATAACGGGACGGGCCAGGTCTGACACGATGGGCCGCGTGCCTTCCGTTCCCGAGGGTTCTGCCGAGCCGCAAAACCGGGCCGTGGCCAACGACTATGACAGCTTCGCCGAGGCGTACTCGGCCGAAACTGAGGCCAACCTCATCAATGGCTATTACGCGCGCCCCGCGATCCTGGATCTGGCCGGTGACGTGGCCGGCCGGCGGATCCTCGACGCCGGCTGCGGCTCCGGCCCCCTGTTCGCGGCGCTGCGCGACCGGGGCGCCATCGTGACCGGCATCGACAACAGCGCCGGAATGCTCAGGCTGGCCCGGCGGCGGCTCGGCGACGGCGCGGACCTGCAGGTAGCCGACCTGGGCAGCACGCTACCGTTCCCCGACGACACGTTCGACGATGTCACCGCATCCCTGGTCCTGCACTACCTGCAGGACTGGGGGCCGGCCCTCGCCGAGCTACGGCGCGTGCTCAAGCCCGGCGGACGGCTGATCGTGTCCGTCGACCATCCCTTCGCCGTGAACCTCATGCACCGCGAGGCCGGCCGCAAGCCCGACTATTTCGCGACCTATAACCACACCGCACAGTGGACCATGGGCGGCCAGACCGCTGTGATGAGTTTCTGGCACCGGCCGCTGCACGCGATGACCGACGCCTTCACCGCGGCCGGCTTCCGGATAGCGGTCATCAGCGAACCACCCCCCGCACCAGGCGCCCGCGAACTGTTCCCCGACGTCCTCGTGGACAAGCAGGCCTTCCTGTGTTTCATCTTCTTTGTCCTGCAGGCCGGCTGACTGCCGCGGGGCCCTCCTGGCCCGGCAACACGACGAAGGGTAACCAAGTTTCCCTACGCTAAGACCAGCTCAGAAGTACAATTCAAAATTGTTTACATATCCGCTCCTTTCCCGGGGGTATGGTGGTCTCGATAGGAGCAGAGAAGGGCGTGGACGTGACCACGAAGGTAGAAGGCTTCGATCGCCTGGTCGAACCGTTCCGGACGGAGCTGCTGGCGTACTGCTACCGGATGCTCGGCTCGGCTCACGACGCAGAGGACTTGGTCCAGGACACGTACCTGAGGGCGTGGCGGGCGCGGGAGCAGTACGACGAGACTCGNNTGGTGGCCGCGTCGGACCCGCTCGGGCCGCTCGTCCCGGGAGAGAACGTCGCCTGGCTCCAGCCCTTGCCGGACTCGTTGCTGGATGCGGGCGATCCGGCTGGAGCCGTGATCGACCGCAGCAGCTTGCGCTTGGCGTTCGCCGCCGCCCTGCAGCACCTGTCGGCGCGGCAGCGTGGTGCGCTGATCCTGCGTGACGTGCTCGGCTTCTCCGCGTCCGAGGCAGCGGAGATCCTCGGCACTACCGTCGTATCGGTGAACAGTTCCCTGCAGCGGGCGCGTACCCGTGTGAAGGAAGCCGAGGTCCGGCAGGAAGGTCTCAGCGAGCCGTCCGCAGCCGAGCAGCGTGCCTGGGTCGATCGCTACATGAAGGCGTTCGAGCGCGCCGACGTCGAGGGTCTCAAGCGGCTGCTCACCGAGGACGTGCTCATGGAGATGCCGCCGATGCTCAACTGGTTCACCGGGCCCGGCAACTACGGCCTGTTCATGGAGTGGGTCTTCGGAGCGGCCGGAACGGACTGGTGCCTGAAGGCGGTCGCGGCCAACGGCCAGCCCGGGTTCGCCGCCTATCGGCGCGTCGGTGGCGGATACGAACTGCACACGCTCCAGATCTTCACCGTCACCGCCGAGGGCATCAGCCGGAATTCGGTGTTCCAGGATTCCGAGGTCTTCGCGTCTTTCGGTCTGGCCGCCGTGCTCGACGCCTAGGGACTTACGCGGCCACTGCTACGGCAACCTCTCTGCGTCGAGCCCGCCTCAACACCTCTTTACCGCGGGCGCGATGAGTTCCGGCCCCGCCGCCGGTATGTACTGACGAGTTCGCCGGAATACCCCGGGCGAACCAATCACGAGGGAGAATCCGATGTCAGACAGTCGTGCGGAAGACGAGGCCGCCATCCAGGCCGTGCTGGTTGACTCCTACAAGGCGTGGGAGGCTGGCGACGCCGACGCCATGGTCGCCGACTACACGGCGGACGCGACCGCCATCATGACCGGCTCGCTCCGCGAGAGCCGTGAGGTGATCCGCGAGAACATGGCCCTGGCCTTCGAGGGGCCACTCAAGGACAGCTCGACCTACAACAAGCGGCTCAGCCTCCGCTTCGTCGGCAGGGACGCCGCGATCGTCGTCAGCGAATCCGGCATCCTGTTCGGCGCCGAGACCGAGGTCCCGGACACGAGGAAGGTGAACGCGACCTGGGTTTTCGAGAAGCGGGGCGGCCAGTGGCTGATCGCCGCCTATCACAACAGCCCGGTGCTGGCGCCCGGGCAGTGAACCCGTCCTGGTAATCGACAGTGACCGCGTGTAGTGGCGCCGAGTTCTGACGTTCGGGCTGGCCTTCTGGGCTCGGCGGCGCTACTCGTGGCGCGACAGGCTGGGTGGATCTAACGGATCGTCGTAAGGACTCACGTCGCTGTGCTCGTCGAGCAGTGCGACGAGCTTCTTCGGCGCGAGGATCCGGTAGCTCTCGGTCACGAGCTCACGGATCTCCTCCCAGTCCGTCTCGTCGGTGAGCACCACCACGATGCGATCATGGCCGGCTCGCGAGGCGAGGAACGGGTAGCCAATGGATAGCAACGCCTCGCGTTCGTCCGGGCCGACACGCAACACGAGCAGCGGGACGAGCTTGCCAGTGGAGTCCTCCCATGCCACGAGCAAGCAGAACGACCTCCGGCGGATGTCGAACGACCGCGCCGTCGATCTCGCTCTGGTCAGTGAACCGTCGACTCGTACCGTCACCTCGGGGAGCGCCAGGCATAGCGCGCGGATCCGCTCGACGATGTCCTCCGGGACCTCTACGGGCGCGCCGCCGTCGTTCCCTTGCCGCACCGACGACCTACCGGCGGAACGCGGCTCGGACCGCAGCCGCGGTGGAGCTGAAGTACTCGGGTGGCTCGATGAAGCCCCACTCGTTGAACGTCGAGCCGTTGGTGAGGGCGCGTCGGTAGCCGAAACAGGCGAGGTAGAGCGTCCGGATGTACATGACCGCCTCGAGCCGGTCGAGTTCGTCATCGGTCGGCTCGACATGTCGGCGGTAGGCGTTGACGGCAGCGTCGATCCACTTCTGGTTCGGCCGGCGTGGGTTCCACGAACCCGTGCCCCAGATCAGGTACGCGAAGTCGGCGAGGCGCGGTCCGCGCCCGGACGCCTTCCAGTTGATCGCGACCGGCCCCTGTTCGCTCAAGACGGCGTGATCGGGGGCGTGGAGGAGGTTTCCGTGCAGCAAGCCCTCCGGAAGGCCGTGGCCGTCGTCGGCCGAGCGCACCTGGTCGCGGAGCTGGTCAAATCGCTCGCGCTCGGCGGCCGCGACCTTCGTGTCGACGGCGCCGAGAAACGACAGGGCCGCCAGCAGGTCCTGACCCGGCGTGCCCTCATGGCTCGGGTCCTCACCACTCGCTCCACCCGGGCGGCTGGCGGTTTCGTCGTACGGCAGCGCGTGCAGCCGTCCGAGCAGCTCACCCATCATGGCGAACTTCGCGGCGCCGCCGGGGAGCTGGACGCCTTCAACGAACCGCGTCACGAGGACCGCGCTGCCATCGAAGTCAGATACCGCGTCGTCGACCGCCAGGCGCTCCGCGGGATAGTCGTGCCGCTCCAGGAAGCTGAGGATCGCGGCGTCGCCCTCAACCCCGGCACGCGGCCGAGCGGGGGGAAACGCGCGGGCGACCCACGGGCTGCCGTCATTGCGGTCGATGCGGAACACGTAGGTCTTGTGCACGCTGAGCTTGGTCGCCGCGACCGGGTCAATGCCGTAGCGATCCCGGAGATGAGCGAGTAGCCGCTCAGGAACTGGCTCGTGGTGCATTCGGGCACCGAGACCCTCGAGATCCGTCAGTGCTTCGGTGTAGCGCTGTCCTGTCTCCTCGGCGTGGCGCCGGACGACCTTCTTGAAGCTGGCGTCCTTGGTCATGGACAAGCCTCCCCTTGACACCCTCGTCCCCAGCGACGTTGTGTCAGAAGATGGCCTGTGACATTGACGACCGAGAGGGCGAATCCCCTTCGCCAATGGAACCCCGGCTGGGGCGGATGTTCCACAGCTCGGCGACCGGTCGCCGCCGTGAACAAACTCTCCCTGAGGCGTTCGGTCTTCGTCAAGCGCTTCATCCGCGAGATGACTGACCGGCCCGTATCAAGGGGAAGGGACGACCGGTTCGATGCCCGCCTGGATGGCGTAGCGGGTCAGTTCGGCGCGGTTGCGCGCGCTGGTCTTGTCCCTGATCCGGTCCAGGTGCGTTCGGACTGTGTTGGGCGTGACGAAGAGCGTCTCCGCGATCTTGGCGTTGCTCGCTCCGCCGGCCAGTAGCGCCATGATCTGCCGCTCTCGTGCCGACAGCGGGCCAGCCGGGCTGTCCGTCGCCGCGTAGTGGACGGCTGGAACGGACACGGCGGGCGCAGGCTCCGGATCTGGCTGGGCCGCGCCCACGGCCAGGGCTATGGCGTCGGCTTGGCTGAGCGTGCGGCCACGCCGGCACGCGGCATCGAGTGCGGCTTCCCCGAGCGTGTCGAGCAGTCGGGCATGGGCGCCGGCGCGCAGTTCCACGTCCAAGGCATCGAAGGCCTGTCCGGCCTGCTCGTACTGGTGGTCCGCGGCGCCGTAGAGGGTGGCGGCGACGGTGGGGTCGCCGTCCATGCTGATGGCTACCGCGAGGCCGAGGATGGCAACGTGGACAAAGGTCTTCGCCCCGGTGGTTCGCGCCGTGTCCAGGACGCCGATGAGCAGGCGGCGGGCGCTGGCGGCATCTGCGTCCATGAGGTGGACAAGCCCCAGGTTCAACGCCAGGGCAGCGCCCAGGTGCTGGTAGCCATGGGCTTCCGCGACCTCCAGCGCCTCCTGGAAGGACGCCACGGCAGCGGGGCGCTCCCCGGCCCCGACCTGGTCAACACCCAGATTCAGCAGGGTAATGACGAGTACGTAGTTATCTCCGGCCGCCTGCGCAAGCGCGAGGACCTCCTGCTGGTCAGCGGAGGCTGCGTCCCGGTCGCCGGACTCCCCTTTGAACGCCGCGCGGTGTCCGAGAGCGGCGGTAAGCAGATGGGGGCTCCCGGCTGACCTGGCCAGCGCGACGGCCTCGTCGACCATGGCCAGCGCGGCGGGCAGATCGCCGGTCAGGAAGGTGAACCAGCAGAGCACGCACAGGGCATCGCCGGCGACATAGTCATCGGCGAGGGCGCGGGCAATCGTGATGGCCTCCTGCGCCATCGAGGGGATCGCCGGGCTGCGGCCGAAGTTATTGAGCAGGTGGCCCTGCGCTACTAGGGCCCGGGCTCGGTCGCGAGTCGGCCGGCGGGCGTCGGGGCGCCCGAGCAGATCGCTGAGCGCCTCGATGATTTCGCCACTGTGGCCTCGCATAAGGCAGAACCACTTGAGCCCTGCGGCCAGGCGCAGGCCGGGCTCGGCACTGTCAGGATCGGTGATGCTGAACGCCAGCGCGGCACGGATGTTATCGAAGTCGGCCTCGATCCTGTCCAGCCAGCGATGTTCGTCCGGGCCGCGCAGCCGTGCGGCGGCGGCCTCCACCAGGGCCAGGTAATGATCGCGGTGGGCGACCCGGGCGTCGCGCNNCCCGTGGATTACCTCGGCCTGGACCAGGCTCTTGCCGACCAGCGCGGCCAGCAGGTCAAGCACCTGCCAGTCCGCGACGTCGCCGCCGGAGGCGACCGCTTCGGCGGCGTCCAGGGTCCAGCCCCCGGCGAAGACCGAGAGCCGGCCGAACACGATCTTTTCCTGCGGGCTGAGCAGGTCGTAGGACCAGTCGATCAGGGCTCGCAGGGTCTGGTGGCGCGGCAGGGCGGTCCGGTTCCCGGTGGTCAGCAGCCGGAACCGCTGATCGAGCCGGGCGTTGATCTCCG
>PLIQ01000029.1 GCA_003140115.1 Actinomycetota bacterium | reverse complement strand
CGCCACCCCCCGGCGCCCGCCCCCAGTGCGCTCACGCTGAACTGCGGCGGAACGTCCGACGAGCAAACGGCCGGCTGATCACCGCAGATAGCCAGGACCAGTTGCTGCTGCGCAGGAGTGGCCTGCTCCCCCGCCTGGGCGGCAGCGGAGGCGAAGCTGTACCACGGGATGAAAAGGGAAATCAGGACCAGGAACGACGCTATCCCGGCTATCACGTCACCGGGACGCAATCTGCTCAGGTCGAATGGTGGAAGATTCGGCTCACTTGTCATGGGTCCTCCCGTATCGCGGTGTCCTAGACCAGTCTGGACAGCTAGCGCAGTCCGGCAATATCCCCCTTAAGGGGCGCAATCGTGGCCAACGCGGCCACCCCCGACCGCTCGGCGGCTACCGCCCCGAGCCCTGACGAGCAGTCTTGGTGTCTTGCCAAACTCGCTTCACAGCGGGCACCGTTGTGCCAGGGTGGGCGACTGGATGGTGCGGTATGGAAACAGGTGTCTCGGGCGTTGACGGCGCGTCGGTGGTCGTGTCGATCATTGATGATCACCCGGACTTGTGTCATGGCGTGCTGGCGAGGCTGCCCCAGGCGAACTCCTCATTCGCGGCGGGGATCATGGCCGCGAGCGTGCCGGAGTTCCTGGCCCTGGACGCTGCGGTGACCCGCCGGTCAGATGTGGTTCTGCTGGACCTGACCCTGAAGGACGGGTCGTCCCCGGCGCGGAACGTCGCCCTGCTGAAAGATCGCGAGTATCCGGTTGTGATCTACACCGGCGAGGAGCGCCCAGAGCGGCTGCAGGAAACCCTGGGCATCGGAGCTGACGCCGTGGTGCGCAAGGAGGAGGCCGAACGCCTGGAAGAGGCGCTCACCGCGGTCATGAACGGTGATCACGGCTGGGTGTCGCCGCTGATGGCCGCGGTGGTGCTGGCGGCTCCGGGGCCGCGGCTGTCGCCGGCGCAGGTGGAGGTCCTGCGGCTGTACGCGACCGGCGTGACCGCGCAGAAGATCGCGTCGGTGCAGGGGTGCGCGCTGGAGACGGTCAAGACCCACCTGAAGGCGGTGAAGGCCCGCTACGTGGCGAACGGGGACGACGTCTACACGAAGACGGACTTGCTGCGGGTCGCGCTGCGGGACCGCCACNNCCCGCGGGCGCGGCGCACCAGGCGACGCTGGAACGCGCGATCGGCCGCATCTTCGGCGCGGTGGCCTTGGCTATCGTCCTGCAGTTCTGGGTCAGTTCCGGGCCGATGCGCGGCCAGCGGCCGGGCAGCCTGGCCGCCAGCCTGCTGCTGAGCGGGCTGCTGGTCGGGCAGGCCCTGCGGGCATTCCGTCGGCCGCCGTCCCAGCGGGACCTCAACCTGCTGGCGGCAGCCACCGTGGTCCTGGTGCTCGCCATCCAGATCCTGGCCGTTCCTAGGAGCCCGTTCCTGGAGCAGGAGGCCTACGTGATGGTGGTGCCGACCGCCACCGCCTGGGCGGTATGGTCTCGCCGTCTCGTCATACCTGTCTCCCTGCTGCTGATGATCCTGGGCACCGGGCCCTGGCAACCGGGTAGAAGCCTCGCGGTGGAGCAGGCGGTGGCCGCGGGGCCGACCGTGATCGTGGCCGGAGTGGCCGTGCGGTTTATGCGGGCGAGTGCGCGCCAGGCCGACCACGCGGCCGACCGGCTGTCGCGACAGCTGGCGGCTCAGGATGCCGCCCTCGCCGCGGAGGAAGCTGAGCGGCGCGCGGCCAATTCGGTCCACGACGATGTGCTGAGCGTCCTGCGCGCGGTCGCCGTGACCGACCAGCCGCTGCCGTGGAGCGTCCTGGTGGCTAAAGCCGAGCTGGCGCAGGCTGCGCTGGCCCGCCGGGTACGGCCACGTCAGCGCGGTCCGGTCGACCTGGGGTCCGAGCTGCGCCGCCAGGCGCAGCAGGTCACCCCGGAACTCGCCATCCGCTGGCGGGTCGGCCGCGAGCTCGCGGTGCCCGCGGCGCAGGCGGAGGCGCTGTGCGGCGCCGCCGGAGAGGCACTGCGTAATGTGGTGGCCCACGCCGGGGTGCGAGCTGCCACGGTAACGGTCCGCGGCGACGGGTCAGGCGGCGCGCAGGTGATCATTTCCGACGACGGCGCCGGCTTCGATCCGGCGCAGGTGGGACCCCTCAGCAGGGGCCTGCGGGACAGCGTCCTGGGGCGCCTTCGAGATGCCGGGGGAAACGCGGAGGTCATCTCCTCGCCCGGGCAGGGCACCACGGTCACGCTCACCTGGCGGCCTGCGGGGCAATCCGGCGCTGCGGCCGTGGATCCGCTGGAATGGGCGCGCCGGCTCGCACCTAGCCCGCAGCTGATCTTCCTCAGCTTCATGCTGCCGGTCCTGCTCGCCGGGCTGCTGCTGTTGTGCCTGCGCTGGCAGGACATGCGCTGGCCGGCCGCGGCCGCGGCCGTGTCCGCCGGCCTGGTCGGCTTGGCCGTGATCTGCGCCCGGTGCCTGAGCCAGGTGCGGATGACCCGCCGGGTCGCGGTCAG
>PLIQ01000304.1 GCA_003140115.1 Actinomycetota bacterium | reverse complement strand
ACCCCGCTCGGCGAGGACGGCGACAGCGAGTTCGGCGACCTGATCGAGGACTCCGAGGCGATCCAGCCCGGCGAGGCGGTCAGCTTCACGCTCCTGCAGGAGCAGCTGCACTCAGTCCTGGACACGCTGTCCGAGCGTGAGGCCGGCGTGGTCTCGATGCGGTTCGGCCTGACCGACGGCCAGCCCAAGACCCTGGACGAGATCGGCAAGGTCTACGGGGTAACCCGGGAACGCATCCGCCAGATCGAGTCCAAGACCATGTCCAAGCTCCGGCACCCCTCCCGCTCCCAGGTCCTGCGCGACTACCTGGACTAAAAGCCCGAACCTATGGGATGTGCCGCCCCTCACGGCTGTTCCGGCTACGCTGCCGCGTTCATGGGATCACGCGCCCGGACGGGGCGCGTGTCCCCCCGGCCCCGTCTTCCGGGGCCGGTATGCCCTCGGCCGGGTATGCGGAGCGGCAGCGTAACGCCTCTCGCCTCCCACCCGCACCAAGATCTGGGAGCATTTGGGCTTCCGGGAGCGGTTTGGGTACTGGGGTGCACTTTTTACTCCCGGAAGCCCGGATCCTCCCCGGTAAATGATGCTCTGGTTGACTAGCGGGCACGATGTGCCGCTGGAGACAGCCCGGAGCCATCACAGGTTCACCGTGGCCTCGATGACCAGCCGGCAGGCGGGCCGGATGTAGGCGGAGTTGGCGTGGTCCCATCTATCGGGGCCTGTGTGGCCCATGCCCAGAAGGCCGCGCCTCCGGGCCCATGCCCACGACGGCGCGTCACACCGTGAGCGTGGCTTCGATCGCGGCGCACTGAACTGGCCGGACGGTTCGGGATTCGTTCAAGGTGGCTCTCGCCACGAGGCGTTACTCTCATGCGTTTGCGCCCCGGCTCGCGCCGGGCGTCAACGGGCACAAAAAGGCCGACGCCAGATCACTGCTGGCGTCGGCGTCTAACGCCGACGGCCGGCTTCGTTGCCGGCCAGGCCATTCGCGTTACTGTGGTTGCGGCTCGGACAGCCGGTTCGACTCGTCCTGAATGTCAACCGCAACCTTGGATAGCGCCTTGGCGTGCACTCGCCCGTGATGCGCGCAGAAGAGAAGCTCTCCTGAGTTGGCAAGTAGCACGCGTACATATGCCTGGGCGCCGCAACGATCGCAGATGTCCAAGGCTGTCAGCGGCCTTGTGGGGGCTATGGCTCCTGTCAACGTCGCCTCCTCTCGCGGTGCCTCCGGCTGCTACGTCCGTCTGGCTCCGGTTTTACGCCTTACAGTTCAGTGCAACACATACCCAGGCGCCGGCGTTCCCTACTCGGGGTGCTCTACGCCACAAGCGAAACCGCATCCGGACGCTTCGTATTATTTCCGGCCCTGACGCGCGGTGCCCGTGTCCCGCCGGGGGCGTGACCCGGCGGCACACAGGCACCGTGTGTCTCTACATCACATATACCCGATAACGGGCGGGCGAAGCATTTTCGCGGGCTCCGCCGCGTGGCATGCACCCGGCACCCGGCCGGGAACGCTACTCTGTTCGAGAGGCCCCGCCGCGGGGCCATTTCCGGAAGGAGATCGGCCCGGCCGTGACCGCCGTTAGCACCACTGCCGTTACCGCCACTGCCGTTGCCAACACTGGCGCGGCCGCCCGGCTGCCCGTCAACCCCGCGGGCGACACCTCCTATACCGCCCGGCACCTGTCGGTCCTGGAGGGCCTGGACGCGGTGCGCAAGCGTCCGGGCATGTACGTCGGGTCGACCGACGGCCGCGGCCTGCAGCACTGCCTGTGGGAGATCTTCGACAACTCGGTGGATGAGGCGCTGGGCGGGCACTGCACCCGGATCGACGTGATTCTGCATGCGGACGGTTCGGCCGAAGTCCGGGACAACGGCCGGGGCATCCCGGTCGACGTCGAGCGCAAGACCAAGCTGTCCGGCGTGGAGCTGGTCATGACCAGGCTGCACGCGGGGGGCAAGTTCGGCGGCGGCTCCTACACCGCCTCCGGCGGGCTGCACGGCGTGGGCGCCTCGGTGGTCAACGCGCTGGCCGCGCGGCTCGACGTCGAGGTGGACCGGGAGGGCCGGACCTGGGCGGCCAGCTTCCGCCGCGGCGTCACCGGTGAGTTCGCCGGGCCCGGCCCTACGGCCGACTTCACCAAGCGATCAGGATTGCGCGATCTCGGCCGCATCCTCAAGAAGGCCACCGGCACCAGGATCAGGTTCTGGCCGGACCGCCAGGTGTTCCTGCGCGACGCCAGGTTCAGCTACGAGGCCCTGACCGAGCGCGCCCGCCAGACCGCCTATCTGGTCCCCGGTCTGACCATCACGATCAGCGATGAAAGCGGGGACGACGAGGCCCCGGAGCAGGAAGCACGCCACGCCGAGTTCCGCTTCGACGGGGGCATCAGCGAGTTCTGCTCGCACCTGGCCTCCGGCGAGCCGGTCTCCGACGTGCTGCGGCTGACCGGCTCGGGGAACTTCACCGAGACCGTCCCGGTGCTGGATGACCGCGGGCACATGACGCCGACCGACGTGGAGCGCGAGCTCGGAGTCGACGTCGCGCTGCAGTGGGGGAGCGGCTACGACGCCGTGCTCCGCTCGTTCGTGAACGTCATCGCCACCCCGCACGGCGGCACCCACGTCACCGGTTTCGAGCGGGCCCTGGTCCGCACGCTGAACGACCAGCTCCGCGCGGCTCGGCTGCTGAAGAACGGCGACGAGCCGGTGACCAAGGAAGACGCGCTCGAAGGCCTGGTCGCGGTGATCTCCGTCCGGCTGCCCGAGCCGCAGTTCGAGGGGCAGACCAAGGAGGTGCTCGGCACCCCGGCCGCGTCCCGGATCGTCGCCCAGGTCGTCAGCACCCAGCTCAAGGCCTACCTGGAGACGCCGCCGCGGGGGGCCAAGCAACAGGCCCGCTCGATCCTGGAGAAGGTGGCGTCGGCCGCCAAGGCGCGCATCGCCGCCCGCGAGCATCGCGACAACCAGCGGCGCAAGTCGGCGCTGGCCAGCTCCTCGCTGCCGGCCAAGCTGGTCGACTGCCGTTCGGCCGACGACCGCAGCGAGCTGTTCATCGTGGAGGGCGACTCCGCGCTCGGCACCGCCAAGATGGCCCGCGACTCGGAGTTCCAGGCCCTGCTGCCCATCCGCGGCAAGATCCTCAACGTGCAGAAGGCCTCCCTGGCGGACATGCTCAAGAACGCCGAGTGCGCCTCCATCATCCAGGTCATCGGCGCCGGCTCGGGCAGTTCGTTCGACCTGGACTCGGCCCGCTACCAGCGGGTGATCCTGATGTCCGTGGCGCCGAATGAGCCGGTCCTGCTCACCGATCGCGACGGCCGATTGACCCTTCGCCGGATAGGCCTCGCCATCGACGAGGTCATCGGCACCGGCGACCCGACTTCCATAGCCGAAACAGTGAGCGTGGACCTGGCTACGCGGACCACCAGGATCAGCCCGCTGAAACAGCTGATCCGGCACCACCACCGCGGTGAGATGTACCAGATCAGGACCGCCTACGGCCGCGAAGTCACCGTGACCGGCGGCCACTCCGTCTTCACTTATGAAAACGGCGAGCTTGCTCTCAAGCCCGCCAGCGACCTGCGCCTCGGTGATCTGGTCGTCGCGCCACGCCGGCTGCCGCGACCCGCGCCACAGCATGAGGTCGACTTGGCCATGCTGCTCCGCCGGACCGGGTACCACAATGCGATCCGGATCGAAGGAGAGGCCGTCCGTCGGCTCCTCGCCGCCAAGGCCGCGGCCCGGCAGCCCGCCCATCTGCGGCGGGACGTCCCGCGGATCCGGCTCCCGAGGTCGGAGTGGGCCCGGCTGGCCGAGGCGCGAAAGAAGCAGGGAATCACCGGCGGGGACATGGCCGGAAGGCTGGGTTACCGGCAGGCGTGCAGCATCAGCGAGTTCGAGACTTGCCGCTCCCTGCCACCGGAGCCCGTCTTCCGGCGGTACCTTACCGAACTGGGCGAGCCATGGCCGGAAGCAGCTGTGGTAGTCGCGTCACTCGTCGAGCAGTGGTCCGCGACGGCCTCGGCTAACGACCTGTACCGCGACGTCGCTCCCGCCGCCTGGCTGGCCGACCTTAGCGAAGAAGACCTGTCCTGGCTCGCCGCCCAGGCCGATGGCCGCGATGTCGTTCTCTACACGCGCGCCCACCGTACCCGTGCGGTAAACCGCTTCCTTCCGGTGACCGAGGAGCTGTGCTACATGCTCGGCTGGTACCTCGCGGAGGGGTCGCTCAGCTCCCGTGGCGCCCGGCTCAACTTCTCGCTCGGCGCACCCGACGAGCGGTACCTCCCGTCACTTGTCACCGCCATCGAGGCCGTGACCGGCCGTACTCCGACGATCGTGAGGCCGAAGGCAGTTCCGAACGCGCTGCATCTCTACGTGCATGCTCCGGTCTTCGCCCGTGCCTTCAGGGCGATGGGCATGGGAGGGACGGCGACCCATAAGCGCATCCCTGACCTGCTGCTCAACTGCGAGGAGACCAATCAGCTCGCGTTCCTGGAAGGGTATTTCCTGGGCGACGGGAGCAAGGACCGCGTCGGACAGAAGCTAGCCTTCGCCACCTCCTCGATCGACCTCGCGAACGGGCTGCTGTACCTGCTGGGTCAGCTTGGCGTGCTGGCTGGCCTGAGCCGTCGCCGGGGCGGGAAGTTCCAGATACGCGAGCACGAAGTGGCGAGCGGGCCTAGCTACCTCGTCAGTGTGACCGGCAAAGAGGCACTGAAAACGCTGAGCCGCCTGTGGCGCAGCGCTCCATGTGCTGATGCGTTTGCCGCGTACGTAGCACGCCCGGCAACTCGCTCGGGATGCGAGCAGGTCTCGAGGGACCTGGTCGCGTTGCCGATCCGGATGATCAGGAAACTGCACTACAACGGCGACGTCTACGACCTGTCCGTCCCGGAGGACGAGAACTTTATCTCCGGTACCGGCGGGCTACTAACCCACAATTCGGACGCAGACGTGGACGGCGCGCACATCCGTACCCTGCTGCTTACGCTGTTCCATCGCTACCTGCGGCCGATGCTGGACGCGGGCCGGGTGTTCGCCGCGGTCCCGCCGCTGCACCGGATCGAGCTGACGCACACCCGCAAGGGCCAGGACAAGTACCGGTACACGTACTCCGACGCCGAGCTGAACCGGACGCTGCTGGAGCTGGAGCGGCGCGGCCAGCGGTGGAAGGAGCCGGTGCAGCGGTACAAGGGCCTGGGTGAGATGGACGCCTCCCAGCTGGCCGAGACCACCATGGATCCCCGGCACCGCACCATGCGCCGGATCAGGATCGAGGACGCCGCCGCGGCCGCGGAGATATTCAGCCTGCTGATGGGGACCGAGGTGGCCCCGCGCCGGGACTTCATCGTCCGCGGCGCGGCCGAGCTTGATCCCTCCCGCATCGACATATAGCCAGATCGGTTGAGGATCACTCAGGGGACTTGTACGATCACTACTCGTGGTTAAGACGAAAATGATTGCCAGGTTCCTCCGGGCGCAGGCGTGGTGGCGGCTCGACACCGCGGGCGTCAGCGCGTCGCGCGTCGCGCGCAGCGTGGTCAGTCTGCTCGACACGGCCATGTACCTGCAGGATGTCCCCGATGACCATCCAGACATCCTGGCGCTGGAAGCAGGGGGCTGCTTCCTGGGCGACGTCTTCTATCCCGGTCCTGAGGGCGCGGTCATCGTAAGGGAATGGCAGCTGGCCGACAAGACCCCTGCCGGTCCCGCTGACCTGCTGGCCGCGCTGGCCCAGGCCGTCGGCCCCCTCAAGCCGGCCATCGGCCCCGAACGCCGCCCCGGCCCCGCGATCGACGCCCCCCAGCAGCCCGGTACCGCCGCAGCCGGGATCCAGCCCGGTCCCGCCGCAGCCGAGGTCCAGCCCGGTCCCGCCGCGGTCAAGGTTCCCCAGCAGCCCGGTGCCGTCGTGGTCAAGGTTCCCCAGCAGCCCGGTGCAGTCGCGGCCGAGGTTCCCCGGGAGCCCGTTGCCGCCGCGGCCGCCGCGACCCAGCAGCCCGTTGCTGCCGCGGCCGCCGTGACCCGGGAGCCAGTTGCTGCCGCGGCCGAGGTTCCCCGGGAGCCCGTGGCTGCCGCAGGCCGCGGTCCCAAGCCGGTAGCAAGGCGGCGCTCCCGCCGCGCCCGCACCCGCTGACCGCCGCGGCGGCCGCCAGGTAAACCGCCACTACGGAACACCGCCANNGAACGCGGCCACTACGGAACGCGCCCCGCCCCGCCGACGACGGCGAGCTGGCGCCGCAGGCTGATGCCCGACCCGTCGCGCCTGCCCACCGGATCAGGCAAGATGACCGGGCTGCCCGAATCGGTCGCGCCCACCGCGGGGGCGGGCCCGGCCCAGGCCATGACCAGCGCGTCCTCGCCCTTGAGGAACCGGTGGCAGCGGACCCCGCCGGTGGCCCGGCCCTTGGCCGGAAACTCGTGCAGCGGCGTCACCTTGACGCTGAGGCCGGCCGTACCGGGCAACGCCCCGGTACTGCCCGCCACCGTCACCACCACGGCGGGGGAGTAGGTCCCCGGTGCTCCCACCGGCGTCCCGGCCGCGGCGGCCTCGTCCACCGCGCCGAACCACACCACCGACGCCCCCGCCGACAGCCGAACGCCCGCCATCCCGCCCGCGGCCCGGCCCTGCGGCCGCACCGAGGACGCCGGGAAGTGCAGCAGCTGCGCGTCGCTGGTAATGAACACCAGTGACGCCGACTCCGCTGCCAGTTGCGCGACGCCCACCACCCGGTCGCCGTCCTTCAGCGTGATCAGCTCGAACTCGTCCCGGTTCTGCGGATACTCCGGCAGCACCCGCTTGACCACGCCCTCGGCGGTGCCCAGCACGACGCCGGCGCCCAGCGCGCCGTCGAACCCGCACAGCCCGGCCACGGTCTCGCCTGGCTCCAGCGCGGCGAACTCGCCGACCGCCGTGCCGCCGGCCAGCGACGCCGTGCCCGCGCCGGGCGGCAGCGCGGGCAACTCCAGCACGTCCACCTTGACCAGCCGCCCGGCCGACGTCACCACGCCGATCGTGCCCCGGACGGTGGCCCGGACCGTCGAGGCGATGACGTCGTTTGCGGAGCGAGCCAGGTCACCGGACGGTGGAACCAGGGTCCGTTCGGCATCAATATCCGTGCTGCCGACGGTCACCCGTGCCACCAGCCCGGTCGCGGACATCAGGACCACGCACGGGTCGTCGGTGACCTCCAGCGGGACGGCCGTCGCGGCCGCCGNNCCTCCGACTCCAGGATCGCGGTCAGCGACGCGATCTCGGCCCGCAGGACGTCCTGCTCGCGCTCGAGCTCCAGCCGGTCGAAGCGGGTCAGCCGGCGCAGCGGGGTGTCCAGGATGTACTGGGCCTGGATCTCCGACAGCTCGAAGATCGCCATCAACCGTTCCCGCGCGGCCGCCGCGTCGTCCGAGGACCTGATGACCTGGATCACTTCGTCGATGTTGAGCAGCGCGATGAGCAGGCCGTCCACCAGGTGCAGGCGTTCGGTCCGCTTGCGGCGCCGGTACTCGGTCCGCCGCCGCGTCACATCCAGACGGTGCGCGACGTAGATCTCGAGCAGCTCCTTCAGGCCCAGCACCCGGGGCTGGCCGTCGACCAGGGCGACGTTGTTGATGCCGAAGGTCTCCTCCATCGGTGTCAGCCGGTAGAGCTCGGCCAGGACCGCGTCCGGGTTGAAGCCGCTGCGGACCTCGATCACCAGGTGCAGGCCGCGTTTGCGGTCGGTCAGGTCCTTCAGGTCGGCGATGCCGTTGAGCTTCTTGGCCTGGACTAGGTCCTTGATCCGGGCCATGACCTTCTCCGGGCCGATGGTGTACGGGAGCTCGGTGACCACGATGCCGGCCCGCCGGGGAGTGAGCTGCTCGATCGTCGCGGTGGCCCGGGTCCGGAAGATGCCCCGGCCGGTCTCGTACGCCTCCCTGATGCCCTCCAGGCCGGCGATCCGCCCGCCGGTCGGCAGGTCGGGGCCCGGCACGAACCGCATCAGGGTGTCCAAGGACGCGGCAGGATCCCGCAGCAGGTGGCGGGCGGCCGCGATGACCTCGCCGAGGTTGTGCGGCGCCATGTTGGTGGCCATGCCGACCGCGATGCCCGCCGCGCCGTTCACCAGCAGGTTGGGCAGGCCGGCGGGCAGCACGTCGGGCTGGGTCTCGCTGCCGTCGTAGTTCGGGATGAAGTCGACCGTGTCCTCGTCGATGGAGGCGACCATCTCCATCGCGGCGGCGGTCAGCCGGGCCTCGGTGTAGCGCATGGCCGCGGGCAGGTCNNGCGTCGTAGATGGCCGAGTCGCCGTGCGGGTGCAGGCGGCCCATGACCTCGCCGACCACCCGGGCGCACTTGACGTGGCTGCGGTCCGGCCGCAGCCCCATCTCGTTCATCTGGTACAGGATCCGGCGCTGGACCGGCTTGAGGCCGTCCCGCGCGTCGGGGAGCGCGCGCTGGTAGATGACGCTGTAGGCGTATTCGAGGTAGCTGTCGCGCATCTCCTCGGCGACGTCGATGTCGACGATGTTCTCTTCGAAATCTTCTGGGGGAGTGCTCGTTCCCCCGCGTCGGGCTGCTGCCATACCGAACATTCTGCCGCGTCCGCCGGCCTGCGCGGGCCAACGCCGCGCTAACGCCAACGCCGCATCCGCCGACGACAACGACAACGACAACGACACGCTTACGTCGCGGAGAAGCCGCCGTCCACGTACAGCGTCTGCCCGGTCACGTACACGCTGGCGGGCGAGGCGAGGAACACCGCCGTCCCGGCGAAGTCCGCGGGCTCACTGTTGCGGCCCACCATGGTCCGCGCCGCCATCGCCGCCATCCGCGCCGGGTCGCTGGCCACCGCCGCGTTGAGCCGGGTCGGCACGAAGCCGGGGCACACCGAGTTGCAGCACACCCCGGATGCGGCCCAGGCCTCGGACTGCGACCGGGT
>PLIQ01000096.1 GCA_003140115.1 Actinomycetota bacterium | reverse complement strand
CGCGCCGAGCTGCCCCGCGTCGCCCGCGTCGCGGAGGACGTCACCGGCTACGTTCCCCCGGTCGCCCCCGACAGCCTGGCCGGCGCCGAAGCCCCCCAGGCTCCCCCCGGCCAGCTGCGCCGCCTGCCCTCCCGCCCGAACACCCCGAACCTCCCGAACGCTCCGGTCCCCATGGGTCCCATGGGCTCGCCGTCGGGTGCGCAGCAGTCCGGCGTCCAGCACGTCGGCCAGCACGCCGGGCCGGGCTCGTCCCGCAGCCTCCCCTACAGCGGCCCGCAGCCGGTCGTGACCTCAGCGCCGCCCGGCTACGCCCCGGCCGTCGGAATGTCGGCCGGCGGAGTGTCGGCTGGCGGAGTGTCGGCCGGCGGGGCCTCGGGCGGCGGAGTGTCGCTGGCCGAGGCTGTGCAGGCCGCGCACGAGGAGGGTCAGGAGTTCGGCGCCTCGGTGGCGCGGGACGCTCCGGCGCTGTGGCTGGAAGCGGTGCTGGCCCGCAAGCCGCGGATGCCGTCCGACCTGGAGGCCCGGCTGCTGCAGGGATCGGCGCTGCCGATCGACTACCTGCTGCACGATGAGGTCCGGCACGCGCTGCGCCGTGGCTTCTGGGACGCGCTCGAGCGCACCCGCCGGTAAAAGCAGCCGGTAAAACGGGAAGAGCCCCGGATTGTCCGAGGCCTCGGCGGGTAGGTTCGGAGACGTGGTTGTGCTTTCCGGTGAGCTATTCGACGCGATCGAGGTCAACGCTGCCCGGACGGGCAACCACAAACGGGCCGCGGTCCGCATGAGCCGCCTGGCCGTGCAGGCCACGCTCCCGGTCCAGGCCGCGCCGGAAAACATGTCCCGGGCCGAAGCCCACATGCGCGCAGGCGAGCAGTGGCTGCTGGCCGACGAGCCGGCCATCGCCGCGGACGAGTTCCAGGCCGCCATCGCGGACACGGGCCCGACGTTCGACGATCCCCGGGTGCCGCTGGCCCGCGCCATGTTCGCGCTCGGCCGGCTCGCCGAGGCCGAGGCCCTGCTGGGCCAGCTCACCGAGGACGGCGGCCAGTCGCTACCGCGGACCTGCGACCTGGTGGCCGAGTTGCTCATCGAGCAGGGCGACCTGAACGGCGCGCTGGACTGGGCCACCGCCGGGGTGGACGCCTGCCTGCGCGGTGCTGACCGCGACGAGCTCCAGCTGCTGCTCCGGCTGCGCTACCGGATCCGCGTCGACCTGGCCCTGCCCGAAGACGCCTACGACAAGCTGCTCGACGACAAGGCCGACAAGGCCGGCAGGGACAACAGGAACGACGAGGACAACCGAAAGGCCGGGCCCGTCGCGGGATCATAAACGATCCGCAACCGGAGCCCGGCCCCTCGAACCCGCGCGGTTAACGCGCCAGGACCTCCGCGGCCCGCTGCACGGACAGCGCGTCCTGCGCCTCGTCCACGTCGACCAGCACCTCGTCGCCGTCCAGGATCTCCCCGGACAGCAGCGCCCGGGCCAGCTGATCGCCCACCGCCGACTGAACCAGCCTGCGCAGCGGCCGCGCCCCGTACACCGGGTCGAACCCGGTCACGGCCAGCCACTCCCGGGCCGCCGGCGTGACGGTCAGCGTCAGCCGCCGACCCGCCAGCCGCGCGGCCAGCCGCTCGACCTGCAGGTCGACGATCTTGGTCAGCTCGCCGGTAGTCAGCGCGTCGAACACGATCACGTCGTCCAGCCGGTTCAAGAACTCCGGCTTGAACGCGTTCCGCACCGCGCCCATGACCGCCTCGCGCTTGGCCCGCTCGTCCCCGAAAGAAGGGTCCGCGATGAACTGCGACCCCAGGTTCGAGGTGAGGACCAAGATGGTGTTCCGGAAGTCCACCGTGCGGCCCTGGCCGTCGGTCAGCCGCCCGTCGTCGAGCACCTGCAGCAGGACGTCGAACACCTCCGGGTGCGCCTTCTCCACCTCGTCCAGCAGCACCACGGTGTAGGGACGGCGCCGCACCGACTCGGTGAGCTGGCCGCCCTCCTCGTAGCCCACGTAACCGGGCGGAGCGCCGATCAGCCGGGCCACCGAGTGCTTCTCGGCGTACTCGCTCATGTCGATGCGGATCATGGCCCGCTCGTCGTCGAACAGGAACTCGGCCAGCGCCTTGGCCAGCTCGGTCTTGCCCACGCCGGTCGGCCCCAGGAACAGGAACGAGCCGGTGGGCCGGTCCGGGTCGGACACGCCCGCCCGGGCCCGGCGGACCGCGTCGGACACGGCCTGCACGGCGCGCGCCTGGCCGATCACCCGGTGCCCGATCTCGGTCTCCATCCGCAGCAGCTTGGCCGTCTCGCCCTCGAGCAGCCGCCCGGCCGGGATGCCGGTCCAGGCGGACACCACGTCGGCCACGTCGTCCGGGCCGACCTCATGCTTCACCATGGCCGCCGTATCGGCGGTTCCGCCCGCCCCGCTTCCGTCCTGCGATGGAGCCGAACGGTCCGTGGTGCTCGCCTCGGCCAGCTCGCGCTGCACCGTGGGGATCACATCGTGCTCCAAGCGTCCCCATTCCTTGAAGTCACCGTCACGCTGGGCGCGCTCGGCCTGGCTCTTGAGCTCGTCGAGCTGCTTCTTGAGCTCGCCTACCTTGTTCAGGCCGGACTTCTCCTGCTGCCAGCGGGCCTCCAGCACGTCCAGCTGCTCCTGCCGGTCGGCCTTGGTGGCACGCAGCCGCTCGAGCCGTTCCTTGCTCGCCGCGTCCGACTCCTTTTCCAGGGAGAGCTCTTCCATTGTCAGCCGGTCCACGGCGCGCCGCAGTTCGTCGATCTCAACCGGCTGGGAGTCGATTTCCATCCGCAGCCGGGACGCGGCCTCGTCGACCAGGTCGATGGCCTTGTCCGGGAGGAACCGGGCGGTGATGTACCGGTCGGACAGCGTGGCCGCAGCGACCAGCGACGCGTCCGAGATCTCCACTCCGTGGTGGCTCTCATACCGGCCCTTCAGCCCGCGCAAGATCGCGATCGTGTCCTCCACCGAAGGCTCGCCCACCAGCACCTGCTGGAACCTGCGCTCGAAGGCCGGGTCCTTCTCGATCCGCTCGCGGTACTCGTCCAGCGTGGTCGCGCCGACCATGCGCAGCTCGCCGCGGGCCAGCATCGGCTTGAGCATGTTGCCCGCGTCCATCGCGCCTTCGGCCGCGCCGGCGCCGACCACGGTGTGCAGCTCGTCGATGAACGTGATCACCCGGCCCTCGCTCTGCTTGATCTCGTTCAGCACGGCCTTGAGGCGTTCCTCGAACTCGCCGCGGTACTTGGCGCCAGCCAACATCGCGCCTAGGTCGAGCGCGATCAGCCGCTTGTTCTTCAGCGACTCGGGAACGTCGCCCTTCACGATCCGCTGCGCGAGACCCTCCACAACCGCGGTCTTGCCCACCCCAGGCTCGCCGATCAGCACCGGGTTGTTTTTCGTCCGGCGGGACAGGACCTGGATGACACGCCTGATCTCGGCGTCCCGGCCGATGACCGGGTCGAGCTTCGTGTCCCTGGCCATCTTGGTCAGGTCGATGCCATACTTCTCCAGCGCCTTAAAGGTGTCCTCGGGGTCTGGGCTGGTCACCCGGGCGCTGCCGCGGATCTGGCCGAACGCCTCAAGCAGCGCGTCCGCCGTGACGCCCGCCCCGGCCAGCACGGTCTTGGCCTCGCCGCCATCGGCGGCCAGGCCGACCAGCAGGTGCTCGGTGGAGATGTACTCATCACCCAGCTGCTTCGCCTTATCGGACGCGGTTTTGATCGTCAGAAGCAGCGCGCGGGACATCTCCGGCGCGCTGGTCGTGGTGCCACGCATCTGTGGCCCTCGGGCCAGGCGATCCTCAGCCTGCTTAACGATCAGCGCCGGGTCAGTGCCGACCGCCTGGAGCAGCTGCCCGGCGAGGCCGTCCACCTGCTCAGCCAGCGCCACAAGCAGATGCAGTGCCTCGATCTGCGGGCTGCCGTCCGCCGCTGCGCGTTGCCGAGCGGTGGACAAAGCTTCCTGACTCTTGTGAGTCAGCTTCTCGTCTGCCATTACTTATCTCCTCTGGGCTGTCCAGTTGCGCTGGACGGCCCAGTCATCGGTTCCCATATCGCCACCCGGGCGCCGCGCACCGGCACCAGCCCGGATCGGTTGTCCGCGCCGGTGCGGCGCAATTCGGCCAGCCGTGCCGCCACGGCGCGGGTGGATTCAAGTTCGACCCGCAGCTGCGCGATCTCGGCG
>PLIQ01000390.1 GCA_003140115.1 Actinomycetota bacterium | reverse complement strand
GGCGCGAGCGGAACGCCGTGGCCAGCTGATCCTGCCTACACTTAGGGCCCAGCAGGATGCCAGGCATGTTGCTGATTACCCTGAGTGCCAGTATTGTTGCTAAGTGTGACGACAGTTGGGCGAGACAGCGGAGCCCCGGGCGCGGGAGTGCCTTCCGGACCGGATTTCCGGCGGCTGTTCGAGGGAGCACCAGGGCTGTACCTGGTGCTTGACCCTCAGCTGACCATCGTCGCGGTCAGTAACGCGTTCCTGGCGGCCACGCTCACGACCAGGGAAAACATCCTGGGCCGCAACGTGTCTCAGGTCTTCCCCGACAATCCGGATGACCCGGACGCGACCGGGACGGCCATCCTGATCGCCTCGCTTGATCGCGTCCGAAATGAGCTCCGGCCGGACACGATGCCGGTGTTGCAGTACGACGTGCGCCGTTCCGCCGCCCAAGGCGGCGGGTTCGAGGTGCGATACTGGAGCTCGCGTAACAACCCGCTGCTGGACCCGCGCGGGAAACTCGCGCACATCCTGCACGAGACGGTCGATGTCACCGAGTTTGTCCGGCAGGAGGGTGCCGATGAGCGGCTGACGGAAGAGTTCTGGGCGGGTACCGCCCAGATACGCGCGGAGATACTGCGCCGCTCCGCCGAGCTGGCCGAGGCGAACCAGGCGCTGCGCGAAGCCAACGCGAACCGGAAGCAGTTCCTCGCCTCGATGAGTCATGAGCTCCGTACTCCCATGAACGCGGTGATCGGCCTGGCCGAGCTCCTGGGGAACACGACGCTCAGCACGCCCCAGCGCCGCTACGTCGACGGGATCAGGACCGCCGGCCATACGCTGCTGGCTGTGATCAGCGACGTCCTGGACGTCTCGAAGATGGAGGCGGGCAAGCTCGTGCTCAGCGCCATCGACTTCTCCCCGGCGGCCGTCGTCGAGGATGTGGTCGAGATGGTCGCCGAATCAGCCCGGTCGAAGAACCTGGAGGTTACCGGCGCTTACGCGCCGTCGCTGTCGGCGACCCGGTCCGGCGACCCGGACCGGCTGCGCCAGGTGCTGCTGAATCTCGCCGGGAACGCGGTGAAATTCACCGAGCGCGGTCAGATCACGGTCCGCGCGGCGCCTGATGAGGCCGCCCGGGCTCAGGGCGTCCCGGCCGAGGTTGCCGCCATCAGGTTCGAGGTCACTGACACCGGAATCGGGATCAGCCCCGACATTCAGCAACGGCTTTTCGAGCCGTACGTGCAGGCCGACCCCTCGACGACGCGGCGCGCCGGTGGCAGCGGCCTGGGCCTGGCCATCTGCCGGGAGCTCGTCACCCTCATGGGAGGAACCATCGGCGTGTCGAGCCTGCCCGGCCTCGGCAGCACGTTCTGGTGCGTTATTCCCTTCGCTCCGGCCTCGCACGCCGGCCACTCGGTCTCGCTCAACGTCCTGGCCGGGCTACGCGTCCTGGTCGTCGATGACAATGCCACCAACCGGCTCATTCTCGACCAGCAGCTTCGCGCGTGGCGGGCCGAGACGACCCTGTGCGAGGATGCCGAGGCAGCACTGCCACTGCTCAGCGTGGCCGCGTTGCGCGGGCAGCCCTACGAACTCAGCATCCTGGACCTCCGGATGCCCGGCACGGACGGGCTGGCGCTGGCCAAGGCCATCCAGGTCGACGGCGGCATCCCGGACCATCCCATGATCATGCTCAGCTCGGAAGTCGACTTCGACCAGGCGGCCGCCGACCAGGCGGGAATCAGCGCGGTCCTGGTCAAGCCGATCCGCGGCGCCGACCTTTTCGCCAGGATCAGATACGTGATGGGCTTGGCCGGTTCTGCGGCCCCCGCCTCAGGAACGGCCCCAGGTGCCGCCGGGCCGGCCAGCACGGCCAGCCAGTGCGGCCGCGTGCTTCTCGTCGAGGACGACGAGCTCAGCCAGCTCGCCTGCGAGGGCATCCTCACCCAGCTCGGCTACCAGGTCGAGGTCGCTTCCGACGGGCAGCAAGCCGTGGCCATGGCCACGGCCCGCCGGTACGACGCGATCATCATGGACTGCCACATGCCGGTCATGGACGGGTACACCGCAGCCCGCACGATCCACACCGCCGAGGGCCGCGGCCGGCACACACCGATCATCGCCCTGACCGCCGCCGTCCTTCCCGAAGACCGCGCCCGCTGCGTTGCCGCCACCATGGATGACTACCTGACCAAGCCGATCACCGCGGGCAAGGTCGACGCGCACCTTCGCCGCTGGATCCACCCCGGCGAGGGTGCCGCCACCGGGCGCCAGGAGGACGCGGCCGCCGACGGGTCGGCTCAGCGCCTGCCCGACGCGATGAGCGGCCGGCTCGGCCAGTTCCTCGGCGATGATGGCCTCGCTGATCAGATGCTGGGCGCCCGGATCCTGCGCAGTGTCCTGGACAGCTTCCCGGGCAAACTCGCTGACCTGGCGCAGAGCCTGCAGCAGCGAGATGTTGCCCGGCTCGCCAGCACCGCCCATACCTTGAAAGGAATGTGCCAGAACATCGGGGCGACCGACCTCGCGGGTCTATGCGACGAACTGCCCGCTCACGCCCGGGCTGGCCGGGACCGGGAGGCTGCCCAGGCGCTCACCCGCGTCGAGGCCGCCGGACAGGAAGTCCTCGCCGCCGCCACTGCGTTGCTGAGCCGGGGCAGCGCGCCGGACCCGGCCGAGCGGAGACCGCCACGGCCACCATCCTCGTTATCGATGACGAGGCCATGAACCGGGATCTCGCCCGTACGCTGCTGAGCCGGAAGGGCTACACCATCCTGGAGGCCAGCGGGGGCGCCGAGGGGCTCCGCACCGCGATCCGCGCCCGTCCGGACCTCATCGTCACCGACGTGCTCATGCCGGATATGGATGGCTACCAGCTGGTCGGCGAGCTGCGGGCCCGCCCAGAACTCGCGCACACGCCGGTGGTCTTCTACACCTCGAACTACCTGGAATCCCAGGCCCGGCCCCTAGCCGAAGCGTGCGGCGTGAGCCAGATCGTGGTGCGTTCGGAGGATCCCGCCCGGCTGATCGAGGCGGTCGGCGCGGCCCTGGAACACGAGCCCCCGGACGACATACCGCCGCTTCCCGCGGACTTCGACCGCCATCACGCACAGGTGATCAACAGCACCCTGCTCGCGAAGATCCGGGAGCTGGAGGTCAGCGAGAAGCGCATCGGGTCACTGAACGCGAGCCTGGTGCAGCAGGTACAGGAGGTACAGGAGCATAGCGTCCGTCTAGAGCGGGCCAACAAGGACCTGGAGGCCTTCGCTTACTCCATCGCCCACGACCTGCGCACCCCGCTGCGAGGGATAAGCGGGTTCGCCGGAGCCCTCGCGGAGGACTACGGCGACCGGCTCGACGAAACAGGCCGGGAGTACGTCGGGCGCATCGAGGCAGGCTGCGCGCGCATGGCCACCCTGCTCGATGCCCTGCTGCACCTGTCACAGGTGAGCCGGGCCGAGATGAACCTCCAGGACGTCGACCTCAGCGCCGAGGTCACCGCTATCTGCGGTCAGCTCCGCGCCCGTGACCCGGGCCGTCAGGTCCGGGTGACCGTGCAGGAAGGCGTCCGGGTCACCGCGGACCGCGCCCTGATCCGGACCGCGCTGGAGAACCTGCTCGACAACGCCTGGAAGTTCACCGCCCGCCGCGACGGCGCCGCCATCGACTTCGCGACCGCACCCGCTGGCGACGCTCCCATCTGCTGCTGCTACGTGCGCGATAACGGGGCCGGCTTCGACCCCGCCTACGTCGGCAAGCTGTTCCAGCCGTTCCAGCGGCTCCACCACGCCGACGAGTTCCCCGGCACCGGCACCGGCCTGGCCACCGTCCGGCGCATCATCGACCGCCATGGCGGCCGGACCTGGGCCGACGGCATCGTCGACGGCGGCGCCACCATCTACTTCACCCTCAACACTGAGGGCATCCATGAATGACAACCAGGTCAGCCTTTAGCTCGGGACGCGCGGAGGTGAGCGGCGAAGATGTGCGCGACGCACGCCCCACCGCGTGGTGCGCGGCGGGACTCAGCGTCGTGGGTACCCACAGCATCGCCGATCGCGGTCAGGCGTCGATCTCGGTGGCGATCTCGAATCCCGTCTCCTCGGGGGGCGCGGTAAAGCCGCCCTCGATGCCCTGCTGCATGCGCGGCATCAGGGTCGAGTCACGGAAGCTTTCCCAGCTGGCCTTCGAGTCGTGTACGGCGAAGATGGTCCAGCCGTCCGCGGACGGCCCGGCGGCGTGATAAGTCTGACCGCCCGGCAACGTGCCGTCACTCGGGTGCACCGCCGCGATCGACGCCTCGTACTGCTGCTTGGTTCCGCCCTTGAACCGGTGGATGACGCCGTAACTCATTGCTTCGCCTTTCGCTGGTCGATACGAGCATCCTGACGCCGCGCGATCTCACCGGCGCATCACCGGCGCATCACCCGCTCAGTTCGCCGATCGCGGCGAGCATGCCCGGCAGCCCCCGGGCGGTACAGATGCCCGAGGCCGTCTCGAGCCAGGCCCGCGCCGTATCGTCGATTCGACCGAACGACCTGTGGCGGGCCGCGGCTCGGGCCATCAAGATCGCGGCCCGGTGATAGTCCCAGTCAAAGGCGTCGACGATCTGGAATGCGGTGTTCAGGTGCCGGTCGGCGACGTCGTGCCGGCCGAGCAGCGACGCGAGCCGTCCCGCGTAGGCGGCGGCCCGGCCCAGGTTGGTGGCGATCTGCCCGGCGTAGGGCTCGATGATCGCCAGCAGGAGCGCGGCGGCGTCGAGGTCCTCGAGCTCGATCGCCAGGGTCGCGTACCCGAGCATGGAGGTCAGCCACATGACGTCCGGGGGAACGTTCCGGAACCCGTCGGCTGCCGCCGCGCCGAGCAGGTCGCTGGCGACCTGCTTGGGTCCGCTGGCGATGGCGTGGGCGAGGTGATAGGTGAGCTTGACCGGGCCGGCCTCGATCGCCTGCGCGACGATCGGCGGCAGCTCGGCGTGATGACCGGCGATGGTGGCCAGCACCGCCGCCTGCCCGGTGAAGACGTCGAGGGCCTCGGCGGCACCCAGCGTGAGGCCGATCGCCGCGGTCTCGCGCCCCAGCCGGCCGGCGTCGGCGAAGCGCGCCTGCATCGTGGCGACGAACGCCTCGAACCAGCCCACCGTCCAGGTCATCTGCGGGGCGCCGATCGCGTCGGCGATGGCGTGCAGCCGTCCCAGGCTCCGGGCGGCTCCGGCTGGGTCGGCCAACTGGATGGCGACGG
>PLIQ01000532.1:732-10264 GCA_003140115.1 Actinomycetota bacterium | reverse complement strand
GCCTGGTAGCGGTCGGCTTGCCGGCTGTTCCCGACCAGCCGGCTCAGCCGCTGCGGATCGGTCATCGGCAGGTCGCCGCCGAGGACCCGCCGGGCGCTGGCACGCAGTTCGTCGAGGGTCATCGGAGCGTTCAGGTCGGCGGTGGGGTCGTCCTCGCTGGTGTAGACGATGAAGACACCGGCAGTAGCGTTCTTGTCGACTACGGTCAGCGGCGCGAGCGAGTAGGTGCCTCGCGGGGTGCGGACTTGCCCCATGAGCTTCAGGCGGCCGATCCCCGGTACCTTCACCATGCCGCCGCGCCAGGTGAGCTTCGCCGTCGGCAGGCGCACCGTGCCGATGCGGGATATCTCCGGCGAGGTGGTGCCGGGAAAGCCGATCCCGGCCTGCTTGCGTACCAGGCTATGCGCGCCGTCGCAGCCCACGAGGTAGCGTGCGCGCAGCCGGTAGTCGCCGCCGGGACCGCGGACGTCGAGGGTGACCGCGTCGTCATGCGGGGACAGCGCCGTCAGTTCGTGCCCGCGCCGGACGGTCCCGCCGAGTTCGGTGAGCCGCGCCTCCAGCTCCTTCTCCAGCCGGCGTTGCGGCACCGTCAGGATGTGCACCGGGCTGGTGCCGAGCCTGGAGAAGTCCAGCTCCAGCGGACCGAACAAGAAGCGCGGTACCGGCCCGGCAAAGGTGGCCTCCTGGCGGAGCCGGTCGAACAGGCCGCGGTAGTCCAGCACCGGCACGATCTGGCCCGCCAGGCCGTTGCCCTTGGGGGTCTCGTCGATCCCGGGCAGTCGCTCCAGCACGATCGGGTCGGTGCCGCTCAGCCGGAGCTCGCAGGCCAGCATGAGTCCGACCGGTCCGCCGCCGGCGATCACGATGCCTGCTTGGCCGGCGCGTGCCGACGGTTGCGCGGGCATGGCTAGAGTCGCCCGAAGACGTCGCGCAGCCCGGCCGCGAACGGCGCCGGTATTTCCAGCGGAATCACGCCACCACCATTTCACGGAACGACGCCGCGCATGCATGAGCGGATCAGTTCTATGAAGCGACTCACAGAGTCAGATGAGGATGTTGTCTGGGTTTACGCATACTCAGTAACCAGGCCGGTCGTTCCCGCTAGCCGGGCGGACTACGGACCGGATAAAGGGCCAGGTGCTTCCTTGTTCATTACGGCGATGGCCACGCCGGCTTTGCCTGCCGATGCCGATGCCGGCGACGTGGGGCCGGAGCTGGTCTGGGTGCTAGCGGGCGTGCGACGATGCCGGAGTGGACCAACGATGACCGGCGCCGTCTCGCGGGACGGTCCGCTGATCCCCGCTGGGTGTCCGCCGACGGGAACGGTGCTACTGCCGCCTTCCGGAACCCCTTGCGGAGGGGCCGCGGAATGAACCATGGCTGAGGTCGCCCTCATGGCCGGGATGTCGGTTCTGGTCACCGGAGGCACCGGCGGTATCGGCAAGGCCACCGCTACCGGGCTCGCCGCGCTGGGTGCCCGGGTCGGCATCACCGGCCGTGATCAGGCCCGGACCGAGGCGGCCGCGGCAGGCATCCGCGCCGCAGCGGGCAGCCCGGTCGTGGACGCGTTTGCCGCGGACCTGTCGGTTCAAGCCGGGGTGCGCCGTCTGGCCGCTCAGGTGCTTGACACCTACCCGCGGCTGGACGTGCTGGTCAACAACGCCGGCGGGTTCTGGGCTCACCGGCACGTCACCGCCGATGGCCTCGAGCACACCTTCGCGCTTAACCACCTCGCGCCGTTCCTGCTGACCAGCCTGCTGCTGGACCGCCTCACCGCGAGCGCACCCGCCCGGATCGTCACTGTCTCCTCCGGCGCCCACACCAGGGCCCGCATCGACTTCGACGACCTGCAGGGCGAGCAGACCTACTCCGGGCAGCGCGCGTACAGCCAGTCCAAGCTGGCCAACGTGATGTTCACCTACGAGCTAGCCCGCCGCCTGGACGGCACCGGCGTGACCGCCACGGTGCTGCACCCCGGCGTGGTACGCACCAGCTTCGGCGCCGAAGACCAGGCCGCCTACCTCGCCGCCATGATCGGCGTAGCGCGCCTGTTCATGAAGACCCCGGCCCAAGGCGCGAGCACACCGATCTACCTCGCCTCCTCACCCCAGGTCGAAGGCATCACCGGCCGGTACTTCGTCAACCGCAAGCCCAAGACCTCCAGTAAGGCCTCTTACGACACCGCAGCCGCCGCCCGCCTGTGGCAGGTCAGCGCCGACCTGACAGCACCCGCATAGTGTCCCAGCGCAAACACTTTGACGGCCCTTCGCCGGGACGACCCTCATGCGGTCATGTGGGCCTGGAACGTTATGGACATGGCTACCGGCCGGGCTGCCCATCGGGCGTTCACCAATGATCGCGGCGGGCGGCAACCTGCCCTTACGATCGTGGCCGCTCTTTGATCCCCGCCGCGAGCAGGCCGGTGACCTCAGCGATGCGGGCCGCGCGCAGATCTGGCCGGCGGGTGGTCGCGTCGATCCAGCGTAGGTAGGCCTTGCGGTAGAACTGCGCCAGCGTATCGAAGAATGCGCCCGCCGCCGGGTTGGCCGCGAACGCCGCCGCGATATCGTCGGCGAGATCGCCGCGCTGAGGACCTTCGGGGGCCAGTTCGACGGGCACGTCATCGCCGATCGCGATACCTATGCTGAGCAGGCGCTTGGCCGCCAGGGTCAGCACCCAGCCGCGGCCGGCCGGCACGAGCCTGGCGCGGATCCGGCAGCCGCCGATCGTGCCGCTCACGGGATGGTCGGCCTTGGCGCCCCATGCCTCATCTGGGTCGAACGGCATCGTGATGACCGCGCTGTCCCGGGGCCCGGCGGCGACAACGGCACGGAAACGCTGCGAACTCATGACCCCCATGGTGGCATGGCCGACTACCGGCACGTCCGGGACCTCGGTGAGGAGTACCTGCGCCGGAACCCGCGCTCGCAGGCCTGATCACCCGCCTGGTCAGGCCGTAGCTGACTCCGCGCCTGGCGTGCGGCGTATCGCCTCTAGGCGCCTGGCCAGGACTCGAGGGTCCTCCGTGCTTCCCTCAAGAAGCGGCTCGGTGATCCGTTTCCTGTCGTCAGCGTCGAGCGGTTCCAAGACGACGCGCATCCCGAGCGCTGCCGCGACCTCGGCGAGCGTGCCGAGCGTCGGGTTGACGTGACCGGCGGAGAACAACCTGCGCACGGTCGCGGGCTCGGAGTTGATCGCGCGGGCGAGCTCGGCTTTCGACAGCCCGGCCGCCTCCCGCGCGCCGTCCAGCTCGTTCACGATCCGGTCGATGGTGGCGATCCGGATCGATTGGGCCACGTACTCGCGCAGGAACTGGGGATCCTTCAGATCCCGGGCGAGGTCGTCCCAGAACACGCTGCGCTCGGTGTCCAACGTCGCCCTCCTGAACCATCGTGGTGTAGCAGGTATGTTACGTCATGGTTCTCGATGCTGTATCCGCGACGGACCGCCGCAGGCGGATTGCCGACCGCCAGTCAACCGAGCATGCAGATAGACCACGGCACGAACAGGCGCATGACAAAACCAGGCCGGCAGGTTGAAAATGAGCTGTGTGGCGCGCCTGCGGATTGACGACTGGTCGGTTACCGTATCCCTGTCTGCAGCGGAGAAGATCGAAGCGCTGCACAGAAACGTCAAGGTACCCCGGACAGCAGTGGTCGGCGCGCGAGGAGTCCCGGACGGGATGGCCGAGGTTCACGGGAAGACAACCGGAACCGGGCTGCCGGGCGTAATCCTCGTGGGCACCGTCCGGAATAGTGACAGCGTTACCTTCGCGGTCTGCCACGGGCACCGCCCCGCCGTGATCCTCGACCTGGCCGGCCAGCCGTACGACCGGATAGTCGTGACAGTCGAGAACCCTGACGAGATAGTCAGCCGCCTCCCCTGAACACGACCGTCCTCTGCGGTGCGCCAGCCCGCACAGCGGATGAGTCGCCGGCCATCGCTGGTTAAGTCATGCTTAACCAGTTCCTCGACCCTGTCCGCGGCATGAGAGTAAACCTCGGTGAGGTTAGATGTACTTGCATCAGCTGCCGCGGCCAGGAAGCTGATTACCAGGCTGGCATTGTGGTCGTGCGGATTGCTATACATCCTGGAGATTCGGCTCAGGCTCAATCTCAAGATATTCGTGATAGGCGTGGATTGTCACGAGGAAGTGACGCAGGAAGCCTTCTAGTCCGGCCAGCCCGAACGGGTGGGGCCACGGTTCACAGAACCACACTGGCGCATCCCAGGAGAACTCGTCTGTGCCGTCGGACACCATGAGATTGACGCGGGCCATTGTGCCGACTGTTTTCACTCCTCCGACGTAAAATTCTTCGGTCAGGTCGTCCGGTAGCTCGATGCCGGCGAGGGGGGCAAATTCCGCGCTCATCCTGGTCCGGAGCGCTCCTGTATCGAGCAGGCACTCTATGGGAGCGGCCTCTAGCCCATCTAGGGCGATGTCGACAACAGGCCGGGGCGTGAGGGTGCCGCCACTGGCTGCTGGAAGCGTCCGGAAAGTGAATCTCATTGCGGGGCCGCGCCGGTGATGGCCTGCTCGGTGTCCACGACCCGGAACATTGACTGCGCACGCTGGCGGTGCTGAGCCAGCCACCCCACGACCTCTTTCGGCGAGGATGCGGCAACGAGCACCTCATCGCCGCGGACTGCCACCCACAGGCCTACGAAGGGACGCAATGCCTCTGCCAGAGGAACGAAGCGATTACCTGCGCCGGAAGCAGCTGACGGCGTTGGTGCTACGGCTTCGGCGGTCACTGGGTGACGTCGGCTACGGACCGCTGCGCGGCCGGCCGGGAAGCCAAGGCGGGTTAGCACGCGACGTGCGTGATGTGTGGTGAAGTCAGCCCGGTCAAGGCCGGTTACCAGGGCCAAGACCTGCTTAGGGGGCCAGCGCCGACCGCTGATCACGACAAAGTGCTCAAGGATCGGTTCGGGCAGCGCTCCGTGCAGCGCCTCCTCGACCCCCCGTGAGTCCAGGCTGTACTGGTGACCCGACACTGTTATGTCCGGCATGCTGTCCCCGATCGTTACTCTCTAAGTCGTATTCTCTGATTCGTCTCCACTTTAGGTGGCTTGCGGAGGTCCAGGCAACCATCACCGGGGATCCCGGGGGAGCGCACCACTGGAAGGGCACGTGACCTTGGGGGCTCGGAGGCCGCTGCGGGAACACCCCGATCCGGCACGGCCGACCGTTCGCCCGCACCCGATCGGCATGCATGACAGGACGTTCCTGGGCGCCTGCTGCAGCCCGATGGTTTCCTCTTACTACGGCTTGTGAAATCGCGCACAAGACGCTTCCGCGGAAACGTCGCAGATGTGGCGGCCGGGAACATGCCAATCAGGGTCAGCGCCCTGTCCGCGGCATGTGAGGGAGTCTGCGCTGGTGCCATAGCCGATTCTGGGTAGGGTACGTATCCGGGGTTCTGCTTTACTATCCGGTTTCCCGCCGTGAGGAGGACGCCGATGCCTGCGCCCGGTTACGACCGCTTCTTTGCCGAGCTGCGCGGCTGCACGGCGGAATTCGCCCGGATCATCGACGGTGATCTGGAACGGCCGGTACCGACCTGCCCGGGATGGACGTTCCGGCAGCTGACCACCCACCTTGGGCGCGGCCACCGGTGGGCCGCCCAGATCGTGGCCACCCGGGCGATCGTGCCTATCCCGATGCGTGAGGTAGCCGACGGAAAGCTGCCACCGGACCCGGCGCAGCACGCGTCATGGCTGAACGCCGGCGCCGACCAGGTCATCGAGGCGGTCACGGCCGCTGGCAGCGATCTGGTGTGGACGCTGGCCGGTATCGGCCCGGCCAGCTTCTGGGCGCGGCGCCGGGCCCACGAAGCCGCCGTCCACTTGGCGGACGCTCAGCTCGCGGCGGGGCTAGACGTCGATCTGGCCCCGGAATTTGCTGCAGACGGCGTCGACGAATGGCTCGCCCGCGTCGCGGCCGACACCGGCGGCACCGCCGACCCGGCCGGCGCACAGGCGTCGGACTTGCGCGGAAACGGCCAGAGCCTGCATTTCCACGCCACCGACCCCGGGCTGTCCGGCTCCGGCGAGTGGCTGGTCACGCGGACACCGTCCGGTCTTACCGTTGCCCGCGGCCACGGCAAAGCCGACGTCGCCGTCCGCGGGCCCGCAGCCAGCCTGCTGCTCATCCTCACCCGTCGGCTACCGCCCTCCAACCCCGCCATCGAAATCCTCGGCGAGCAGGAACTGCTCACCCACTGGCTCCAGCACACGCCGTTCTGACAGACCTCAGATTCAAAAGCAAACCGCACTCTCGCAGGGGCAGAAGAGTGCGACAGGCGTCGCTCGGCCCAGGCCTGGTGAACGTGAGACCATAAGGTTCGGTCGCCACCCGCGTGCTGACCGAGGACTCGGTCGAGATGGAGTTCCTGACCGACCGCGGCCCGTTCACCGGGAGAGCTAGGACCACATCTCGGTCTACGAGGTCACCGCAGCGCCTGCCGGATGAACGTGGCCACGGCGACCGGCTTCGCGATGAACGCGGTGTGCGAGCCGTCAATGGTGTCGGTCGTGGCGCCCATCCGCTGGGCCATGAACCGTTCCGCGTCCGGCGAGATCGCGTTGTCGTGCTCGGAGACCAGGAACCAGGACGGCTTGCTCTTCCAGCCCGCCGCGGTGGCCTTCTCGTTGAGCGCCGCGACCGCGAGCGGGCGCTGGGTCACGAACATGACATCGGCCATGTCCACCGGCACGTCGGCGCAGAACGTCTCCCGGAACCCGTCCTTCTGGACGTACAGGTCGGGACCGCCCGCGGCGCCGGGCGCGTCGTAGGGGGTCGGGGCGGCCGTCTTGGCGAGCAGAGGCGGCGGGAACGGCTGCTGCACGCTCGCGCAGCTCTCGCCCACCTCCAGCCCGAACGCCGCGAGAAAGACCAGGCCGGTCACGTTCTCCAGGCCGGCGGACGCCTGGGTGATCACGGCGCCTCCGTAGGAATGCCCGACCAGCACAACCGGGCCGTCGATGGCCTTGACCACGTCGCTGACGACGCTGGCGTCGAAGGCGACGCCTCGCAACGGGTTCGGCGGGGCGAGCGCCGTGTGGCCGGCGCTCTCGAGCTCGCGGATCACGCCCGCGAACCCGGATGCGTCGGCGAAGGCGCCGTGGACGAGAACGACGGTGGGACCAGGCATGGGGTTCTCCTCGGGGTTGGAGAGGTGGCCCCAACGACGTTACGTCACCGCACCCGGGCGACTCGGCCCAGGGGTGCGCCGCCCGGCACGTAACCGATTGTCCTGTGCCGCTCAACCGTCATGCGACCACCGCCTGCAAGCGGTACCGGTGGGCGGTTGCTCACAACGCCGAGGTCGTCCGTGAAACCCGCGTTGGTTCACAGATCAAATGTGGCGCGCAGCTTCCCGTTGATGAGGAAATTCAGCCGGTGACGTCGGTGCTTGATCACCTCTGCGGGTGGCGCGGTGTCAGGGCTCAGCAGACGCCATCGCACCGCGCAGCCGCCGTCTTTGGGACGCAGCTCGAAGCGGACCTGATCATGGGGTCGGTCTGGCCACAGGGACGACCACACGACCAACGTCGGCCTGCTAGCCTCAAGGACCTGCGGGGCAACTTCGCCGTCAGCCAGATCAAGCCAGGCGCTACTGCCGGGATGGCCCGGATCGGCCAGTGCGTCCCAGACGACCCAGGCAGGTGGGGCCTGTGTCTTATCCTTGCTGGCAAGTTCTTCCACGACCAAGAGGATAAGCACAGCCGAACCCTCTACGCCTATACCGCAGACCATTGCTGGTCTCCGGCCCACACGCACCATGGAACGCGGCATGTGAGTAAGTGCTACCTGACAGTTCTGGACGTGCTGCTTAACCCGGCTGGGTGCCCGGGCAGCAAGGGCCGCATGAAGGTCCGCTCGTAACGGAGCACGCAGCCGCTCTGGTCCCTGATGCGGTCCGCCTCGATGAAGTCCGGATCGTTGCCGAACAAGGCACGGTACTGCTCGTAGGCGGCGAGACTGGGGAAGCTGAACAGCGCCAGGGCCTTATCGCTGGCTCCCTCGGCCGGCAGGAAGTAGCCGTGGTGCATGCCGCCATGTGAGTCGACCAGCTCAATCCACCGGCGGCCGAAGCGTTCGAAGGCCTCGATCTTTGCCGGATCGATGACATACTCAACCACGCAAGTGATCATGCCTCAGGCTAGCGGCGCGCTTCCCGGCAGAGCCGACCACCCGATCCGCGGCAGATGAGTGCACGCGGTCAGGGTCAGAAGTGGTAGTGGCTCGAAAGGGCGCGCTGGCTATTTTGCGTCCGTGGCCGAAGTGGCGGGAGCCTTCAGGCGCGTTCGTGCGTCAGAGAAACATGCGCTGGGGAATCGATGTATCCGGCAGCTTTCTGCTCGCCGGCCTGCTGGCTATTGCGGCGTGCGGATCGGACGCTGCCCCGGCGGCTCCGGCGCCGGTGGTCCATGCCACGGGCTCGTCCTGCGCGAACGGATCAGGATTCGCGCTGTCGCTGGTATCGGACCGGGGCGGTCAGCCAACGCCGGCTGCGGCCGCCGCCTGGTTCGCCCGGCACGGTGGCCTGACGGGCATCCCGGCTGAGGGCTGGCGGCAGGTCAGTCGCGGCGGCAGCGGCGTGACGGTGGAGTCCGGCGCGGTTACCCTCCATGTCATCCAGGGACCCGACCGGACATGGCAAGTCGACAGCGGCAACCGGTGCCCATGACTCGCTCGGGACGCCCGCTGCCTGGCGCCTGGACTCCCGCGCGTCTGACACCGATCCGCGCTCGCCATGCGGCAGATGAGTATGCTCGTCAGGGCCTGAACCCTCGGCCTTGCCCAACGCGGGAAACTCCATATCTGCCCAATTCTGCGGTCCAGCCATCGTTTGGCGCGTCCGCAGCCAGAACCGCTACTGTACCTGCATCACGGGATGCGCGAACTGGCCTGGGTTCGTCGCGCTCCCGGCCGGAAAGGGCATCCCAGAAAGATCTGCGAGCATGACCTTCGATGAAGATGAACTGTTGAGCCGTGCCCTTGGTGACGTTGGCGGCCGCGTACGTCCCGGCGGCCGCCGAGGTGCAGAAAAGGGTGCGCGCAAGCTGCGCAAGGACGTGTTTGAAGTCGAGCTTGTCGTGAGCATGCCCCCGCAAGCGGCAGCAGATAAGGCCGAGCAAGTGCTCAGCGAGCTTGGCAGCGTCCTGGATCTCGACGGCAACGGCGGAGATCCGGACAGACAGGTTGCCGGCATCGTGGGGTCAGGAGTCGCGAACCTCAACCCGGCGGTGGTGACCGTGACCATTCGCGCGGTGTCAGAGGGATCACGGCTGGTGATCCGTGGCGCGGCCAAAGAAGGCCTGATCAAGCAGAGGGCCGGCGAAAAGGCTGCCAAGCGGATAGCTGCCGCGATAACGTCTGAGTGATTAATCTCCAAAAGGATCGTTTATGAACGCCGCAATAGGCGGTGGGATAATAGTCCTGGCCGGGGGCCAGGCCGACGCAATTAGCGCACAATATAAGCATTACGCCGTACCACGCACTCAATTCGGCATGAGGGCGGCC
>PLIQ01000532.1:0-707 GCA_003140115.1 Actinomycetota bacterium | reverse complement strand
GGTTCGGCCGGCCAGCCCTGGTCGGCCCACGCCTTCGCAATACGCGCCAGAGCGCGCGGCTCGGTCACTCGCGCAGCATCACCCTCGAATACGACGTCCGCGTCGCGGATCGACACCGCGATCGAACACCGCGGATCGCGCGTGACATTGCGCCCCTTGCGGGTGCCTGCACCCGTCTGGAACCAGAACGTGCCGTCTAGCCACAGGGCACCCACCGCGGTCACATGCGGGCTGCCGTCCTCGTTCACGGTGGCCAGCCAGGTCGTGCGGGAGTTCCTTGCGTCCGCGGCTGGCGCCGATCCCGCCTCGAGCTTCCCGGCGATCGCGGACCAGTCCACCGAAGGCAGCCCGTCCGCCCTGCCCAGATTGATGACCTCCATGAGGCACCCCTTCCTTGTCAGCGGACATCTTGGTTAACGGCGCTTGGTAGATAAGACGCACGGCGACCGGAAAGTCATCGTGCAGACGCGGATCACGAGCCGCCGGAGCGCGCGCACATCGGCAATGCAAGGCGTCTCCCTGGTCTTGAGCCGGGGAGACGCGGGCTGGTCAGGTTGCCGAGGACATGCAGGCGGCCAGGATGTAGTTCGGGTGCCGGTCAAGGTTGGTGCGGGCCCGCTCGGTGAGCAGCGCCTCGAACTGCAGGTGGGTGAACCCGAGCGTGAGTGATCCGGCGGGCACCGCGGGGCGGCGGACGTGCTCGGCGG
>PLIQ01000251.1 GCA_003140115.1 Actinomycetota bacterium | reverse complement strand
TACTCGGCAGTTCCGTGCTTTCACTCTTCGCGGCAGAAGCGGGCACTCGCGCCAAGCGCGGCGTTGCATAAATATACGGTCTGGCCACATGCCTGCCAGGCCTTAGTCGGCATTGTCAACAGTGCGAAGAGCTCTTGATAACCGCGCGCCGACCCGCCGTTAGGTATGGATGTTTACCTCGGCGAGGAGCGCCGATTTCGCTGTCTGCTCAAAGCATGCCGCGGAACCGCCCATCGCGCCGGCCGGAACGGCATGTGCGCCGGCCTCTCGTAGGTACGGGCCGCGGATGCCGCTCATCTGCCCGCCGCCGGTCTCGGCGACACTGGCTGCCAGCCCCGGCAGGCCGACGTTCTTCTCCAGGTCCGGCGCCCACTTATACGGGCCGAGCGCTGCCGGCAGCCACCGGGCAATCCTGCACATCGCCCGCTTATGCGCTGCGCCGGCGGCGATGAGGATCCCGGCGCCTCCAGACCGCGCCTCGCGCTCGTCCGCAGCAAAGGTGAGCTCATTCCCGCAGGCCGGAGCGGGGGACGGCGCGCTGATTACGAGTTCTATGGTCAGCGGTCCTGACGTGGCTGCGGGATTGCCCGCGAACTGCGGGTTGGTGCTACGGTGCGTCAGCAGGTCCGCTGAGACCACACAGTCAGGGCACGGATTCACGCACAGAAACAGGGCTCGCCGGCCCCGTACCTCGGGGATTGTCGGCCGCGTAGGGCTGGCTTTACCCTAAGTTGCCGGATGGGCATGATTGGGGATCAGGTGTCCGAGTCGCCTGCGGCGCCCTTTGGCAGCTTGCTGCGCTCGCTGCGGCTGGCGGCTGGCCTGACTCAGGAAGAGCTGGCGGACGCCGCCAAGCTCAGCTACCGGTCCATCAGCGACCTGGAACGCGGGCTCAGCCGGTCGCCGCGCCGGGGCACCACCTCGCAACTGGCAGCGGCTCTGGGGCTATCCGGAGATGATCGGGTCGGCTTCGAGGCTGCCGCACGAGGACGCGTCTCCGCGGCCGGGCGTGCGGGTCCCCCGCCGCTGCCCGGGGGCAGCGCCGCTGGGCAGGCGGCTCCCCCGCTGGTGATCAGGTACTCGCTGCCTCCGGATGCGACATTCACCGGCAGGGATGAGGAGCTGCGCCGCATCATGCCCGTGGCGGGCCAGGCCGGGGCCGGTGGGGTGGTGGCGATCCACGCGATCGGTGGGATGCCCGGGGCGGGCAAGACAGCTCTGGCCGTCCACGCCGCTCACCTGCTCCGGGACCGGTTCCCGGACCGGCAGCTGTTTATCGACCTGCACGCGCACACCCCTGGCCAGGAACCGATGACCTCCCAGGCAGCCCTGGCCGGGCTGCTCAGCGCCGTCGGTGTCGACGTCCGTCACCTCCCTGAAGATCTAGACGTGCGGGCAGGCTTGTGGCGGGATCGGATGGCCGGGCAGCAGGCCCTGCTGGTCCTGGACAACGCAGCCAGCAGCGCCCAGGTCGCCCCCTTGCTACCCGGTAGTGAGGGCTGCCTGGTGCTGGTCACTAGCCGCCGGCACCTCGCCGATCTGCCCGGGGCGGCGGTCCCGCTGGTGCTGGAAGCCCTGCCGTCAGGCCAGGCATGTGAGATGTTTGTGCGGCTGGCCCCCCGCGCCGCGGACGAGCCGGCCGAGGCGGTGGCAGAACTGGCTCAGCTGGCCGGGTGCCTGCCGCTGGCGATCTCACTGCTGGCCCGCGCATACGCACGGCACCCGTCCTGGACCCTGGCCGAACTGACCGCTGAGACCCAGGCGCGCATGCTCACCCTGGCGGCGGAAACGGACAGCGTCGCCGCCGCGTTCGAGGTGTCGTACCGGTACCTCGCACCCGGCCAGCAGGAATTGTTCCGCCTTCTCGGTTTGCACCCGGGCGCTACCATCGACGCCTATGCTGCCGCTGCGCTGGCCGGTAGCATTTTGCCCGACGCCGCCCGGCAGCTAGATGCCCTGCATGGCGAGGGACTGCTGACCGAGGTCAGTTACCACCGGTATCGCATGCACGACCTGATCCGCGGCTACGCTCGCGATCTCGCCGCCGCCGTCCCTGTCGCAGACCGAGAGCAGGCACTGGACCGGCTGCTGGACTACTACCAGCACACCGCGGAGATCATCGAGACCCGGCTGGCCCGCCGGGCCCGTACTAGCCCGGCCCCGGCGGCACCGCCAGCCGCCGTCCCCGACCTGCCCGATCAAGCCCGGGCGCTGACATGGGCACGGACCGAACGTACCAGCCTGCTGGGCTGCCTAGATCACGCCACCGGGACCGGCCAGCACGCCCGGATAGTAGCCCTGACCGCGGCGCTGTCCGCTTTCCTGCGCATCGATGGCCCCTTTGCCGACGCCGTCGTCCGGCACGCCGCCGCCGTGCAGGCGGCCCGGTACCTTGGCGACCGGCCCGGTCAGGCCAACGCCCTCACCGGCCTGGGGATGATGCGGCGGGTGACCGGGGACTATCCCGGTGCTGCCGAGGCGCTGCAGGAAGCGCTGAGCCTGTCCCGTGGTCTCGGCGACCGGCCCGGTCAGGCCAACGTCCTCCTTCACCTCGGAGCCGTGCGGTGGCAGACAGGAAACTACCCGGGCGCGGCCCAGGTGCTGCAGGAGGCATTGAGCCTGTCCTGCGACCTCAACGATCGGCTCGGCCAGGCCAACGCCCTCAGCTATCTGGGAGCCGCGCGGCGGCTTAGCGGCGACTATACGGGCGCGGCCGGTGCCCAGGAGGAAGCGCTGGAACTCTACACCAGCCTCAGCGACCGCGGCGGCCAGGCCAACGCCCTCCTCAACCTTGGGATCGTGCGGCGCGCGACCGGCGACTGCCCCGGTGCGGCCCAGGCGCTGCAGGACGCGCTCAGACTTTACCGCAACCTCGGCGACAGGGGAGGTGAGGCCGAAACCCTCAATGAAACAGGGACGCTGCACCGGGTCCGCGGCGACTACTCGGCGGCCACGATCTCCCACCACCAGGCCCTGGACCTAGCCCGTGAGCTCGGCAGCTTCTGGGACGAAGCCCACGCACTAGCCGGCCTGGGCCGCTGCTCCCTGGCCGTCGGCCGAGCAGCCGACGCGGAGACAACCCTGCAGCAAGCGTTGAAGATCTTCCGTCAAGCCGGCGCAGCTGAGGCCGACGGCATTTCCGCCGAACTGGACGCCTTCACGCAAGCCGGACCGGCCAGCACCGCCAGCAATGTCCCTCAGCCCCTCAGTCCCTCAGGCAGCACAGCCACGCACCCCGCCGACCAGGAGGCGAGCACGTTTGCCGACGATCTCGGCTACCAGAACGTCTCCCGCGGCTTGCGCCAGAACCTGGGATTCGCCGACCTCATCGACGGCGATCCCGGCAGTGCCCGCCGCTGCTTCCTCGACAGCCTGGAAACCGACCGGATCACCGGTGTCACGGCGTATGTCCACGGCGGGCTCCTCGGCCTGGCCCTGGCGGCCGGCGCGGACGACGACCCTGCCGTCGCCGCCACCCTCCACGGCACCGCCGACGCACACTACGAGCGGGCCGGACGCCCTTTCGAGGTCCCCGAAGCGGGGCTGCGCGACGGCGACCACGCCCGGCTGCGCGCCACGCTGGGCGATGCCGCGTTCGAGGCCGCCTATACCCGCGGCCGAACGCTCAGCCGGTCCGACGCCATCACCCTGGCCATCGCCGCGGCCGGGCCCGGTCCCGCGGCCGCATCCGCCAGCGTGCCGCTCTCGGAACGAGAGCGGGAGATCCTGGCCCTGCTGGCCGGCGGGGCGACCGACGCCCAGATCGCCGCGCGGCTGTTCCTGTCGGTCAACACGGTCCGATCCCACCTGGAGCGGATCCGTGACAAGACCGGCGCCCGCCGCCGCCCCGACCTGGTCCGCTACGCCATCCAAGCCGGCATCCAGGCGATCGCCCCTGCTACCTGAAAGCTGGATACCTGGCCCGTTGCGGTCCGCGCCCAGGCAGTGAACGGGCCGTTCGGCGGGCACGCCCGCCACAATGCCATCAAGCGCACCTTCCCAGCTCCCGCAGTTCGGCCTCCACGGCAGCCATGCCCTCCACCTGCTTTCACCTTCCCGCCCACGGAGGACGGCCGCCTGTATCGCTCAAGAGCTCATCCCGCCGCCCCGGTCGTAGGCGGTAGGCGCTGGCCCCGCTTGACGATGACGAAGTTCTCAGTCAGATCAAGTCTGCGTTGCGCGATGGCCAACTGGCCTTACTTCGGGCCGGTCTGCGTGGCTTTGTCAACCTGATCCATTTCAGAGTGCTACGGCCAGTCTGCGCAACGGAGGTCCCAAGGACGGGATGATCTTGGCCTCTTACCCGTACTCAGGACCTCTGCTGTTTGCCGAGTTCGCCGGGCTCGACCTCCCGGTCTTGGGCCGGATAGAGGCTAGTTCCAGCGAGAGGTGGCGAGCCCGCCAGTGGTCCTGGCGGGTGCTGGGCTCATGTCACGGTCAGGGTTGCAGTACCCGAGGAGCTGGCATAGCCGCCACCACCAGAGTATGTCCCGGTCACGGTGTCGGTTCCCGCTGGCGCATTGGTGGCCCCGCAGGCGGCGACGCCACCGGACAGGACGGCCGTGCACAAGGTGGTGGAGCCGGTGGTGAGGGAGATCGTCCCGGTGGGCGTGCCGGTACCCGAGCCCGGGGTGACGACGACCAGGTAGACGACCCTGGTGCCAGCCGCGACTGTCGTCGGCTTAACGGTCACCGAGACTGTGGTGGGGTTCGTCAAACCCGCCTCCGCTGCTCCGATGGTGCAGCGGGTCTCACCTTGCCCGGGCCGGGCGACGCCGCGCTGGTCAGTGCCCGGGCACACCGCAACCCCCCGCAACGTGACGGAACCGGGAATCACATCTGCGGCCGGGCTGGTGGTGCCGGGCAGCAGGGTTTGCGTCGGGCCGCCGTTGCTGGCGAGAGGTCCCAGGAGCGGGTTCTGGTTCACCAGGTCGGTCGCGGCGGTGAAGGCGCAGGCGCTGCCGTTCGTGTCGTTGGTCAGGTTGTACCCGGCGCTAGACAGGCTCGCAGCGTCGTACGCGTAGCAGTTGGCCGCGGTGTTGCCGGCCACGATCGTGGCGCCGAGGGTGGCAGTGTCGCCCTGGCCGCTATAGATGCCGCCCCCGGTGTTCCCCGAGATGGTGCTGGCAATGACCGTCATCGTCCCGATGTTGTAGATGCCGGCGCCAACACTGGTGGACGAGTCGCCCGAGTTCTTCGTGATAGTGCTGTCGATGACAGTCGTGGTGCTGCCGTAGTAGTTCAAGATTCCGGCGTATGGTTCCGCCAAAGTAGCGTTCCCCGAAACGGTGCTATCGGTGAGCGTGAGGCCGCCTTCGCTGTTGAAGAGGCCCAGAGCGCCGTGCTCGATGGTCAGGTCGTTAATAGTTACGCCGGCCACATTGACGCGGACGACGGTCCCGCTCGCCGACCCGTCCAGGACCGCAGGCGAGCCGGCCGGGCCACCAGGCCACGTGGTGATGGTGACCGGGGACGAGATGCTCAGGTGGTCGTCGATCGTGCCCGAGACCTCGATAGTGGCGCCGGAGGCGGCCTGGGTGAGGGCGTAGCTGACGGTGGCGCAAGGACTCGCCGACGACGTGCAGGTGCCGCTGTCGAGACCTCCCTGCGACACGTACAAGGTCGTCGGCGCAGCGGCCTGCGCGGCGGCAGGGACCAACACGCCCAAGGCCAGCGCCGCCAAGGCCCCCAGCGCCGTCGCCACGTATCGTCGTGCCGGCCCGCCAAGGCAACCGCCTGACACTGCCAGGGCCTCGCGCTGTCCGCGCGGAACCTCAGCAGTGCTGAGGTGCTCTGAGTGTGTTCTTCGTATCGATCCCATGTCTGCCCCTCTGATTCACAGTCCCCGCCCATGTGGCGGAGGAGTAGACCCAGCCTGCGCCCGGCCGGAACTCGACAGCAGGGGCCGGACGGCCCCATCGAGCACGGCAGGTATGGGCGACCGGCCCACACCTGCCGTGAGGCCGGTCGCATCGGAGCAGCGAAGGGCCGGAGGTGCCTGGGTTCGGTCGCCAGGGGCGTTCGGCTCACGGCGGGCATCTCGCACGCGAGGACTTTGACCCCGGCCACGGTAACGCCCGGATAGCTTCTCCTCCCTGGCCGCCGGTGTGATGGCTTGGAAAGATATGGCTGACCATCCGAAGTTGGCTGGGTATCCGATAGCTCCGAACTGGTTAATCTGCGCGTGCCTGGCCGCCGGAAGTGCAACGGCACTAACCGCGCCGAATCGATCTGGCTCTATGCGTTCCTCAAAAGGTTGCGTAGCAATTGCTGCAGCGACGTTAGGGGATGAATCATGGAAGATTATGCATGCCTGTGCATAAACGCGGGCGGCAGCGACGACCTCATTTCGGCATGTGCGGTAAATCAGCCAGCACGCCGGCGCAAGCCGAGAACGCGCACCGGGCCAGCGGCGGGCGGCAGGATGTTCGATCCGACGGTGCAGAGCGGGATAGTTAACGAAGGCGTCAGCAGCGTAAGGAGCTTCGCGCGGGCAGGCTCTTCGGCGGGCACGCGGACCCTGCGCTCCCCATGCGGTCCGTCGTCCGCGGCCGGACGGGACCCACCAGCGGGCACCGGGGGGCATGCTGCGGCGTCCGTCTCGGCGGACGGGCACGGTCCGGCGGTCATTTCTCGGTCATGGTGATGCCTTTGAAGTCTCTTGCCTGCGGAAACACCGGGCTGCGGATGATGGGCCACAGGAAGAGAGCCACGACCATGACCGCACCGCAACCGCGTTCCCCGCAGCCCAAGCAGCTGGGCGCCGGGATACTCCAGCCCGAGATCACCTCGTTCGCCCTGCGGCTGGCCGCCGAGGGCAAGGCAGCCAAGACGATCCGGACCTACGCCGAGGCGGTGCAGTGGTTCGCCGCCGCCCGCCTGCCCGGNNGCGGGTCACCGACAAGCTGGTCCCGGTCTTCACCGGCCAGGAGCTGGCCCGGCTGGACCATGCCTGTGCGGGCCGCAGCTTCGCGGAGCGCCGCGATACCGCGATCATCGCGGTGCTCCGGGCAACCGGGCTCCGGCTGGCCGAGCTGGCCGGCCTGCGGTATGACCCCGGTGACTTGCGGCGCAGCGACATCGACCTCGGGCAGCGGGAGATCACCGTCCGCGGCAAGGGCGGCAAGGACCGCATCGTCAAGATCGGCCACCAGACCGCCCGGAGCCTGGACCGGTACCTCCGCGCCCGCTCCCGGCACGCCCAGGCCTGGCGGCCGCAGCTGTGGCTGGGCGCAGGCAACCGGGAGCCGCTGACCGCCGCCGGCATCTACCAGATGATCACCCGCCGCGGCCACCAGTGCGGCGTGGACGCCTACCCGCACCGGTTCCGGCACCACTTCAGCCACACCTGGCTGGACCGCGAAGGCCCCGAGGGCGACCTGATGGAACTCAACGGCTGGACCTCCCCGCAGATGCTCCGCCGCTACGGTGCCAGCGCCCGCAGCGCCCGCGCCCGCCGCACCTACGACCGCATCATGACCGACACCTGAAACCGTCGGCCTGACCATGTGTGAGGTATTCGCTTAGGCGAACCTGAACGTGAGAGATATTCATTTCTCACGGGCGAACTCATGGCGATGGGTACGCGGTAGGGGTTGCTCACGCGCGGCCTAGCTTGTCGAGGTTTGCCAGCAGGCGTTCGCCGAAGGCGGGCATGCCCCGGGCCTGGAGGTAGGTGGCTATGTCCCGGGCTGTCATAGTCGGCCCGGATCTGCCGGTTCGCCCGGCGACGGCGTGGACCGCGCTGACGACCTGGCCGGGGTAAAGGTCGAGTGAGTCGAGCAGGAACTCATCCAGGGACTGCCTGATCAGCGGCGCGGGCAGTGCGCCGGACGGGAAATCGGCGACGTTGTCAGTGACGATGACGTCGGCGCGGCCTGCTCGTGCCGCTGCCACCACGTGGCGGTCACCCGGATCCGGTAGCTGGACGGCATCGAGGAGCGGTTCCCAATCCGTCACGAGCGCATCGGGAAAGGACGTCTCCATCTGCCGGAACAGCCGGACCAGGTAGGCATCCGTCTCCTCTGATGCTACGCCTCGCCTGGCTTGCAGCAGGCGCAGGGTGCGGTCGAGTTCGGCAAGGATCTCCGAGCTCCACAGGGGCCGGTAGACGCCCGCGGAGGCGACCTCGAGCAGCACGTCGCGGGCCCGGCTGGGTACCAGGACGCAGGTGTCGAGCAGGGCGCTGACCACTCCTGGTTAGTCCTGTGAGGCTCGGCGGGCGGCTTTCAGCGCCGCTTTCACCTCGGCGGGATCGGTGTCATACAAACCGAGACGTTCTGTGTCGGCGACCATATCCGCGAGGGCAAGTTCGGCCTGGCTCCGCTGCCGTCTGCGGTAGTCAAGGAGGTCATTGAGCCGTACCTTGCGGTGGCGGCTGGGCTTGTCGAAGGGGATCACGCCGGTCTCCAGCAGCCGGACCAGCGTGGTGCGCGAGATCCGCAGCAGGTCTGCTGCTTCCTGGGTGGATAGGGTCAGGTGCTGCGGGGCCACCGTCACCGCCAGGCCGGCCTTCATGGCCGCGGCGACCTGGAGGAGCACCCCGAACATCGACTCAGGAAGCTCCACGCTCTGCCCGTCCGGGCCGACCAGCCGCGGCCGGGCACCGGCCGGCCGCCCGCCACGGTCCCGCAAGGCGCTGAGGAAATCGATGATCTCCGCATCGTCCGCGCGCGGAAGATAGGTCTCGTCGTGTACCGGTTCATCCCTCGCTGTCGCCGTCATGATGTCATCCCGAACGATCAATACGAGCATGCCGCTCGTTTTGATCGATTCTAGCTGTGATACCCGGGGACCGCAATCACCGCACTAGGCGCTGAGGCGCCCTCCGATGGACTGCGGCGGCTGATGAGATGGCCGGGCTTCAGCACCCAGGGCATCGCTGTCTGCTCACGTGCGGCGATGCGAACCTTATGGCGCCAAGCGCAGGCCTGGCGAGCCCCACAGAAATCCCACAAGTCCGCGTCCCGCGGCGCCCCCACAGACATCCCACGGACACGGCGGCATTCCGCGGCACACTCCGGCACTCGTGCTAAAATAGAGACGAAAACGGCCTTTGAACAGGCGAAACGCAGATGCAGCAGGCTGCTGGCCGTGCCGATCGGTGGTGGTCAGGGACAGGATCGAACTGTCGACCTTCCGCTTTTCAGGCGGACGCTCATACCGACTGAGCTACCTGACCTGGCTGGATACCCAGTGAGTCCACACCGGGTATCCCTGCGGTCCTGACGGGATTTGAACCCGCGACCTCCACCTTGACAGGGTGGCGAGCACTCCAAGCTGCTCTACAGGACCTCGTACCGATAACCGTAGCCGACGTGTGCCCCCAACGGGATTCGAACCCGTGCCGCCGCCTTGAAAGGGCGGTGTCCTAGGCCGCTAGACGATGGGGGCGCCGACGGCCTTGGCCGCCGTAACCGTATCAGCCCGTCGGGGACTGCCTCAGCATAGGGGACAGACACCCCAACCAGCAAAGCGGAACGACCGTATCCGAGGCGCCGGGCGCGATTCCGCGCGCTGTCCCTGGCCAAGAGCACCGCGATCGGACACGATAAGCGATCTTGAAGTCACGCAGTGTCGTCATCACCCGGATGAACCGGGGGATGTAACTGTACGATCAGAGGGTAGCAACTGTGTGTGACGATCAGGCCGGTCGCATGTCACGTGGGACCCTGGCCGATGCCCGAGGGTGAACGACGCAAGTGACGACCGAGCCGCGGACGGAGCTTCGGGCTGAGCCAGAGCAGGCCTGGCTCCAGGCCAGACGGGCTCCGAAGTACCCGGCAGGCAGAGCGCTCGAGGCCGACGCGTCCGGCCGTCACCGGCGGCCACCGGAGCAACGCTCGTCCTATCGTGCGGTCTTCGCCATCGGGGAGTTCCGCGCCTTGTGGACCGCGCAGGTGCTCTCGTTCGCCGGCGATCAGTTCGCCCAGGTCGCCATCGCCATCCTGGTGTATCGCCGGACCCACTCGCCTTTCCTCACGGCACTGGCCTACTCCCTCACCTACCTGCCGCCGATCGCGGGCGGCCCGTTGCTGTCCGGCCTCGCGGACCTGTTCCCGCGCCGTCGCGTNNGCGCTGTGCGCGCTGCTGTTCTGCACCGTGCTGGCCAGCGCGCCATTCTCGTCCGCCCGGGCCGCGATGCTGCCCGATGTGCTGCCCGGTGACATGTTCGTGATGGGCTCCGCGGTCGGCAACATCAGCTTCCAGGCGACCCAGATTCTCGGGTTCGTAGCGGGCGCGGCCGTCGTCGCGGTGCTTGATCCGTACCGGACGCTGGGCTTGGACGCCGTTTCGTTCGGCATCTCGGCTCTTATTGTCGCGGTCGGAGTGCGGGCGCGGCCGTCGCCCAGCGGCGAGGGGGCGGCGCGGCCGTCGCTGTGGGCGGTGTCAGCCGACGGGCTCCGGATCGTCTTCGGCAACCGCAAGCTGCTGACCCTGCTGCTGTTCGGCTGGCTGGCCGGCTTCTACATCGTCCCGGAGGGGCTCGCGGCGCCGTATGCGCACTCACTGCACGGAAACACGGTGACGGTGGGGTTGCTGATGGCCGCCATGCCGGCCGGCATGGTGGTCGGCGCCTTCGTGCTGAGCCGGATCGCCACCCCGTCGACGAGGATGCGGATGATGGGCTGGCTGGCCATCTTGTCCTGCATCCCGCTGATCGGCAGCGCGGCGGAGCCGCCGTTGTGGTGCGTCCTGCTGCTGTGGGCCGTGGCCGGCTTGGGCGGCGCATACCAGGTCGCTGCCGCCGCGGCCTTCGTGCAGGCGCTGCGGCCCGCCACCAGGGCCCGGGCGTTCGGCGTGGCGCAATCGGGCCTGTACGCCGTCCAGGGCCTCGGCATCCTGGCCGGCGGGGCGGTGGCGCAGGCCGTCGGCGCCCCGCTCGCCGTCGGGCTGGCCGGCCTGGCCGGCCTGACCGCGGCCACCATGCTCGCGGTGAACTGGAGCCGACGGCGCGGCCACCTGCTTGCGGCTCAGCAGCCAGAGGCCGCCGGGTCCTAGGACGGCCGCTTGTTGATGATGGTCTCGGCGATGGACGTACCGTCCACCTCGTCCGGGATCACCACCCAGGCGCCCAGGTAGAGCAGGACGCCCAGCCCGCCGAACAGCGTCAGCAGGGCAAAGGCCAGACGGACCAGGGTCGGGTCGACCCCGAAGTACGCGGCCAGGCCCGCGCACACGCCCGCGACGACCCGGCCGTCGCGGATCCGGTACAGGCGCTTGGTGGCGCCGTGGTTCGGTTCGTTCATGGCTCGATCGTGCCCGGTGCGGGGCCGGGCGCACATCGGGGAGATCCCGGTAAATACCCTGATCTGAAGCAAAGAGAGGAACGGCCATGCCTATCCCCGCATCGAAGATAGACCTGCTCAACATCGATGACCAACTCACCGATGAGGAGCGTCTGCTCCGCGACACGGTCCAGGCGTTCACCGCGGAACGGATCCTGCCCCACGTCACCGACTGGTTCGAGGCGGGCACGCTGCCGCGTGAGGTCATGCCGGAACTCGGCAAGCTGGGCCTGCTCGGCATGCACCTGGACGGGTACGGCTGCGCCGGCGCCGGGGCCATCGCCTACGGCGTGGCCTGCCGGGAACTAGAGGCCTGCGACTCCGGACTGCGCAGTGCGATGTCGGTTCAGGGTTCGCTGGCCATGTTCCCGATCTGGCGGTTCGGGTCGGAGGAGCAGAAGGCCGAATGGCTGCCCCGGATGGCGGCCGGAGACGCGGTCGGCTGCTTCGGGCTCACCGAGCCTGATCACGGTTCCGATCCGGGCGGCATGCGGACCTCCGCCCGGCAGGACGGGTCGGACTGGGTGCTCTCCGGGACCAAGATGTGGATCACCAACGGCAGCGTCGCCGACATCGCCGTGGTCTGGGCCAACACCGCGGAGGGCATCCGCGGTTTCCTGGTGCCCCGCGGGACCCCGGGGTTCAGCGCGCGCGACATCCACAAGAAGCTCTCGCTAAGGGCCTCCATCACCTCTGAGCTCCACCTGGACGAGGTCCGCTTGCCCGCCGACGCCGTGCTCCCCGGCGTGGCCGGGCTGAAGGGCCCGCTGTCGTGCCTGAGCGAGGCGCGCTACGGCATCGCCTGGGGCGTCACCGGCGCGGCGCGGACCTGCCTGGAGAGCGCGATCGAGTACGCGCAGACCCGCGAGCAGTTCGGCCGGCCGATCGGGGCGTTCCAGCTGACCCAGGCCAAGCTGAGCTGGATGGCCGCCGACCTGTACCGCTCTCAGCTCCTCGCGCTGCATGTGGGTCGGCTCAAGGAGGCGGGTTCGGTCACGCCGGTGCAAGTCAGCATCGCCAAGATGACGAACGTCCGGTCGGCGATCGACATCGCCAGGCAGGCCCGGACCATACTCGGCGCCAGCGGCGTGACCCTGGAGTACCCGCCGATCCGGCACGCGAACAACCTCGAGGCCGTGCTCACCTACGAGGGCACCGAGGAGATCCACACGCTGGCCATCGGGCAGGCTCTCACCGGCTTCTCCGCGTACCGCTAGTCTCGGGAGGGCGATCGGGTCGGGAAGTCGGTACGCTTCGTCTTTAGGCGCCGGCCCGTCCGGCGCGGGGCGTTAGCTCAATGGCAGAGCAGTGGGCTTTTAACCCATTGGTTCAGGGTTCGACCCCCTGGCGCCCCACCTGG
>PLIQ01000656.1:309-4393 GCA_003140115.1 Actinomycetota bacterium | reverse complement strand
CGGGGTTCCGGCGCGGCGGCGGGCGGGCGCGGGGGGGTCAAAGAACGGGGTTCTGGTGTCCGGGCGAGTCCTTGCTGAAGAACTTGTCATCCTCCTGGATTGCCGCGACATTCACGGCAGCGGTGCGCTTCCTCATCCCTACGCGCGAGTCGTCCTGGCCGGCGGGGCGGATCAGCCGGCGCGAGCCACGGCGGGCCAGCAGCGACAACAGCAGGCCGAGGACACCGGCCAGGATCAGGACGATACCCACGACGTGCAAGTTCAGTCCGTGTGGCGAACCCGCGGCGACGGCGAACCGCAAGACCGCTCCGGCCGCGATCAGGAAGATGCCCGTCCCGGTGCGCATCGCCGGGCGGCCCGCCCGTCGGTCGACCTGGCGCCGCTCGGGCGTGTTCACCGGGGCGCCCGCCGGGCAGTGTTAGCCTGGCCGGTGACTAGGGCGCGGTCCAGCGGCCAGGGAACGATCCATGCGGTGATGCTCATAACCGGCTCCTCAGCCAGTGGCGGATCTCGCAGGTGCGGCAGCCGGTTCTTTACCTGGCAGATCGCGATGCGTGAGTGGGGTGCCGGGGCTTTCGCCATCCTTTTGCCTGGCGCCTTGCGGGCACCGGCCGGGCAAAAGAAAAATCCGGATCCTGCACTGCTCCCGCGGTATTCACGGGGGCAACTGCCGTGGTCCGGAGCAACACTTTCATCATACGCTCCGTCGGCTCTCGCGAACAGAGCGTATCGCCGGATAACAGCGGGTGGCCGCTGGAGAACCGGTCCCTGCGTCTAAGGTTCATCTTCGTCAACGGCGTACGGGCCCAGGCGGCGGCGCCGCAGCCATCGCTTGTATTCCCGGATGGGATGGGTCAGCGGCAGGAACCCGTTGCGGTCGGTGCCGCCGAACCAGTCAACGGGAAAGCCCATGAAACGTTGCGATTATTTACCCTGGCTGGGTTGCGATTCGCCGCCCTGCCTGGCGGGCGAACCTGGCTGCCGCGGGAAGCCCAGGAACCGGTTTGGTTCACGTCGGTCATCGGCCATGGGTCCGCTCCCGGGTCGTCACGGTTGACCTCGAGGGTACCTGCAACCGATGATGCGGGGTCCGTGCCACGCACCATCGGCAGGTCGACCTGGGCGAGGGCGTCATACAAATCGCGGGACTGTCGCCGACCCTGGCGGCGCCCGTACGGTAGGGGGCAAGAACTCGCCGGAAGGAGATGCACGGATGACACGTACGCCAGAGGAGATCTTCCAGCACCACGCCGAGGCCCTGGGCGCGGGCGACCTGGATGAGATCGTTGCCGATTACACCGACGACGCCGTTTTCATCACGCCCGGGGGCGTCAGACGGGGCAAGGACGGCATCCGCGAGGCGTTTACCCAGCTCCTGGCCGATGTGCCGAACGCGGCCTGGGATCTTAAGACTCTGATCTTCGAGAACGATGTGCTCTTCCTGGAGTGGGCCGCGACCGCGGCCACGACCAAGGTCGAGGACGGCATCGACACATTCGTGTTCAGCGACGGCCTGATCCGGCTGCAGACGGTCCGGTACACGCTGCAGCACACGAGCTGAACCAAGGCCTGGGTGATCGCGGCGCCCCCGGTCGGCAGGCAGGGACCGTAGCAGCCTGTTGCTAACTATGTCAATCAAAGCGATTGCGCGGCCGGTCGCGTGGACCTGCCGCGCAATCCTGCCTGACCGGCCAGCTGCCGGGCCGAACTGACTTGAGCTGGCCAGACGGGCTCGGTCAGGACACCTGCGGGTCAGGCGCCGGTGAGCGGCGCGGCGGCCTGAAGGACGTTGTTCGTGAAGGCGCGCTGCGTGGACAGCAGCTGCTCGGCGAAGTCGTACGCGCCGTTGACCAGCGTCTCCGGCTTCGGCAGCTGGTCGACGTAGGGCACGTTCACCTTGGGGAAGGACGGGGTGACGGACTGAACGGTCGCAGTCCACGCCTGCAGGGCGTCGACCATGGTGTCCTGGGACGTGCGGATGAGCTTCAGGATCTCGTCCTGGATATCGCGCCCGGCGGTGCTGATGTCGATCATTTGTTGTTCCTCCTGTAGCGGCTCTCTTGCTTACTATAGTACGCAAGAAGCTTGGCTTGTCAAGCGNNGGGGCCGGGCTCCGCCTTCGGGCCTAGGTTCACCCGGCCGGCGGTCCATCTTTTACTACGTGTCCCGCCGGCTAACTGGCTCAGCGGGGGTTGTAGGGCGCTCCGTCGTAGGTGTTGCCGGAGGTTTGCGCGCCGATGGCCGGCTCGGACACGACGTCGACGGGACGCACGAACGCGGGCGGCGACGGGTTCGGCAGCGAGCCCAGCGGCGCGTAACCCGCGCCCGAGATGGCGTTGTAGCAGATCACATCGTCGTTGCCGGCGTCGGAGACTCCGGCCTGGTAGCCGACGGTCGCACTCCAGCCGCTGATGTTCGCGTCGGGCGACGGGTACCCGTGACTGTTCTGGATCACGTTGCCTTCCACCGTGTCGCGGGTGGGTGTGGTCGCCGACTTGGTGCAGGTGGAGTTCACGTTGAACAGGTCGATGCCGACGTCGTTGCCGATCAGCGTGTTGTCCTCGAACGTGGCGTGCTCGACCAGCGGCGAGGACGACCCGATGCCGCACGTCGAACCCCCGCCGCCGACGACCAGGATGCCGGTGGATGACGCCTCCCCGGTCCCGGTGTAGTTATTGCCGGTGATCGTGCTGTGAGTCACCGAGCCGGTGGCGCCGAAGGAGACCTGGATCCCGTTCTGCGCGATGGTCGGCGTGGGCCCGTCCCCGGTGACCACGGTCTTGCTCATGTCGCCGTAAGAACCCGGGCCGTCGACCGTGATCCCGTTCTTCTGGTAGGTCTCGATGGTGTCCCCGGTGAGGATGGCGCGACCGATCTGGTCCGTCGGGGAGAGGCCCACCTGTACCCCCACCCCGCCCTGGCAGCCATTCAGCGGGTAGGCACCGATCTGCTCGACGGTGGAGTTGGTGAGCGACAGGCTCGCCCCGCCTCCCACCAGGATGCCGTACAGGCTGTCGTAACACACCGAGGTCGGCCAGTTGCCCTCAACGGTGACGTCGTAGACCGAGACGCCCACGCCGGTGGTGTTGGTGCCGCCCAGCCCCGCCGAGCAGATCTCGATCACCGACTGCGGGATCTGGATGCCCTGCGCGGCGTCATCGGCCTGGCAGTTCGTGGTGGACAGGCCGAGAGCCTGGTTACTGCCGACGGCCGCGGGAAGCTGGATGGTAACCGGGCCGAGGCTGGCGGCGACCGGGGCCCGGGTGAGCACCAGGCTCTTCAGGATCGTCACCTGCTCGGAGTAGATGCCCGGGCAGACCGCGATCGTCGGGACCGTGCGCGGGTGGAGGGTCTGATAGGCCTCGGCGGCGAGCACCGCCGACTGCACCGTGGCGTACGCGGCGGTCTGGCAGCTTGTATCCGCGCCCGTCGGCGAGCTGGTCTGCGATACCCAGAATTGCGCCGACGTCCCGGCGCTCGCCACGCTGGCCGGCGCGACCACGGCCGCCGCGACCCCCAGCAGCACGCCGCACGAGGCGACAAGCCGATATCCAGCCGATTTCCCCTTGGTGCCGTCCGTCCCCCCATAGCGGGTGCGCGTGAACCGGCTCGCGAAGCCTTGCATGACAGTCTCCTAAACAACGAGGTTGGGCATGCCCCCCCAGGCGGCGGATCACCGGGGCATCTTGTGCGAACTATGCACTTATATGGACACGAATCAGGCGTAAGCGGTGTACAGGGGATGTCATGATTTAGGACGAAGTGCGTCTGTAATGCCGGTAATGCCGGTTTTCCCGGGGTGCCAATGGGGGGTGCCAGGGCCGCTGAAGAAGCCTCGAGCCCGCCTGCATGGCCAGACTGGAAGACAAGCCGGGAACCGGGAGCGCGCACCACTGGCCGTTCGGCATAAGAGAATTGTTGAAGTGACCGATAGCGACCAGGGGCCGCTGACCTGGGCCGAGCTTGACCTAATTGACGCTTGATGGCGCGCCGCGAATTACCTGTCGGTGGGGCAGATCTACCCGAGTTATCGCAGCTGGCTCCGGAGGCGACCCGGGTCCTGGGTGCCTGGCTGCGCGACGTG
>PLIQ01000656.1:0-284 GCA_003140115.1 Actinomycetota bacterium | reverse complement strand
GCGGAGGGCTCTCCGGTTACCGCGGTAGATCCGGGCTTGGCGGTCGATCAGTGGTATCCCAGAGCCACATGCCACGTCCGAACGCGTCCGCCTCGGCCGTGGGCTGGTCATTGAGGTCACGATGCCGCTGACAGCGGTCGCCGCGTCCGCCCGGCGTCAAGATCCGGGAGTGTATGGGCTTACGGGAGCGGTTTGTGCACTATAGACCCCCAAACCCTCCCATAGGCCCCAATCCTCCCGGATAACCGGCCCTGGGGCGAGACGGCTGAGTCAGGAGGGGCTAC
>PLIQ01000343.1 GCA_003140115.1 Actinomycetota bacterium | reverse complement strand
TGGCCGACGCGGCCTTCGAACGGCTCGACGGCGTGGACGTGCTGGTGAACAACGTCGGGGACGTGGCCCGTGAGCAGATGTCCTGGCGCGACATCACCGAGGAGTCCATCGACCACGTCCTGGCCGTCGACATCAAGGGCACGATGCTGTGCGTCCACGAGTTCGGCTCGCGGATGCTGGACCAGGGGCACGGCAGCATCGTCAATATCGGCTCGACCGTCATCGTCCGGGGCAGCGCGCGGGCGCCGCAGTACGCCGCGGCGAAGTACGGGATCCTGGGCGTCACGAAGTCGTACGCGCACGCGTTCGCNNTGCGCTCGCTCACCCCGATGGGGCGGATCCCCGGGCCGGCCGAGCTCGCGGGTACGGCGCTGTTCCTGGCGACCGACGACGCCTCGCACATGACCGGCGGGTACATGGTGGCGGACGGCGGCTACAACATGGTCGGCGCATGACCCCGCACCCTCGTGACCTGGGCCTCGGCGAGGCCCGCGCGCTGATACAGCGCGCGGTGGACAAGGCCGAGCAGCTCGGGCTGCGCGGGGCGATCGCCGTGGTGGGGGCGAGCGGGACGCTGACCACCGCGTCCCGGATGGACGCCGGCGGGCCGGGCGGCATGGCCCGGGCCCGGTCGAAGGCCTGGATCTCCGCCACCCAGCAGATCCCCAGCGCCGAGCACCTGCACCGGATGACGACGATCCCCCCGCCGGCCGCCGCCGGGTTCGCGCAGGCGTCGCCGGAGGCGTTGTTCCCCGGCGCGGGCGGGATGCCGGTCAGCGCCGGCGGCNNGCGCTTCGGCGAACTGACCGTCGATCCGGCCGACAGCCTGGGCATGGCCCCCGCTCCCCCGGCCAAGCGCCAGGCCGAGCTGGACTGGGCGAAGGCGCTCTGCGACGCGGCGATGGACGCGGCCTCGCGCCGCGGGATGCGGGTGGCGGTGGCCGTGGTGGACCGCGGCGGCGACCCGATCCAGCAGGACCTGATGGACGGCGGCCCGGCCGGCGGGGTGGCCGTGGCGCAGGCCGTGGCGGGCGCCGCGGCGCTGTTCGGCTGCGACAGCGGTGATCTCTCGGCCCGGTTCGGCCCGGTTGAGGCCGTCGCGGCGCTCGTGACCCCGCCGGTGCTGGGCGTTCGCGGCGGCCTGCCGGTCCGCGACGCTGGGCACGTGGTGGCCGGCTTCGGCGTCGGCGGCGACGAGCCTTCGGTCTGCGAGGGCATCGCGCGAGACGCGCTCGCGGCCGTCTCATGACCAGCGGTGGCCCCGGCCCGGNNCCGGCCCGGTCCGCGTCGCCGTCATCGGCTGCGGCGCGATCGGCAGCCTGTACGCGGCGCACCTGGCCCGCGTGCCCGGCGTCGAGGTGTGGGCGGTCGACCCCTGGGCCGAGCACGTGGCCGCGATGGAGTCACGAGGGCTGCGGGTCACCGGGCTGGCCGACTTCACGGCGGCGGTCCACGCCAGGACCGACGGCCGCGACCTGCCGGCCTGCGACTTCGGCCTGGTCGCCACCAAATCGCTGCAGACCAGGGAGGCCGTCGAGGGCGCGCGGACGGCCCTGGCGAACGCCTCGGTGGTCAGCCTGCAGAACGGGCTCGGCAACGAAGAGGTCATCGCCGAGCTCGTGCCGCGGGTCATCCGCGGGAGCATCATCACGGCCGGCGCGGTCGTGGCGCCGGGCGTCGTCCGGTACGACGCCCAGGGGGACTCGTGGTTCGGGCCGTTCGAGCCGCGGCCGGCGCCGATGCCCGCGGTCGAGCAGCTGGCCGGGCTGCTCGGGGCCGGCGGCCTGCGCACGCGCGCACTCCGGGACGCCCGGGGACCGCAGTGGACAAAAGTCATTTTCAACTCCGCGACGAGCCCGCTCGCCGCGCTGACCGGGCTCTCGGTGGGCCGCGTCTGCACCGATGCCGCCCTGCGCCAGCAGGTCGACGAGCTGATCGTGGAGGCGCTGGCGGTGTGCGAGCGGGCCGGGATCGTGCTGGCCCGCCCGCCCCGGGAGGCGGTGGAAGAGGCTATCGCGGAGGCCTACGACCACAAGCCGAGCATGCTGCAGGACGTCCTCGCGCGCCGGGCGACCGAGATCGACGTCCTGAACGGCGGGATCGCCGCCGAGGGGCGCCGGGCCGGCGTGCGCACGCCGCGGCACGACTGCATGGTTGCCCTGGTCAAAGGCCTAGAGAAGTCCTGGTCGGAGTAGTCGCGCAGGTCCTGGCGATGCCGCGCGGCGCCGCCAATTCGTGACCTCGGGAGGGTGGACAACCGCCTTCTCATCCCGTAACGTAATCGAAATGAAAATAACTTTCACTGTATGAAAGTTAGGGAGGGTCATGGGCGCACCGACCACCCGGCAGCCACTGCTTGATGTCGCCGGACTGCGCGTCACCTACGGCGGGGTCGTGGCCGTCTCCGACGTNNGCCGCCGGGCGGATCGTGTTCGGCGGCCGGGACATCGGGGCCTTGCGCCCCTACCGGCGCGCGCGCCTCGGCCTGGCCCGCACGTTCCAGTCGGTGGAGCTGTTCGACGACCTCACCGTGGACGAGAACCTGCTGGTGGCCAGCGAGCACGTGACCGTCGCCTCGGCGCTGCGGGATCTTTTCCTGCCGCACCGCCCGCCGAACCGGACCGGCGTCGACTGGGCCATCTCGGTGTGCGGCCTGGAGGATGTCATCGACCGGTACCCGTCGGAGATCTCGCTCGGTAAACGCAAGCTGGTGGGCATCGGCCGGGCCCTGGCCCGGCAGCCCCGGCTGGTCCTGCTCGACGAGCCCGCGGCCGGGCTGGACACCGACGAGAGCACCGAGCTCGGACGCCGGCTGCGCGCCCTGCCCGAGGAGTACGGCGTGACGGTGTTCCTTATCGACCACGACATGGGCCTGGTCCTGAGCGTGTGTGACTACCTCATGGTCCTGGACTTCGGACGTCAGATCGCAGCCGGGACCCCGGCGGAGATCCGCGACGATCAGCGCGTGATCGAGGCCTACCTAGGAGGACACCATGCCGGCACCAGCCAGTAGCGCGGAGCCGTCCGGCCACGCCCTCGCGGTGCGGGACCTGAACGCCGGCTACCGGGGAGTGCCGGTGGTTCGCGAGCTCAACCTGGAGGTCCGGCCCGGTGAGGTGGTGGCCCTGCTGGGCCCGAACGGCGCCGGGAAGACCACCACCTTGGAGACCATCGCCGGGCTCCACCGCCCGATCTCGGGCACGGTAGAGCTGTCCGGCGAGGGCATCGGCGGCAAGCCGGCCCACATCCTGGCGCGCCGTGGCGTCGCGCTGGTACCCGAGGGCCGCGCCCTGTTCCCGGGGCTCACCGTCCACGAGCATCTGCGGCTGGCGGGCCGGCGNNCTGGTCACCCGGCCGCGGCTGCTGCTGGTCGACGAGATGAGCCTCGGGCTGGCTCCGGTGATCGTCGAGCGGCTGCTCCCGATCCTGCGGCGAGCGGCCAGCGAGCTGGGCAGCAGCGTGCTGTTCGTCGAGCAGCACGTCGCGCTGGCGCTGGAGATCTCCGACCGCGCCTACATCTTGACCCACGGCCGGATCCAGCTTGAGGGCGCCGCCGCCGAGCTCCGCGGGCGGCGTGAGCTGCTCGCCGCCAGCTATCTCGGGGAGACGGCCGCCTGAGCGGGCTGACTTCCAGGCAATCCCGCACCACAGATACACACCATCGCCGAAAGAAGCACAGATGAAACCTTATAGATGGCTCAGCGTGACAGGCGCCGCCGTGCTCGTGCTGACCGCGGCGGCCTGCAGTTCGAGCGGCTCAAGCGGTTCGAGCAGTTCGGGCAGTACGAGCACGCCCGCGTCGAGCAGCACGACGGCCGCGGCCAGCACCTCGGTGTTCGGCACCCCCAAGAAGGCGACCGGCTCGCCGTACACCTTCGGGATGATCAACGACGAGACCGGCGCGGTTACCTTCCCCGAGGCACGCCAGGGAGCGATCGCCGCGGTCGACTACGTCAACAACTACCTCGACGGCATCAACGGGCACCCGATCGTGATCGACGAGTGCACCGGCGACGGCACGCCGGCCACCGCGGCGCGATGCGCTAACCAGCTGGTCGCCGCGCACCCCCTGGCGATCCTGGGCGCGGCCGACGTCGGCGCGCCCGCCTCGATCCCGATCTACGCGCACGCCAACCTGGCCTACCTGGGCGGCATCCCGTTCACCCCGGTCCCCGAGACCGCGTCGAACTCGATCCAGTTCTGGTCGGTCAGCGTGGGCGACAACGCGGCGGCTGCCGTGTACGCGGGCAAGACGCTGGGCATCAAGAGTGTCGCGCTGATCTACTTCAGCAATGCTCAGGGCGAGTCGATCCTGCCCCAGATCACGCCGGTGTTCAAGGCGGCCGGGGTGACGACGATCCATGACATCCCGCTGTCGCCGACCTCGCCGGACCCGAGCCCGCAGGCGGCCCTGGTGGAGAGCAGCGGCGCCCAGCTCGTCTACGTCGACGTGCCGAACGGCTGCGGCAACGTACTCAAGGCGCTCAAGTCCGTCGGCTTCACCGGCAAGATCATGGGCATCGACCCGTGCAGCGCGCCGCCGGTGATCGCCGCGGCGGCCGGCGGAGCCGAAGGCATGTACATCGCCTCGCCGTTCATGCTGCAGAGCGGGACCAGCCAGCAGGCGCAACTGTTCGAGGCGGCGATGAAGAAGTGGGCCGCACCCGGCACGCTGATCGACTCGATCTCGACGGCCGGCTTCGCCACCGTGATGAACGTCCAGCAGGTGCTGAGCACGATCTCGGGCACGCCGACGACGTCGAGCATCCTGGCCGCGTTCAAGTCAGGCACGCACCCGAACTTCCTGTCGCACTCATACACGTGCAACGGGCAGGCGCTGAAGGGCGCGGCCGCGATCTGCAACGACTACTACCTCATGAACCAGATCGAGAACGGGGCCGTCACCCAGCCCGACCCGACCTGGGTGACCTCGAAGGGCTACTTCCAGGGCCTTAGCGGCTGATGACCGCGGTCGGGTCTGCACGGTCCGCGGGCGGACCCGACCGCAGCACTGTGCGTATCGACGAGACGTAAACGAGACACCATGTCTAGCTACATCCTGTTCCTGATCCTCGGCCTGGGCGCGGGCGCCACCTATGCCATCCTCGGCCAGGGGCTCGTCCTGAAGTACCGCAGCGCGGGCGTGGTCGACTTCGCGCACGGCGCCGTGGCCATGTTCATCGCCTACGTCTTCGTCAACCTGCGCAGCTTCGGCGAGCTCGAGCTGCCGGTGATTCTGATCCCGCACCAGATCTCGCTGAACGGGGGCGCCGGGCTCAACACCGGGCTCGCCATCGTGATCTCGCTGGTGTACGCGGCGATCTTCGGCCTGGTGCTGTACGTCATCATCTACCGGCCGCTGCGGGGCGCCTCGCCGCTCACCCGGGTGTGCGCGTCGGTCGGGGTCATGCTCGCCCTGCAGGCCATCGCGGTGCTCAACTACAGCACCGAGCCGGTGGCGACGAATCCGATCTTCCCGAGTTCCCCGCTGTCGATCGCCAAGATCACGTTCCCAGAGGACCGGCTGTTCTTCACCGGCGTGGTCATCCTCATCTCGGTGGCGCTGGCGATCGTCTACCGCTTCTCCCGGTTCGGCCTGGCCACCCGGGCCGGGGCCGAGAACGACCGGGGGGCCGCGCTGACCGGCATCTCCGCCAACGTCATCGCGGGCCAGAACTGGGTCATCGCCACGGTCCTGGCCGGCGCGGCCGGCATCTTGATCGCACCGGTGGCCAGCCTCGACCCGACCTCCTACACCCTGTTCGTGGTGCCGGCCCTGGCCGCCGCGCTGATCGGCCGGTTCCAGTCGTTCTGGATCACCGCGCTAGCCGGCCTGCTGCTGGGCTGCGCGCAGTCCGAGATCGACAAGCTCATCACCGTCTGGAGCTGGTTGCCCCAGCAGGGGCTGTCGGACGCTCTCCCGTTCGCCGTCATCATCGTGGTCATGGCGCTGCGCTCGCGCACCGTGCTCGCCCGCGGCGGGGACGTGGCCGAGCGCAACCCGTCGATCGGCCGCCCGCACACGCCGCTGCGCACCGCGGCGATCTGCTTCGTTCTCGGGGTGCTGCTGCTGCTGGTGCTCAGCAGCGTCCTGCGGTTCGCCTTCATATCGTCGCTGACCGTCACGTGCATCGCGCTGTCGGTGGTCGTGCTGACCGGCTACGTCGGGCAGGTGTCGCTGGCCCAGATGTCCCTGGCCGGAATCGGCGGCTTCATGCTCGGGCACATCTCCACCGACTGGCACATCGGGTTCCCGTGGTCGCTGATCCTGGCCGGCCTGTTCGCCGTACCGATCGGGCTGGTCATCGGCCTGCCGGCGCTGCGGCTGCGCGGGGTCAACCTGGCCGTGGTGACGCTCGGGTTCGCCGCGGCGATGGACGCCGTCCTGTTCACCAACTTGTCCTTCACCGGCAGTACGGCCGGCCTGCCCATCCCGGCGCCGCGCCTGCCCGGCCTGAACCTGGGGATCACCCAGGGCAAGGCGTATCCCACGCTGATCTTCGGCGTGCTCGTGCTGCTGGTGGTGATCCTGCTCGGGCTGCTCGTGGCCCGGCTGCGGCGCGGCCCGGCCGGGCGCATGCTGCTGGCCATCCGCTCCAACGAGCGCGCGGCCGGGTCGGTCGGGATCAACGTCGCCCAGGCCAAGCTGATGGCGTTCGGGCTGGCCGCGTTCATCGCCGGCATCGGTGGCGCGCTGACCGGTTACATGCAGGGCGAGCTCACCGCCGACAGCTTCGCCGCGTTCACCTCGATCGGCCTGCTGGCGATCGTGTTCGTGGCCGGGGTCGGGCGCATCGCCGGGGCGGTCGTGGCCGGCATCATGTTCTCCGCCGCGGGCCTGTTCGTGACGTTCCTGAACCTGCACCTGAACGTGGGCAAGTACCAGGCCATCGTGGCCGGCGTGGCGCTGGTACTGACCGCGGTCCAGAACCCGGACGGCATCACGGGCACCGCGACCGGCAAGGGCCCGGCGGTGGCGCTGGCCAAGCTCCAGGACCGCCTGACCGGGGAGTACGCCAAGCGGCGGCTCGCGGGCCGGGTGCAGAGCCCGGCGCCCGGGGCCGACGCCCTGGTACGGAGCCCGGGGCCGGGGGCCGAAGGGGACGAGCTCAGCGCAGAATCAGACCGCCGTCCGCGCACAGCGTCTGGCCCGTGATCGCCCCGGCCGCGTCGGAGACGAGGAAACTGACTGCCGCGGCGACGTCGCCGGGCTCCAAGTCCCGGCCGATGGCCTGGCGTGCCCGGACCGCGGCGAACGCCTCAGGCGGCGTGTCGGCTACCGCGGCCGGGGTCGGGGTGAGCCCGGGCGCGACGCAGTTGACCGTGATCCCGTCGCGTCCGAGCGAGCGGGCCAGCGTGCGGGCGATGCCGATCAGGGCCGCCTTGCTGGCCACGTACGCGAGCAGGTCGCCGGCGGGCGGCTCCCAGACGGTGTCCGAGACGACGAACACGATCCGCCCGAAGCCGCGCTCGGCCATGCCGGGGGCCACGGCCTGGGCCAGCCACAGGGCCGACTCAACGTTGACGGCCTGGACCCGGTGCCAAGTCTGCGGCCCGGACCTCGGCTCGCTCGGCGAGGTCCTCGAGCGGGTCGCCGTCCCGGTCGAGGACCACGACCTCGTGCCCGGCCGCGCGCAGGCCCGCGGCGATCGCGCCGCCGATGGCACCGGCTCCCCCGGTGACCGCTGCCACGCGCGTCATGCCCGGAACGCTACTACGTCAAGGGAACGATGCTCATGGTGCCCATGGTGTGGGCGGAGATCGTCGGGGGCGACGCCCTGGGCCGCGGGCAGGAGCCGGCCCTGTGCTGGTGGCTGCCGGACGGCGCGTCGGTCCAGCACGCCTACCGGCTGCGCACCGATGACGGCTTTGATACCGGCCGGGTAGACGGCCGGGCCCAGTCGTTCGTCCGGCTGCCGGTCTTCGACCGGTCCCGGCGCTGCGCCGAGGCGCAGGTCAAGGTGTGGACCGACCTGGGCGAGAGCGAGTGGAGCGAGCCGGTCAGGGTCGAGGCCGGCCTACTGAAGGAGGCGGACTGGTCGGCGCGGTGGATCGGCGTGCCGGAAGACCCGCGGCCGGCGGCAGGGTCGCGGCCCGCGTACTGGCTCAGGACGACCTTTGACGTTCCCCCGCTCACCGCGGCCCGGCTGTACATCACGGCCCTCGGCCTGTACGAGGCGTTCCTGGACGGACGACGCGTCGGCGACGTGGAACTCGCCCCTGGCTACACCCAGTACCGCGCACGGGTCCAGTACCAGGCGTACGACGTCACTGCACTGGTGCCGCCGGGGCGGCATGTCCTCGCGGTCCTACTGGCCGACGGCTGGTACCGCGGCCAGGTCGGGCTGCCGCGAGCCGCCGACCAGTACGGCCGGGACCTCGCGCTGCGCGCGCAGCTCGAGGTGCGAACCGACGCGGGCGGGCGGGCCGCGGCGGATAGCGGGCCCGGCTGGCAGGTGGTGGCGGGTAGCGGGCCGGGCTGGCGGGTGGCGTCGTCGCACATCATTGCGGCGGACCTCATCGGCGGCCAGCGAGAGGACCACCGCGGGCCGCGGCCGGCGGTGCACGCTGTGTCGTTCGACGACCGGTCGTGGGCCGGCGCCGTGGCGCGTGACGTCGACGTGGCCATCGTTCGGTCGGTCGCACCGCCGGTCCGGTCGATCGAGGAGATCCGGCCGTCCCGGAGCCGTTGCCGCTGGGGCAGGTCGACGAGGTGGTGCCCGGCCCTGGCGGGGAGACGTTCGAGCCGCGGTTCACCACGCACGGCATGCGGTACGTGCGGATCGAGGGTCATCCGGGGACGCTGGGCCCCGACGACGTCACCGGCGTCGTCGTGCACTGCGACCTGCGCCGGACCGGCTGGTTCAGCTGCAGCGACGACCGGGTCAACCGGCTGCACGAGGCGGTGGTGTGGTCGCTGCGGTCGAACATCTGCGACATCCCGACCGACTGCCCGCAGCGCGAGCGCGCGGGCTGGACGGGAGACTGGCAGGTCTTCGCGCCGACGGCCGCCTACCTGTACGACGTGCTGGCTTTCACCCGCAAGTGGCTGGGTGACGTGATGCTTGATCAGCGGGCCGACGGGTGCGTCGCGAACATGTCGCCCTGCCCGCCGTCCGAGGGCTTCGACGGACCGCTTGGCGGGCTGCACGGCTCCGCGGGCTGGGGCGACGCGGTGGTGTCCGTGCCCTGGGACCTGTACCAGGCGTACGGCGACACGTCGCTGCTAGCCGAGATGTGGCGTGCGATGACAGCCTGGGTCCGGTTCGCCGCCGGCGCGGCCGCGGGCAGCCGGCATCCCGACCGGGCCGCGGCCCGGCCCGAACCCGCCGCGCACGAGCGGTACCTGTGGGACAGCGGCTTCCACTGGGGCGAATGGATGGAGCCGGGGGTGACGGTCACCGACTTCCCGGCGTTCGCCCGGGCGGACAAGTCCGAGGTGGCCACGGCCTACCTGTACCGGTCGGCGGCGACCGTGGTCCGGGTCGCCCGGGTGCTCGGGCTGCGGGAGGACCAGTGGCGCCCCTACCAGGCCATCGCCGAGGGGGCGCTGGACGCGTGGCGGCGGGAGTTCGTCCGGGACGACGGGACGCTCGCGGCGGCGACGCAGGCCTGCCACGTGCGGGCGCTGGCCTTCGGGCTGGTGCCCGAGGACCTCCGGCCGGCGGTGGCCGGGCGTCTGGCCAGGCTGGTCGGCCTGGCCGGAGGTCACCTCGCGACCGGCTTCTTGTCGACTGGCTACCTGCTGCCGGTGCTGGCCGACAGCGGGCACCTGGGCCTGGCCTACGATCTGCTGCGACAGGACACCACACCCTCCTGGCTGACGATGGTGGACCGGGGGGCGACCACTTTGTGGGAGCACTGGGACGGCGTGGACGCCCGGGGCGTCCCGCACGGGTCGCTGAACCACTACAGCAAGGGCGCGGTGGCCACGTTCCTGCACCGCTACGTCGCGGGGCTGCGGCCGGCGTCTCCCGGCCACCGCCAGTTCGAGGTGCGCCCGCGGCCGGGCGGCGGAATCACGTGGGCTTCCGCTCGCTACCACGGCCCGTTCGGTCCCATCGATCTTGCCTGGCATGTTGGCGACGGAGCGATGGAGCTGGACGTGGTTGTGCCCGGCGGGTCCACCGCGACCGTGGTCATGCCCGGCGGGGAGCCGCAGGAGGTCGGGCCGGGGCGGCACCACTGGACCGGGGCCGCGCCTAGCGGCTGACGGCGCCCGCCGGACGCACGGTCGGGTCGTACGCCTCGAACGCCCGGGCGCGCTCGTCGATCTGCTCGCGCAGCGCTTGGTGGCGGGCGGCCGTTTCCTGGATCTCGGCGGCGTGGGCCCGCTTCTCGTCCATGGAGATGACCGAGCTGGCCAGGTCGGTCCAGGTCACCTGGAGGTCCGGCGCCAGCCGACCGCGCGCGCCGCAGGTGGCGCACTCGACGTCCGCACCGCGCAGCACGATCACGTCGAGGTGGCACATCGGGCACAGCCCGGGCGGCCCCAGGTAACGCGCCTGGTCAAAGGGCACGCCGAGCTGGCCCGCGACGTTGCGGCCGAGCAGGGCAGCCCGGTCGAGGGCGGCCGGGTCCAGGACCACCGAGCGCGGCGTGCCGGCGCCCTCGAACTGCACCTGGTCGACGACGGCGATATGCATCGAGAACGTGGTGGTGTGCATGATCGGCAGGGCCAGCGTCTTCCACTGCGAGGTCAGCGAGCCACCCACTGCGAGGAAGCCGGCCACCCGGGGCTTGAGCACCCGCTCGTCGACGCGGAACGGGACGGCCGGATCGCGTCCCTCCCGGCGCAGCGCCAGCATGGCGTCGATGATGGCGGCGTCGGCGTTCGGTCCGAGCGCCCGGTCGATGAACAGCTTGAGCCGGGCCGCCACCGTCCGGCTGATGATCGGGGTGCTGACGATCAGCCCGTCACACTCGATCATCCGCTCCCACAGCCACCACGCGTTGTCCGGCTCGGCGGCTTCCGCGGTCCCGCTGGGCAGGCGGACTTCGTTGAGCCGGACCAGTTCGACCTCGGCGCCTTGGTCCTGCGCCGCCCGCAGCGCCGCCTTAAGCAGGATCTCTGCGCTGCCGTGCGGCTGACCGCAGCCCAGTCCGAGCATCCGGCGGCCGGTGTCCGTGGTCGACATCTGTCCTCCTGATCGGGCGGCTTGTGGACCATCCTCTCACTGTGAGAGAGTAACTTCCATAGAGTGAAGATACTCTACCGGGATTGAAGGAGCCGGGCATGGGTCGGCTGGACGGCAAGCGGGCGCTCGTCTCGGGTACCGGCGGCGGGATCGGGCGGGCGGCCGCGCTGCTATGCGCGCGGGAGGGGGCCCACGTGGTGGGGTGTGACCTGAACCCGGAGACCTCCGCCGAGACCGTCGAGCTGGCCCGGGCCGAGGGCGGGCGGATGGACGCCATCGCGCCCGTCGACCTGGCCACCGAGGAGGGGGCTCGGCGCTGGGTGCAGGAGGCCGTGGCCCTGACGGGCGGGATCGACATCCTGGTCAACAACGCGTCGGCGATCCGGTTCGGCCCCATCGACGCGCTCTCCTTCGCCGACTGGTCGTTCACGATCCGGCACGAGCTGGACATCGTCTTCCTCGTCACCCGCGCCGCGTGGCCGCACCTGGTGGCGGGCGGCGGCGGATCTATCGTCAACGTCGCCTCGATCACGGCCTCGCGCGGCGCGTTCTTCATGCCGCAGAACGCGCACGGCGCGGCCAAGGGCGGCGTGCTGGCGCTGACCTACCAGCTGGTCGTAGAGGGCGGCCCGCACGGTATCCGGGTCAACGCGGTCAGCCCGGCGATGACCGAGACTCCGCACACCGCCCCGATGCTGGCCGATCCCGACGGGCCGGCCGCGAGCATCGCCGCCCGCGTGCCGCTGGGCCGCTGGGGACAGCCGCAGGACGTGGCGAACGCGATCTTGTTCCTGGCCTCGGACGAGTCGTCCCACGTGAGCGGCGCGAACATCCCGGTCGACGGCGGCGCGGCGGTGGTNNTGGCGGCCTCGCGCGGGTGGCCGGTGAGTGTGCGCTCCGGTGGGCACTCGTGGGCCGCGTGGAGCCTGCGCGACGACGCCTTGCTGATCGACCTGGGCGGCCTGCGGGACCTGGCGTACAACCCGGCTACCGGGGTGGTCTCGGCGCGGCCGGCCACTCAAGGCGGCCTGGAACTCGCGCCGTTCCTGGCGGAGCGGGGCCGTGCCTTCCCGGGCGGCCACTGCGCCTCGGTCGGCCTGGGCGGCTACCTGCTGCAGGGCGGGCAGGGCTGGGACGGGCGGGCGCGCGGGTGGGCGTGCCAGAGCGTGGTGGGCCTGGACGTGGTCTTGGCGGATGGCGCCCTGGTCCGCGCCGACGCTTCCGAGAACCCTGACTTGCTGTGGGCGGCGCGCGGCGCCGGGCCTGGCTTCCCCGGGGTCGTCACCCGGTTCCAGCTGCAGACGTACCAGGCCCCGCGGGTGATGTGGCACGACACGTGGACGTTTGGGCTGGAGGACGCGGTAGACCTGCTGAGCTGGCTGCACGACGTCCTGCCTGGCCTGGACCGGCGGGTGGAGCCGGTGGTCGCGGCAACTCGCCTGCCGGACGTTCCCCTGCACGACGGTACGACGCGTCCATCCGGTACAGTCCTGCTGCTGCACACGACGGTGATGGCTTCCTCTGACTCCGTCGCGCTTGCGCTGCTCGCGCCGCTGCAGGACGGCCCGCTGGCTGCGCGTTCGCTCGGGCACGTGCGGGGCCCAACGAGCGTGGCCGAGGAGAACCTGGCCCAGACGGTGCAGAACCCGGAGGGCTACCGGTACGCGGTGGACTGCACGTGGACCGACGCGCCAGCCCGCGTGCTGGCCCCGATGCTGCAGAAGCTGTGGAGCGAGCTGGATACCGAGCACTCGTTCTCGATCTGGTACGGGTGGGCGCCGCGCCGGGATCTTCCGGACATGGCGTTCTCGGTAGAGGCGGACGTCTACGTGGCGACCTACGTGATCTACACCGACCCCGCCGATGACGCCCGGTACAGCGAGTGGGTGCACGGCCGGACCGGCGCGCTGGCCGCCGCCCACGGCAGCGGTGTCTACCTGGGCGACACCGACTTCACCCGGCGGCAGGACCGGTTCCTGTCCGACGAGGCGTACCGGCGGCTAGCCGCGGTCCGCGCTTCGCGCGACCCGTCTGGCCGGTTCGCGTCGTACCTGACCCGCGACCCGGAAGGGCTGAACGTCCATGGTTGAGGTCGGCGTCCGATTCGATCATGTCGGACTGACGGTGGCGGACCTGGCCGCGGAGGCCTCGTGGTTCTGCGACGTGTTCGGGCTGGTGCGCGAGCTCGCGGTCCGTGTCGAAGCGCTAGATCTGAGCATCGAGATGCTCATCCATCCCGGGCACGGCTATCGGCTCGAGCTGCTGCACCGGCCAGGTTCTACGGCGCGCGGCAAGCCGGTCACTCCTGCTGAGGCCGCGCTGCGCGAGGGGTACGGGCACGTGGCGTTCGACGTCACCGACCTGGACGCTGCTTACGAGCGGGCGGTGGCCCGCGGGGCGCGGCCGGTCATGCCACCGGGCCCGTCGCCCGAAGCCGGGGTCCGGATGGCGTTCGTCGCCGACCCGGAGGGCAACCTCGTCGAGCTCCTCCACCGGTCATCCCCGCCGGGTGGTCCGGCTAGGTGATCGCCGCCGGCGGTCCGGGACTCACCCGGCGCGGGCGGGCGGGCGGTGGCTGTGGCTGTGGCTGTGCAGGATTTTGGTGCCGTCGGGGCTGCGGGCGGTGGTGGTGCCGTCAGGGTTGAGGGTGACGATCCAGCCCCACTGATGGATCGCCACGTGGTGGTGGTGCTGACACGAAGTCGCACAATTGCGAGTGAACTCGCAGGAGTGGAGGTCCGGCGTGATGTAGCTGCCGGAGGCGTTGTTCCAGGCTAGTGCTCAAAGCCTGTCCCCGCCCTGGCGTGCGTGCGCGGGTCCTGTCCGCGTGGGTGCGAAGCCCGGGGGTCGCTACTTCCGCGTTGGGCGCGGAGAGGGCAGTATCTTTCTCATGCGGATCGCGCTCTTCGTTACGTGCCTGGCGGACACGCTGTATCCGAACGTCGGGCGGGCGACTGTCACGCTGCTGGAGCGGCTCGGCCATCAGGTCGAATTCCCGGAAGGCCAGACATGCTGTGGCCAGATGCATGTCAACACCGGCTATCAGAAGGACGCGCTGCCGCTCGTCCGCCGTTACGTCGAGACGTTCGAACATTGTGACCTGATCGTGGCGCCGTCGGGTTCCTGCGTCGGCTCGATCCGGCACCAGCATGCGATGGTCGCGAGGGCCTATGGCGACGAGAATCTCGCACGGCGCGCCGAGGCCACCGCGCGACGGACATTCGAGCTGTCACAGCTGCTCATCGACGTGCTCGGGGTAGATGATGTCGGCGCCTATTATCCGCACCGGGTCACCTACCACCCGACCTGCCATTCACTGCGGATGCTGCGGGTCGGGGACCGCCCGCTGCGGCTGCTTCGTCACGTCGAGGGTATGGACCTGATGGAGCTGCCGGATGCGGACGTCTGCTGTGGGTTCGGCGGCACCTTCGCCCTGAAGAACTCCGACACCTCGACCGCCATGCTGGCGGACAAGATGCGGAACGTGCTCGGCACCCGTGCTGAGGTCTGCTCGGCCAGCGACAGTTCCTGCCTGATGCATATCGGCGGCGGCCTGTCGCGGCTGCGCGCCGGCATCAAGACGGTGCACCTGGCCGAGATCCTCGCTTCTACCAAGGCGGCGACATGACGACCTACCTGGGCTTGCCGACCGCGCCTCCAGGCGTCGGCCACCTGCGTGGCTCCGAGCCGTTCCCGGTCGC
>PLIQ01000549.1 GCA_003140115.1 Actinomycetota bacterium | reverse complement strand
GCCGGTCGCCCCATCGAGCGGTTCTCTGGCTCGGCTGGGCCGTTCTCCTCGGACACGAGCCCGGCCGCGATCATGTCGACGACGAGGGACGAGACGGTGGCACGAGACAGCCCGGTCACTCTGGCCAGCTCGGGCCGACTCGTCCCGGCGCTGTCGTAAAGCGCCTGGAGAACCCGCAGGCGGCCCTCTTCCCGGAGGTTCATCGGTGCGGTGACGGCGAGCTCCTCAACTCGATCGCAGAACATCTGTCCGGCGAGACGACGGTTGTATATTGCGCCGAAGTTACGCTTAAGTCAAAAGCTTTCTGCCCAGCTGTGATGCTAGTTTGTCTGACATTAGGCATAACTAGATCGATCACGGTTCGCCGCCGAGAAGCGAGCGCGTCCGTCGATTTGTCCGGGTAAGTGTCGCCTGCTGCTGGAAGGTGAACCTGCCATGCCGGTGCACGTTGATTTCGGTCTGCTCGGCCCGCTGACGGTGCGCTGCCGGGGTGCCGTTGTGCCGATCGCACGTGGCAAGCAACGCGCGCTGGTCGCCGCTCTGCTGCTGGAAGCGGGCCATCTGGTCAGCGTCAGCCAGCTGATCGAGGTGATATGGGGCGCGAGACCGCCGGCATCGGCCCTGGCCTCGCTGCATAACCAGGTCAACCGCCTCCGCGACGGCCTCGGCGAGGTGGGGAGGACCCGGATCCTCACTCAGCCCCTAGGCTACAAGATGCATCTGGAGCCGGGAGAACTGGACGTGGCGACGATGCAGGCCCTAGTTGTATCGGCTCAGGCGGCCGCCCGCAACTGTCTGTGGAAGAGTGCCTCCGACGTCGCGGCTCGCGCGATGTTGCTCTGGCGCGGGGAACCCCTGGCCGATGTCTGCTCGGAGGTGCTGGCGCGAAGGATTCCGCAGCTGACCGACATCTATCTGCAGGCCGTCGATGTCAGGCTGGAAGCCGAGCTGAACCTCGGGCACCACGCCGAGGCCCTGGCCGCCTACCGGGGCGCGCGCCAGATCCGGGGCGCGCNNCGACTTCACCGGCCGTACGCCGGAGCTCGCTGCGCTGACCGCCCTGCTAGATGACGGGGCCAGATGCATCGTGATCTCCGCCAGCGGCGGCACCGCCGGGGTGGGCGCGAGCTCGCTGGCAGTGCGGTGGGCGCACCAGGTGGCGGGAAGGTTCCCTGACGGACAGCTGTACGTGGACCTGCGCGGCCATGACGTGTCGCAGCCAGCCACGCCCAGCGACGCCCTGGCCGGATTGCTGCGCTCCCTCGGCGTGCCCGCTCAAGACATCCCGCCCGGGGAGGGCGAACGCGCGGCCCGCTACCGCCAATTGCTGGCCGGCCGGAAGATCCTGGTTGTCTTGGACAACGCCCGTGACACGGGCCAGGTGCGCCCATTGCTGCCCGGCACTGCGGGCAGCGTGACGGTCGCGACCAGCCGGGACACGCTCTCCGGGCTTGTGGCCAGAGACGGCGCGGCCCGCCTGGACCTAGGCCCGCTGCCACCGGGCGACGCGGTATGCCTGCTGCGGCGCCTGATCGGTGACCGTGTGGCGGCCGACCCGGAGGCGACGGCAGCGCTGGCCGAGGTATGTTCTCGGCTGCCGCTCGCGTTGCGACTGGCCGCTGAGATGGCCGTTGCCCAGCCCGCCGACTCCATCGCGATGCTGACGGGCGAGCTGGCCGATCAGCAAAGGCGGCTCGAACTGTTGGATGCGGGTACGGATCCGCAAACCAAGGTACGAGCCGTTTTCTGCTGGTCGTATCGCCGTCTGGACGCGGCCAGCGCCCGCGCGTTCCGGCTCACCGGCCTGCACCCCGGCCGGGATCTTGACTGTTACGCGGCCGCCGCGCTCACCGGCTCCACGGTTGAGCAGGCCGGTCACGTCCTTGACGTGCTCGCTCGCGCCTATCTGCTGCAGCCTGCCGGACCCGGCCGGTACGGCCTGCACGACCTGCTACGCGATTACAGCCGTGGGCTCGCCGCCACGCACGACACCCGGGGTGAGGAGCACGCGGCGCTGACGCGCCTGCTTGATTTCTACCTGGCTACCGCCGCCGCCGCGATGGACACCCTGCATCCCGCCGAACGCCGGCACCGGCCAGCCATCCCAGAGCCGCCAACCCCGTTGCCCGCATTCGCCGATGAGACCGCGGCACTGGCCTGGCTCGATGCTGAACGCAGCAGCCTCGTCGCGGTCACGGCGCTCGCCGCGGATGGTCACTGGCGGGGCCATGCCACCCGGCTGTCGTCAACCGTGTTCCGCTACCTCGACGTCGGCGGGCACTTTGCTGAGGCGATCCGCGTCTGCTGCCACGCCCGGTATGCCGCGTCGCAAACAGGTGACCGCAGCGCGGAGGCTACCGCGCTGCTCGGCCTCGCCATCGTCGACTACCGGCAAGATCGGTACCAGCGGTCTGCCCGCCACCTCCAGCAGGCCTTGGCCCGGTACCGGAAAGCCGGCGACCGGACCGGGGAAACACGGGTGAGAGCCTACCTCTGCCTCATCGGAGAGACACGTCCGGCGACCGCGAACAGTTCAACTGACGGCACGAGACCATCACCGACGACGACCGCGTAACCGTCGCTGACCTGCCCGTAGTCGAGGTCGCCAGTCTCATGCATCACGGCTCGCCAGGCACGCTCCTCGAAAGCAACGAGCAGCGTGCCCGCCGGGTACAAGACAGCGGCCACACCACCTCTGGACCGAGCCGGGAACTCTATCGCCAGTAGAGCGAACAAGACCCGGCGAGCAACATAACAGAACTTCAGGCAGTCCTCATCAGCTGACCGGACGATGACACTAAGTGTGTGGTTATGACTTGCATTGTCGATCGTGGCTGCATTGGGATATATGCTTGTTGGCCTAGGGAGACAGCGACGATGTCCGTTATTGCTCCCGGTGTCCGCACAAGACTTTTGTCGCTAAACGATGTCGCAAGGCGTGGTCGCTTCGTTCAAGGAACCGGTACGGGCGTCGGCCGGCAAACAGGCATCCCGATGATCTGCCACACTGGGAGTGTGGACGCAGCCAAGGCAGCAGAGGTGATGGCGGAGTCTGCTGCCGTGCTCAGGAGGGCCGGGGCACGGTTCGCCTACTTGCATGGCAGTCGCGCCTTTGGGCAGTACCGTCCGGATTCGGACGTTGACATCGCGGCGTA
>PLIQ01000271.1:795-7191 GCA_003140115.1 Actinomycetota bacterium | reverse complement strand
CAGGTGAACCGTGCCGATCCGGTGGCCGCTCACACGTAGGCGACCCACGGCTCCGCCGGCAGAGCCGGCCGCGGTGCCGCCGGGGCGCCGCAGTGACAGATCAGCTGGCGGGGTGCTGTGCTGGGGCGGGCGGGCGGGTTGCCCCTGGGGGAGGCAGGGTGGTGGTCAGCCCGGTGAGCAGGATGTCTAGGCCGCGTTCGAGTTCGGCAGCGCCATCGTAGCCCCCCAGGATCGGGGCCAGTCCGCGGAGCAGGGAGAACTCGCCGATTGGCAGCCGGTGCAGGCCCAGCCGGAGCAGGTCATCGGTCTCGTCGGGATTCTCGACGAGTTCCTGCAGCTCGTCCAGGATGTGGCCGTGCACGAACCCGAACAGGGCCCGGTAGATGTGCAGGGCGTCGGATTCGCTGAACCCGGCCCGGGTGAGCAGGGCCAGGATGTCTTCCAGGGGGCGCAGGGTGCCGACCGGGCGCAGCCCGAGGGGGGTGGCCAGCGGCCGGGTGACGATCAGCGGCACCACGTGCGGGTGGGCCAGCGCCAGCGCGCGGAAGCGGCGGGCGACCTCCCGCAGCTGGCCGGCCCAGTCCGGGTCCGCGCAGTCGACCTGGAGCTGGGCCAGGACGGTCTCGGCGACGCCGTCGAGCAGGGCGGCCTTGCCCGGCGCGTGCCGGTACATGATCATCGGGTCCCGGTTCAGGGCGCGGGCCAGGCGGCGCATGGACAGCGCGTCGGCGCCGTCGCGGTCGATGATCTCCAGCGCGGCGGCCAGCACCGCCTCGCGGGTGATCTTGCCGCTGCCGTTGCCGGCGCGACGGACGTCCGGGGTCGCCATGGTGGCAGTACCTTCCCTCCTGCGGGCCCGTCAGGTCAACATGTTAACAACGACCGTAGGTCTACGATGTTGACATTACCATGCATATGGTGTTTTACTGTAGGTCTACAGCGAAATTTACTGTAGGTCTACAGCAAGGCGGCAGGACCGATCCCAGGCGTGGCCGGGGTTTCGCGGACCGCCGCCGAAGTCCCCGCTAGCGCACTCGCGCCTCCGGGATGAGCCCGTGAAAGGCAGCCCCGATGAGTATCGCCAAGAAGATCGCGCACAAGGCCGAAGCAGTCAAAGGCAGCGTCAAGAAGATGACCGGCCGGGCCACCGACAGCCCCCGCCTAGAAGCCGAAGGCCGCGGCGACCAGATTAAGGGCGACACCAAGATGGCCGGGGCCAAGGTCAAGGACGCCTTCAAGCACTGACGACCGGACCCGCCATGTGCCTCGCTCGGGTCTCCCGTCCGCCATTCTGGCTCACCGTTGCGAGACCCGCAGATAACGAGAGGAGTAACCCATGTTTATCAGCTTCGGAGTCATAGTCGTCATCGTGATCATCGTGCTTGTCGTCCTGTTCCTGCGCAGGCACTGACCGTCGGCGGCGACCGCGCAGCGCACCTCCTATGGCCGGGCCGCAACGGTGCGGCCCGGCCGCACGGGTGACACCACCCCGCCCATCTCCGAGCTCACGATCCAGCCCTCGAAAGGGGCGACGCGTCATGCGCATTCCAGCCGGTATTACCCTCATCGTCCTCGGGGCCATCTTGACGTTCGCACTGAAGGGCGGACACATAGGCAACCTCGATCTGCATGCCGTTGGCGTCATCCTGATACTCGCCGGCATCGTCGGGATGTCGCTGCCCATCCTGATACGCAACAGGTCACGCCTTTCCCGGACGACGATCCGCAGCCGCCGCGACATCGTCGACGACGGGACGCGAACCGTCGTGAACCATGCTGACGGATCGCAGACCCTCGTGGAACACGATGACGGAGCCCAGACCTTCGCGGAACACGATGACGGGGCCCAGACCTTCGCGGAACCCTTCGACGCCGGTCCTTCGCTCGCCGATCCTTCGGTCACCGACCCTTCGCTTAATGGCGGCCGCACGAATCACAGCCCTCGCCGCAGTTCGGCGGGATCGGCCCAAAGCTAGACCGGGATGCCCGTCTTGGCTGTCACCCGGCTGCATCCAGCGGATTTTGATGGCCACTCACATGTAGGGTGTTCACCCTTGACCATGATCATGTCAGCATTGAGACCTTCGATGACCTGGTGGGCCAGATTGCCGTTCACCTCCGACAGCCAGAGCCAGGTCGCGGTATTCGAGAAATCGCCCGAGTCGCCCGCGCGCTGAGCTCTACCGTCTTAACCAGTCACCCCCTGGGAGGAGTCGTCGTGCCCGCACCTGTGCGCATCGGCCTGGCCGGCTACGGCCTGGGTGGCCGGTACTTTCACGCGCCGCTCATCGCCTCCGCTGCGAACTGCGAGTTCCTCGGGGTGGTCACCACCTCGCCCGAGCGCCGCCGCCAGGTCGCCGAGGATCTCGGCCGCCCGGCCTTCGCCTCCCTGGCGGAACTGGCCAGCGCGGGAGCCGAAGCAGTGGCGATCTCCACGCCCGCCGCCACTCATATCTCCCTCACCCAGCAGGCGCTGCGCCTGGGCCTGGCCGTCGTCTGCGACAAGCCGTTCGCGCTGGACGCGGACGCGGCCCGAACCACCGTCAAGCTGGCCGAACAGCTCAACGTTCCCCTCACCGTCTACCAGAACCGGCGCTGGGATTCGGACTTCCTGACCCTGCGCGAGCTGCTGAACACCGGAGCGCTGGGCACGCTGACCGTCTTCGAGTCGCGATTCGAGCGGTTCAGGCCGCAGTCCAGTCCGTCCGCGGCTGGCGGCGGCACCCTGCTGGACTTCGGCAGTCATCTGGCCGACCAGGCCCTGGTCCTGGCCGGCCCGGTCACGGGTGTGTACGCCGAGATGCACTACCACGCCGGCCCAGGCGGGCTGGACGACGACGTGTTCATCGCCCTGGCCCACCAGAGCGGCGTGCGATCCCACCTGTGGGGCAGCTCGCGGCAAGGCGCCCCCGGCCCCCGGTTCCGTGCCGCCGGCACCGAAGGCGCCTACGTGGTCCAGGATGTCGACGGCCAGGAAGCCCAGCTGCGTAGCGGCGCATCACCAGCGTCGCAGGGCGACCAGTGGGGTGCCGAGCCACCGGAACGCTGGGGACACCTCCGGCGCGGCGAGGTCGCCGAGCCCGTGCCGTCCGCGCACGGCGCGTGGAACCTGTTCTACCCCGCGTTCGCCGCCGCGGTCCGCGGCACGCAACCGGTGCCGGTAAACCCGTGGGACGCCGTCGCGACCGCGGCCGTGCTCGACGCCGCCCGGGCCAGCGCGCACACCACCCAGGTCGTAAGCCCGGCGCCCGCCCGACCGTAGCGCCCGGCCCGCCGCCAGATCCTGTCCCGCGTCGGAATATCCGGGCGATCCCCGTTGCTGGAGATACATGCAAACGCATATATCTAACCCGCCGCGGCGGGCAGCGCAGGAGGCACGCCATGCAGTTCGGGATCTTCTCGGTCAGCGACATCACCCGGGACCCGGTGTCGGGGGAGACGCCGAGCGAGGCGGAGCGGATCGACGCGATCGTCCGGATCGCGCAGAAGACCGAAGAGGTCGGCCTTGATGTGTTCGCGATCGGCGAGCATCACAACCCGCCGTTCTTCTCCTCCGCCCCGGCCACACTGCTGGCCTACATCGCGGCCACCACGCAAAAGCTGATCGTGACCACCTCGACCACACTTATTACGACGAACGACCCGGTGCGTATCGCAGAGGAGTACGCGATGCTGCAGCACCTGTCGAAGGGCCGGATGGATCTGATGCTCGGCCGCGGCAACACGGCCCCGGTCTATCCGTGGTTCGGCCAGGACATCCGGCAGAGCCTGCCGCTGGCCCTGGAGAACTACAACCTGCTGCACCGTCTGTGGCGCGAGGACGTAGTGGACTGGGACGGGAAGTTCCGCACCCCGCTGCAGGGTTTCACGTCGATCCCGCGGCCCCTGGACGACGTGCCGCCGTTCGTGTGGCACGGCTCGATCCGCACCCCTGAGATCGCCGAGCAGGCCGCGTATTACGGAGACGGCTTCTTCGCCAACAACATCTTCTGGCCCAAGGAGCACTACATGCGCCTGATCGAGTTCTACCGGCAGCGCTACGCCCACTACGGCCACGGCACCGAGAAGCAGGCCATCGTCGGCCTCGGTGGCCAGGCGTACATCGCGCGGCGGTCGCAGGACGCCAAGCAGGAGTTCCGCCCCTACTTCAACGAGGCGCCGGTGTACGGCCACGGGCCTAGCATGGAGGATTTCGCCGAGCTCACGCCGCTGTCAGTGGGCAGCCCGCAGGAGGTCATCGACAAGACCCTGACCTTCCGCGAGCACTTCGGCGACTACCAGCGCCAGCTGTTCCTGATGGACCACGCGGGCCTGCCGCTGAAGATGGTCCTCGACCAGCTCGACCTGCTCGGCGAGGAGGTCGTGCCGGTGCTGCGCAAGGAGATCGCCGCGCGGCAGGATCCGCAGACGCCCGAGGCGCCCACCCACGCCACCCTGGTCCGGGCCAAGTACGGCGACCAGCCGGTGCGCCAGCCGCGCCCGAACGCCAACCGCGGCGACAACGTCACCGGTGCCTCGCCCTACCAGGACACCGAGCTGCAGTTCCAGGCCGAGTACCCGGAGCTGTGATGCCCGGCCAGACCAATCTCGCCAACGACGCGTGGGAGGCGCTGCTGTCCGCGCACGCGGTGTTGATGAAGCAGTTCGCCGGCGAGGACATCTGGGCCGATGTCTCGATGCGGGAGTACGACGTGCTGTACACGCTGTCCAAGTGCCCAGAACCGATTCGCCTCAGCGAGCTGAATCGCCACGTTCTGCTCAGCCAGCCGGCCCTGTCCCGCCTGGTGGACCGGCTGGCCGAGCGTGGCCTGGTCGAGCGCCGACCCGATCCCGCCGACGGCCGCGGCGTCCGGCTGGCGCTCACCGAGGACGGCCGGGCCGTGCAGCGTCAGATCGGGCGTCAGCACGCCCGCGGCGTCGCCCGGGCCATGACCGCCGAGCTGCATCCCGGCGAGCTGCGGCAGCTGGAAACGATCTGCCTGAAACTAGCCGGCCAGCCCGCCGGCGCCCACAGCAAGAGCCACGAGAACCACGAGACCGAGGACATACCCGCATGAACCGCCCGCAGCGCTCCGAGCCCTTCAAGCTTGTCGTGGTCAGCGCCGGAACCAGTGACCCCTCCTCGACCAGGCTGCTGGCCGACCGCACCGCCGAACGCGCCGTGGCCCTCGCCGCCCGGCACCACAACACGGTGACGGTGAGGGTCGTCGAACTGCGCGAGATCGCCGCCGACATCTCCACCGCGCTGACCTCCCCGCTGGTCACGCCGAAGCTGCGGCAGGCCATCACGGTCCTGGGCGAGGCCGACGGCATCATCGCCGCTGCCCCGGTCTACAAGGCTGGCCCCAGCGCCCTGTTCACCTCGTTCTTCCAGGTGCTGGACAACGACCTGCTGATCGCCAAGCCGGTCGTGCTCGCCGCCACGGCCGGAACCGCCCGGCACGCCCTGGTCGCGGACGAGGCGATGCGCCCCATGTTCACCTACCTACGCACCATGACCGCGCCGACCTCCCTGTTCGCCGCGCCTGAAGACTGGGGTGACCCGGCCCTGGCGACCCGCATCGACCGCGCCGCGCTCGAGCTCGTGCTGCTGATGCAGAGCGGCTTCGCCGACGCGATCAAGGACCAATCCTGGCAGAGCTACCAGCACGAGTACGGCAGCGCGGGCGGCACCGAGACCTCCATCGACCTCGACACCGACCTCATGCGCCTCGCGACCGGCGGATCCGCCGGGTAACCCGGGCCGCTACTGTCAGGGCCTGTGAACAAGGCACATCTGGAGTTCTGCTCCAGCCCGGAATGGGCCCGCCTGGTCGAGGATGAGCTGCTGCCCTGGGTCCTGGACGGCTGCGAGCTCGGCGATGATCTGCTTGAGGTCGGCCCCGGCCCCGGGCTGACCACCGATGTCCTGCGACGGAAGGCAGCCCGCGTCACGGCGGTCGAGCTGGACCTGGCGCTGGCCGAAAACCTGGCCGCGCGGCTGGCCAGAAGCAACGTCACCGTCATCGCCGGGGACGTGACCCGGCTGCCGTTCCCAGTCGGCCGGTTTTCCGCCGCGGCCTGCCTCACGATGCTGCATCACATCCCCACGCCCGAGCTGCAAGATGTCGCGCTGGCCGAGCTCGCCCGGGTTCTGCGGCCCGGCAGCGTCCTGGCCGGCTCGGATGGACTCGACACGCCCGCACGGCGGGAGATCCACGAGGGCGACATCTTCGTCCCGGTCGACCCGGACACGCTGGAGGCCAGACTGCGGGCGGCCGGGTTCACCAGCGCCCGAGTCGACCTAGCCGGCGACCGCCTCAAGTTCGCCGCCACCAAGTCCCCCTGACCGCAGCCGTCTCGAGGGATCCCGTTTCGGACCTCGTGCCACACAGGCCCCGCACTATGGGATCGGGG
>PLIQ01000271.1:0-733 GCA_003140115.1 Actinomycetota bacterium | reverse complement strand
AGGGTCGGCATGTCCTGCTCTTGTGGGGCGGATATGCCACCGGCCTCGGACTCGGCGCCGCAATACGCACATCCGCCGCTCTCGTCACATTTCCGCGGTCGATCCACGCTCCGCGGTCGATCGGTGCTCGGATACCGGCTCGCCGCCAAGCGTGAATCAACCGCAATAACCGGAGAGTTCCTCCGCCTAGTGTGATGCTCTGTGATGCCTGTGACGAGCGCGGGCAGGCCGAAGCTGTCACGCGATCATCGCCGCCGCTATCGTCAGCCGACGGGCGGGGCCGGATGGTGGGACAGCTCGTGGCACACAGGAGGCCCCGCACTAGGGGGATCGGGGTGCCGAAGGGTCGTATGTGCTGCCGCGGCCGCGATGCCCGGGCATGCCGTCGTCCCGCAGGCCCCGGTAGTGTGCCAGCGTCCCATTACCGTGGTGGATCCGGCTTACGTGGAGGATCCGGGCAGCTCCAGCTGCCAAAATGCTCCGCATAAGCTATATCCTCCGCATAAATTTCCAGTGCTTCGAATATGCTGATGAATTGCGGGACGGGTGAGGTGCCTGCGCCGGCGGTGAGCCGCCCCGTCTGGCCCGCGGGCCACAGCGGACGGCGCGCCACAGCGGCCCGCGGGCCACAGCGGACGGCGCGCCACAGCGGACAGGCACGCCACAGCGGACGGCGCGCTACAGCGGCAGGCCGGCTTCCAGCAGGGCGAGTGCCTCGTCTATGCGCCCGAAC
>PLIQ01000355.1 GCA_003140115.1 Actinomycetota bacterium | reverse complement strand
CCGGGCTCCGGGCGGCAGCAGGCGGGCCAGGATCTGGCCCGAGGACTCCTGCTCACCGATGAGCTTCTGGAAGCCGCCCTTGCCGTCGGGTCCCACCGGGTTGGTGGGGTCGACGATCACCTTGCCGGCCAGCCGGTCGCCGTACTGGGCGATGAGCTCCTTGAACGCGTCGAACCAGACGGCGAGCAGGAGCACGTCGGCCCGCTCGACCGCCTCATCGACGCTCACCACTTCGGCGTGGCCGTCGAGGTCGGACGCGAGCTTGCCGGCGGCGTCGGCGTCCCGCCCGGCCAGCAGGAAGTCCTGGCCGCCGGCCGCGAAGGCCGTCGCGATCCTGCCGCCGAGGTTGCCGGTGCCGATGATCGCCACCGTGCTGTCTGAACTGGTCATCGTGATCTACCTTCCGTGATGTGGTTTTCCGCAGGTTGAACTTGAAGGTCCGGTTTTAGATGGGCGCGCTCACCGGGTTGTACGAGAACAAGCCGAGCGTCACGGCGGTCTTCCCGCTGTTGGGACCGGAAGCGGTCGAGCCGTGGTGTTGCGTTCCCTGGAAGCGGGCGGCCAGCTGGACGCCGTTGGCGCGATCTCGTCGCGCCGCCTCGTACCGGGAAAACGCCTCCGCGAGGTCCGCTGACGCGGCGAAGGCGCGGCCCAGGACCATTCCGTCCTCGATGGCCATGCAGGCGCCCTGACCCAGGTACGGGGTCATCGGATGAGCCGCATCGCCCAGCATGGTGACCCGGCCGCGGGTCCAGACCGGCAACGGCTCCCGGTCCCGCAGGCCCCACTTGAACAGATCCGGTCCGGGGACAGCGGCGATGAGTTCTCGCACGGGCTCCGGGAAATCATCGAACAACCCGAGGAACTCCGCCACCGTGGCCGGGATGGACCACCCCTCGGCCTGCCACTGCGAGGCCTGCGCGTTACCCAGCAAGTTCATCGTGGTCTGATGCCTGAGCGGGTAGTGGATCAAGGACCGGCCGGCCCCGACGTAGAGCGCGTAGGGATCCGCGATGATGGCCGGGGGTACCCGCGTGATGGGAACCAGGGCCCGCAGCGCGACGTGCCCGGTATAGGACGCGTCCTGCCCGCCGAAGACGGCGTTGCGGACCGCGGATGCTCCGCCGTCGGCGCCGATCAGGGCCGTAGCGGCGAAGCTGGCGCGATTCGAGAAGTGGGCGATCACCTGGTCGCCGTCTTGCTCGAGGTGCTCGAAGCGGTGATCGAGCGCAATGGCGTCCGGGTCGTTCTTGATCACGGCATCGGTCAATGCCACGTGCAGGTCGGCCCGGTGAAGATTGCGGTACGAGGCGCCGAACTCAGGCACGAATGAATCGGGGTCGGGCCCTCGCTCCAGCTCGCGGCCGTCGGCCGCGCTGCGGACGAAGTAGCGCGGCGTTTCTCCGGCCTGTTCAGCCAGGACTGGGCCGATCCCGAGGAAATCCAGGGCGCTCATGGCGTTCGGCGTGATGGTGACGCCCGCGCCGATCTCCCGCAGCGCCCGGGCTTGCTCGAAGACGCGGACCGGCACGCCGAAATGCTGCAGAGACACGGCGGCGGTCAGGCCGCCGATCCCGCCCCCGATGATCGCGACCGGGCCGTCAAGGTAGTCAGTCATGGCATCCTCCGCGACACTCAGCCGGCGACCGGGCTCAGGGAGGCGTGCATCTCCCAGATCAGGACCTCGCTGGGCTCGGCGGCGGTGAGGCGGCGCTCTCCGGCCGCGGTCAGGCGAGCAGCGTCCCCGGCATCCAGTGCCCCTTCCGCTTCGAGGTCCATCCGGCCCCGCGCCAGGTAGACGTGAGCGAACGGAGCGTCCGGGACGGTGACGCTTTCGCCGGGCTGCAGGCGTGCGACGTGCAGGGCGGCGTAGCGGTTGCGGATGCGGATCGCCGCCTGGTCGCGGTGCCGCGTCATCCCGGACGCCACCACCGCCAGCCGGCCCTGAAGGTCGGATGGGTCGAGCTCGAGCTGCTCGTATCCGGGTGCCACCTCGGGCTCGTCCGGGACGACCCACATCTGGATCAGGTCCAGCGGCCGCTCGCCGTCCGGATTGACGGCCGGCCGGTCGTTCTTCTCCGAGTGCCGGATGCCGGTGCCGGCGGTCATGCGCTGCGCCAGGTTGGGGTAGATCAGGCCGGCGTGACCCTCCGAGTCCTGGTGGACCAGCGAGCCGTCCAGCACCCAGGTCACGATCTCCATGTTGCGGTGCGGATGGGTGTCGAACCCGGATCGGGGCGCGATGGTGTCGTGGTTGCTGACCACGAGGACGCCGTGGTTGGTATCGGCACCGAGCGGGTCGATGCCGGTGTCGAACGAGTGGCGTCCGTGCAGCCACCCGATCTGGGTCTGATGGCGATCCGCAGCGCGGCGGATGTTCACGCCCGGCGGGGCGATCGAGGACGTACGCATGCGGGCCTCCTGCTTCATTCACTTGATCTATCAAGTCATACTATGAAATCACGCGAGGTCGATTTGTCAAGGCCGACGTGAGGCTTCGGCCCAAATCTTAGCCAAACTCTGCCGCAAGGCCGCTTAGGGACGACTCTACGTAACTTGGCAATTTGAGCCATCGTAATCGATCGTCTAAGTTGAACAATCAAGTTATACTCTGGACCATCGGAGGTCAGAGATGTCTTTGCCGCACTCGCCACGGCCCCGCCGAAGGCCGCCTGAAGCCTGCGCGCCTGTGCTCGCGGAACCACGACGGGCTATGGGTTCGTGACGAGCGACCAATGGAAGACCGCGCCCCGCGGCCTAGGCTCGCCTAATAATGAGTGCTGACACTGATTCGACCAGGTCCGCCGCGGGCGATGCCGCGGCGGCGCCGCTGGACCTGCTACTCGGCGATGCCGCCACCGGCATGCTGCGCCGGATGAACCCGGGCGGCTCTGGCCTGCGCCTCGCCGCGTCCCTGGCGGCCAAGCCGCGGCTGCTCGCCGGGCGAGGAAGCCAGCTGGCGGGCGAGCTCGCCCGCATCGCCGTGGGCCGGTCCCAGGTGGAGCCGTCCCGGCGGGACCGCCGGTTCGCCGACCCGGGCTGGACGGGCAACCCGCTGCTGCGCCGCACGATGCAGGCCTACCTGGCCACCTCGGAGAGCGTGGAAGGCGTGGTGGCCGAGGCCGGGCTGGACGAGCGCGACTCCGAACGGGTCGGCTTCATGCTGACCAACCTGATCGACGCGCTGGCCCCGAGCAACAACCCGCTGCTGAACCCGGCGGCGGTCAAGGCCGCGATCGACACCGGCGGCAGCAGTGCCGTGGCGGGCCTGCGGAATTTCCTCTCCGACATGGCGGTTGCGCCGCGGGTGCCGACCATGGTCGAGCCGGACGCGTTCGAAGTCGGGGTGGACCTAGCCGTCACGCCCGGCTCGGTGGTGCTGCGGAACCCGGTGTTCGAGCTGATCCAGTACCGCCCGGTCACGCCCACGGTCCGGCAGGTCCCGTTGGTGATCGTCCCGCCGGTGATCAACAAGTTCTACGTGATGGACCTGGCCCCGGGCCGGAGCATGGTGGAGTACCTGGTCGGCCAGGGCCTGCAGGTATTCATGATCTCCTGGCGCAACCCGGACGCCCGGTACGCCAAGTGGGATGCCGACACCTACGGTCAGGCCATCCTGGACGCCATGGACGCGGCCGAACGGATCACCGGGAGCGAGCAGACCGTGCTCGCGGGGGCCTGCTCCGGCGGCATCATCGCGGCGATGGTGGCCGCGCACCTGGCGGCCTCCGGCCAGCAGGACCGGCTCGCCGCGTTCACCCTCATGGTCACCGTGCTCGACCAGGCGCACGCGGGCCT
>PLIQ01000231.1 GCA_003140115.1 Actinomycetota bacterium | reverse complement strand
GCCACTCCGAGCGGCTCGAGCAGCGCGCCGTCCGCGTCGGTCACCGTATCCGGCAGCGGGTGCAGCAGGTCCGTCGGCCAGGCCATGAGCTCGCGCATCATGCCGTCGGTCTCGCCGTGCCCGGCGAACTGGATCCGGTAGCACAGGTTCGCGTAGCCGTCCCGGCACGCCCGGCAGGTCCCGCAGGTGATGGCCGGGTCGATGGCGACCCGCTCACCGCGCCGCGGTCCCTCGGCGATCACCCCCGCCCCCTCGTGGCCGAGCACCAGCGGGTGCGCGAGGGTGGCGTCGCCGATCGCGCCTTCGTCCCACCAGTGCAGGTCAGAGCCGCAGATCCCGACCGCGGTGACCCGCACCAGACTCATCCCCGCGCCCGCCGCGGGCTCCGGCTCCTCGCCCACCCGCAGGTCGCCCGGCCCCCGGAGTCTCGCCGCTCGCACCAGATCTCCTCCTCACGGTCCTTGCCCTTTTATACGGAACGAAGCGTGGTGCGTGCCCGGCCACCCGGAAAACCAGCGATCCCCGTCGCAGGGAGACGGGGATCGCTGGTCCGAGGTCGTGCGGGCGTCAGGCGGCCGGGCCGGTCGCCAGGGTCATGGTCGCGGTCTGCGACTGGCCGGACTGGTTCACCCAGGTGACCGAGATCGAGTTGCCGGGGTGGTACTTGACCAGGTCATGCGCGACATCTTCGGCTGAGGTGACCGACTGGCCGGCGATCGCGGTGATCGTGTCCCCTTCGGTCAGGCCGGCGTTGGCGGCGGGGGAGCCGGAGACGGTCCCGGCGACGCTCACGCCGCTCGTGGTGCCCTGGCTGTTCTGGCCGCCGAATCCGCCGAATCCGCCGAATCCCCCGGACCCGTTGCCCGTGCTGCTCGAGGAGCCGATCTCCACCCCGAGGAAGGCGGTGGCGCCGATGTGCACGTCAGCCGAGGTAGTGCCCGACTCGATCTGCTTGGCGATGGACTGCGCCTCGTTGATCGGGATGGAGTAGGCCTGGGTGGCGGTCGAGGACTGGCCCTGGAGCTCGTAGCTGGAGGACGCGGCGGTGTCCATCCCGATCACCTGGCCGTAGGAGTTGACCAGCGGACCGCCCGAGTCGCCGGGCTGGATGGGCGCGTTGGTCTCGATCAGCCCGGTCAGCTGCTCGTTGACGTTGGACAGCTCGTCCGAGGCGGTGATCGACTGGTTCAGCGCGGTCACCGAGCCGGTCGCTACCGACGGGGTCCCGCCCTTGCCCTCGGCGTTACCCAGGGCGGTTACGCTGGCCCCGGTCTGCACCGAGGAGGAGTTGCCCAGGCTCGCGATGGTCAGCCCGGAGGCGTTCTGCAGCTGGATCACCGCCACGTCCTGGGTGGCGTCGTAGCCCACCACGGTGGCCGTGTAGGTGTTGCCGTTGCCGATGTCGGTGACCTTGATCGAGGTGGCGCCCTCGATCACGTGGTTGTTGGTGAGCACCTCGCCGGTGGAGGTCAGCACGATGCCGGTACCCTCCGAGGTGGCTCCCTGGTAGCCGTCGGTGGACACCACGTCCACCAACGCCGGGTCCACCCGGGAGGCGATCTGGCTGGCGGACAGCGTGGTGTTGGACGTGGCCGTGGCGGTGCCCGCCACGCCATGGTTCATGCTCCCGATCAATCCGCCCAACGCGGCCCCGGCGGCCAGTGCCACCGCGCCGGTCACGATCAGCCCGCGCTTGTGGTTCCTCCGCGGCGGCATCGGCGGCACGTTGCCGTAACCAGAGCCGCCCCCGTAACGAGGGCCGCCGGGGTAACCAGGGCCGCCCGGGTGGCCGGGGACAGCCGGATAGCTCTGCTGGGCCGGGTAGCCATAGGGGTAACCCTGTCCGTGCGCCGGGGAGCCTGGCTCGCTCTGCGCGCTGCTCGCCCGCTCTGGCTGCTCTGGGTCAAACGTCTGGCTCATGGTTTCCGTCCCTCATTCGCGAGCCGCGGCCTAAGCGGCTTCGTTCCCTTCCTTACCCTTGATATTCGGCCACGGACCTTGAGGCCAGCCAAGGACAGCCCTCCGCAATGCTGAAAGTTTCCTGAAGGTCGTCTGACTTCGTTCAGGTTCCGGAGTGCTCGGAAACCGGCACCAGTTCCCGCTCGGTCTCCTCGTCCTCGGCGGTCAGCCACTCGCGCACGGCCAGGGCCAGCAGCGCCGGGACCAGGTCCCGGGACCGCCGCGCCAGCCACATGGTGCCCTTGGTGGCCATCCACCGGACCTCCGCCATCCGCGACGGCGGCGGCGTGGACGGCTCTGGGTCGGGCCCGGCACCGACCGGGTAGCCCGCGCTGGCCAGCAGGTCGTGGAACTGGCAGGCGATGAAGCGGTGCCCGCGCTCGTTCGGGTGCAACCGGTCCACGCTCCAGAAGCGCCGCTCGTAGATGGCCGGGTCACGGGCCGCGTCCAGATGCAGCGTGCCGTAGCGGGCCGCCACCTCGTCCACCGCCTGGTTCACCGCGCGCACTCGCCGGGCCAGCGGCTTGGCCAGCGACTTGGGCAGACCGAACATCTGGCCTGGGTCCGGCAGCCGCATGGTGAGCACCTGGGCCCCCGCGAGCCGCAGGCCCGCCACGGTGCGGGCCACGGCCGCGCCGGTGCGCTGCGGGTCGAAGTTGCCGCGCAGGGTGTCGTTGATGCCGATCACCACGCTGGCCACGTCGGGCTTCAGCGCCGTGGCGGTCGGCAATTGGATTCGCTCCACGTCGGCCGCCAGCGCGCCGAGCGTGGCGAGGTTGTGCATGACGGGCTGGTGCAGGCTGGCGGCCAGCAGCGCGGCCCAGCCGCGCCAGCCGCCCTCGGGGGCCGGGTCGCCCATCCCCACGGTGATCGAATCGCCGAGCGCGACGAAGGTCGTCATGCCGTCCTCCGCTCGGCGGCCACCGTAGCTCTCGCGCCGGTCCCTGCCTCCGCCCCGCCCTCGACCAGGCCTCCCCTCCCCGCCCCGGCCGCCACAACGGCCTCATGGATGCCTAGGAAGGCCTGTACGGCCGCGGGCCAGCCGAAGCGTTCGGCGCGGGCCCGCGCCGCGGCCCGGCGGGCCGCCTCCGGCCAGGACAGCACGGTGATCACCCCGGCGGCCAGGTCCTCGCCCGCCACGCTGGCCCCGGCCTCGCCCACCACCTCGGGCAGCGCGGACTCGGCGCTCACCACCACCGGTGTCCCGCAGGCCAGCGCCTCCAGCCCGGCCAGCCCGAACGTCTCCGCCGGGCCCGGGGCGATGGCTACGTCGGCGCTGGCCAGAAGAGCGGCCAGGTCGTTGCGGTCGGGCAGGAAGCCAGCGAACGTAACGGGCAGGCGGTCGCGCGCCGCGCGGCGTTCCAGGCGGCGGCGCAGCGGGCCGTCGCCGGCCACCACCAGCCGGGCGGACAGGCCGTTCGCCCGCAGGGTGGCCAGCGTGCTCAGCGACCGCTGCGGTTTCTTCTCCGGGGACAGCCGGCCGCAGTGCACCAGCAGCGTCTCGCCCGGCGCCGCGTAGGCGTCCCGGACCCGCGTGCCCTGCTGGCCGGGGCGGGGCGGGGCGAAGGTGGTCAGGTCGACGCCAAGCGGCGCCCGCANNGGACCGAACCGGGACAGCGCGGGCAGGTCCAGCCCGGGCACGGCCAGCCTCAGCAGCGCGGTAAGGCTCTCGTGCGAGATCATCACGGCCGGGACGCCGTGCTCGCGCGCCCACCGTCCGGTCCAGCGCAGGGTGGTCCGGTCCGATACCTCGAGCGTGTCCGGCCGCAGCTCGCTGAGCAGTTCGGACACCCGCCGCTTGCGCAGTATGGCCCGGTAACCACCGGTGAACGGAAGCCGCGGCCCGCTCAGCGTGATCACCCGCCCCTGCGGGGTCTGCTCGTCGCTGTCCGCCTCGCCGGGGATGATCAGCACCGGATCGTGGCCCGCGGCCAGGTAGCCGGCGCCGAGCTCGCGCAACGACGTGCGCAGCCCCCCGGAGTGCGGAGCGACGTAGTTCGCCAGTCGCACGATCCTCATATCGCGACCTTCGCCGCGCGCTTGCGGCCCAGGACCGCGGCGTAGTGGCCGATCAGCTCCTCGGTCAGGGCAGGCCAGCTTCGGCTCAGCACCTTGCGTCGTCCGGCCGCGCCGAACGCCGCGCGGGTCGCCGGGTCCGCGGCCAGCCGCGCCACCGCGGCCGCGAAGGCGTCCGAGTCGCCGGGCGGCACCAGGTACCCGGTCACGCCGTCCTCAACCAGGTCCAGCGGTCCCCCCGCGGCCGGTGCCACCACCGGCAGACCGCTCGCGGCGGCCTCCTGCAGCGTCTGCCCGAACGTCTCGTACGGCCCGCTGTGCACGAACACGTCGAAGCTGGCGTAGATCGCCGCCAGCTCGTCGCCGCGGCGCTCACCCAGGAACACCGCATCGGGCATCTGCTGCCGCAGCGAGGCCTCGGTTGGCCCGGCGCCGACAATGACCAGCCGCACCCCCGGCAGGGCGGTGATCCCGGCCAGCAGCTCGACGTGCTTTTCCGGGGCCAGGCGGCCCACGTAGCCGGCGATCAGTTCACCGCCCGGCGCCAGGCCGGCCCGGATCTGGGCGCTGCGCCGGGCCGGGTCGAAGCGGACCGTATCCACCCCGCGGCCCCACAGCCACACGTTGGCGATCCCGCGGCCGAGCAGGCCGGTCGCGGTGACCGTGGACGGGGCCAGCGTCCGTGCCGCGCGGTTGTGGATGCCGCGCAGCCAGCGCCACGCGACCGCCTCGCCGGCCCGGCCGAGCCGGTAAGCATAGGCGTAGGACGGCAAGTCGGTCTGGAAGACGGCGACCGTGGGCAGGCCCAGCCGTTTGGCCACGGCGGCGCCGTGCGCGCCGAGCACGACCGGGCTGGCCAGGTGAACGACCTCGGTCCGGTGCTTAATCAACGCGTTGCGCATCCGCCGGCTCGGCAGTCCGAGGCGGAAGCTCGGATAGCCGGGCAGCGGTACGGCGCGGACGCGCACCACGGGGTAGGGGAACGGTCCGGGCTCGGTGTCCTCGTGCCGTGACCGCTTGGTCCGCGGTGGCGTCGGCGCGATGACAAGTGGCTCGTGGCCGCCGGCGGCGAGGAGTTCCGCCACCCGCACCACGCAGTGCGCGACGCCGTTGACGTCGGGCGGGAACGACTCGGTGATGATCGCAACCCTCATGCTCACAAGGTGAGCTACGTCATGATCGAAGCGCCGAACCCCGCCATGACTATCAAACGAAGAGTCCATGACTTCTTAGGTGCGCTGTGTTTCCTCGGGGGGACGATCCCCCCAGACCCCCCTGCTCCTGGGGGGAAACCTTTCCCCCCCAGACCCCCTCGGCCCCCCGGACCCCCTCGGGGCCAGAATGACCGGTATGGATCACGACGGCGGCAGCCCGACCTGGATTGTGCGACTGGACGGCGCCGGACCCGAATCGGCCGTGCGGCTCGCGGTCAAGGATTGCATCGACGTCGCGGGCGTGCCGACCACCGTCGGCTGTCCGGTGATCGCCGAGCGCGCCCGGCCGGCCGCCCAGGACGCGGCCGTGGTGGCCGCGGCCCGCCGGTCCGGGGCCCGGATCGTCGGCAAGACCAACCTGGCCGAACTGTGCTGGTCCGCGGTGGGCACGAACGCCTGGTCCGGGACGCCGGTCAACCCGGCCGACCCGCGGCGCGTGCCCGGCGGTTCGTCCAGCGGCTCGGCGGTCGCGGTGGCGACCGGCGAGGCGGACGTGGGACTGGGCACCGACACCGGCGGTTCGGTCCGGATCCCCGCCGCCTGCTGTGGCGTCGTGGGCCTGAAGACGACCTGGGGCCGGGTGCCGGTGCAGGGTGTGTACCCGCTGGCGAGGTCTCTGGATACGGTCGGCCCGCTCGGCGCCGACGTGGCCGCGGTCGAACGGGGCATGGCCCTGATCGAACCGGGCTTCGCGGCCGGATCCGGCGACGTGCGGGTGGCCCGGGTGCGGCCGGAAACCGACCCGGAGGTCGACCCGGCCATCGAGGCCGCGATCGACGCCGCGCTGGCCGCCGCGGGCATCGTGACCACCGAGGTCGCGGGCCTGGACTTCGCCGCCGCCAACGCCGCGGCCGGCGTGCTCATCGACGTCGAGGCCTACCAGGTGAACGAGTACCTGATGCCCGACCTGGCCCGGCTCAGCTCGTACAACCAGCGGAACCTGCCCGCCGCTGCCGCGGTGACCGCCGGCCACGAGGCCGCCGCCAACCAGGTCCGGGCCTCGGTCCGCCAGTGGTTCGCCGACCTGCAGACCCGCCATCCGTTCCTGGCCCTGCCCACCCTGGTGGGCGCTCCGCCACTGATCGGCGAGCGCGGACGGGGACGCATACCGCTCACCCTGCTGACCATGCCCGTCAACCTGGCCGGCCTGCCCGCGCTGGCCCTGCCCGTGCCCGGCGGGCCGGCCGGCCTTCCCGCGTCCTTGCAGCTGGTCGGCCCGCCTGGCAGCGAGGAGCAGCTGCTGGCCCTCGGCCGCATCATCGAGACCGCGGTCGCGGCCCGACGAAGGTGACCGCGCAGGCCGCGGTGAAAAGCTCGCGTGCCACCGAACGACCAGGGACGAGCAGCCAGGTCGGGACGCCCAGCAGCCGCAGCCGCCGGATGGACCTGGCGAAGATATGGTCCTGCGCGACGAGGATCACCAGATCGGCCGGGCCGACCGGGCGCCTACGTCCCGGCTGGTGCAACATACGGTGCATGTCGGTCAGGTGATCGAGCTCTTCGAGCAGCGCCCGGTCGGCACCGTCCAGGCCCCGGCGGACCAGCCAGGTGTTCCCGCCCGAGGCGGTCATGACGTCCAGGTGACGGGTCGCGGTAGCACTCGACGCCGCGTTCACGACCCTTGCTCCCGGGTCGATGGTCCTGGCGGTGGCCCACACGAGTTCCAGGCACGCCCGCACCTCTCGGTCGGGGGCACGGTCGCGGCGTGTGCCGTCAGCCAGGCCGCGGGAGACGGCATCGGCGTCGGTGAGCTGGAGCACGCGCGGCCGGGCGGGAAGTCCGTCCGGCAGTTCCGGCGGGTACGGCAGGTGTATCGGCTGGGCCAGCACGTCGGCCGGGGCGCTAAGCGGTCGCATCGCCTGGAACGCTCCTTCCTGGGTGCGTCGGTTGGGGCCGGCCGGGCCCAGCACGGGCCGGCCAGCCGCAGACCCGTGCTGGCTTGTCATTACGCGGCCTGGTCGTAGGACTCGTCGTCGTAGTTCGAGTTGTCGTAGCTCAGCTGGTCGTAGCTGGGCTCGTCGTCATTGGGGACGACCTGCAGCCAGTAGCCCCGGGAGCCAGCGCCGTTGAGGCGCCGGACCCCGCGGTCCATCGCGCTGTCGCTCTGCTTGGTCAGGCTTCCGCGGCGCTCTTCCCGGTGGATGCCGAGGCAGATCACGATGAGGACGCCGACGACGATCCCGCCGATCACGAGCGCGGCCGCTGCGGCCAGGTAGGTTCCGATCATGATGTCCCTCTTCTCACCCTCGGTGGTCTATCGCTCTGTACACGCGATCCGAGGCCGCCTGATTAGCGCCGTGCCGGACACCACAACCACCTCAGCCCCTCGCATCACAGGCGCCTAGCAGCCCAACAGCATGGCTGTGGCATCGTGATGGCTCTTGCGGCTAGGCTGCCGTTTTCTTGCCCGGATCGCGGATCTCGCATGGGGCGCGTGTGCCACGACCCCCGTCTTCCGGGGCATGTGTGCCACACCCCCCAAACGATCGCGGCCGGCCCCGCGAGGCATGTGTGCCGAGACGTACTGTTTCTCGCATTCCCCGCTTGCGCCGCTTGGTCCGAGATGTCATAAATCGGTGACACGCTCGAAATCGCCGCGAGCGAGGATGTGGCCTTCTGGTGACTGCGAGGAGCGTCTGGATGACCAACACCCTGGCCGAACTGACCGCCGCCGACGTCGAACGGCAGAAGCTNNGTCGTCTTCTTCATCCCGCAGGCCCTGTTGTTCTCTGAGCTCGGCACGGCCTTCCCGCAGGAGGGCGGCCCCTACTACTGGACCCGGCTGGCCTTCGGCCACCTGGCCGGGGCCGTGAACAACTTCCTGTACTGGATCACCAACCCGGTCTGGATCGGCGGCACGCTCGCGATTAGCTGTATCGGCGCCATCGAGGTGTTCTTCAACAACGGCAACGCGCTGCCCACCGCGGTCTGGTACATCGTGGCGCTGGTGTTCGTCTGGACCACGATCGTCGCGGCCATCACCTCGTTCAGCGTGGGCAAGTGGCTGCCAACGGCCGGGGCCTACGCTCGGTTCCTGCTGCTCGGCCTGTTCATCATCTCGGTTGCCATCTACGCGGCCAAGCACGGCGTGCACGGCCTGGGCGCGGGGAGCTACTCGCCGACGGCCGGCGGCTTCGTGGTCCTGATCGGCGTGCTGCTGTTCAACTTTGTCGGCTTCGAGCTGCCGAACAGCGCGGGCGAGGAAATGACCGACCCGCAACGCGACGTGCCATTCGGCATCGCCCGTTCCGCCGTGGCCAGCGTGGTGCTCTATGCCCTGCCAGTGCTCGGTATCCTGATCGTGCTGCCCACCAGCGCGATCACCAACTTCAGCGGGTTCATCAGCGCCATCCAGACCGTCTTCACCGTGTACGGCGGCCACGTGGCAGCCAGCGGCGCGGCGACCTTGTCCGGCGCCGGGCTCGTCCTCGGCGACGCCTGCGCCCTGCTGTTCATCGTGTGCCTGCTCACCTCGGGCGCGACCTGGATCATGGGCTCGGACCGGGCCCTGGCCGTGTCCTGCTACGACGGTGCGGGGCCGCGCACGCTCGGCGTGATCCACGCCAGGTTCGGCACGCCGGTGCGGGTCAACGTGTTCAGCGGCGTCGTGGCTAGCATCGTCGTCATCCTGGCCCAGCAGATCACCAGCGGCAACGCAGCCAAGTACTTCGACGCCGTGCTCGGCGTGACGATCTCGACCACTCTGATCAGCTACCTGCTCATCTACCCGGCCCTGTGGAAGCTGCGCCGCAGCCACCCGGATACGCCCCGGCCGTTCAAGATGCCGGCCTACCGGCCGCTAACGATCGTGCTGATGATCTTGGTCGCCATCGCCTCCGTCCAGCTCATCGCCCCCGGACTGGGCAAGGACTGGTTCGGCGGCGACTTCAGGCCGGAGGGCTGGGCTTACGCCGAACGGTTCACCTACTTGTGGACCGAACTGCTCCCCGTGCTCTTCTTCGTCGTGGTCGGGGTGTTCTTCTGGTGGCGGGGCCGGCGTACCCGGGAGCGGACCGCCCGGCTGGCCGCAGACTTGGAGCCGCCGATTCGCTGAGGTGCCGACGGCCTCGGCCCGGGCTCTAGTTGGTCGGCTCATGCCAGACGACGTGCTCGGCATCCTGCTCGTCCAGCTGCTGGCGGCGAGGCGGCAGCGGCACATCGCTGAACCCGAGCGCGAGCACGCCGGCCAGTTCACCGGCGATGCCGAGCGCGGCGCAGATGTTGTCCTCGGCGATGACGACGTCGCCCATGAATGCGACCCGGACGCCGAGCGCCTCGGCGGCCAGCCACATGTTCTCGATCGCGGCCCCGATGCCGATCATCTCCAGGCCGAAGCCCACTAGAGATCCGGCCAGTGCCGGGCGGGCCGCGCCGATCAGCCCGGCGCGGCCGTTGCTGAACAGGCCGCGGTTCTCGAGGAAGATCGCCGCCGCCACCTCGCGCAGCACCTGGGCTGACTCGCGCACGGTCGAGACGTAGGCCGGGTGCGGCCGGCCCGTCGCCGGATCGTGCGGTACGTACTCGTCCGCGTCCTGGGCCTTCTCGACCGCGTCGGCCAGGCCGGCGAGCGTCGCGCGGTCGGTGACGACGTGCATCCGCCAGGGCTGGGCGTTCTTCGACGAGGGGGCGGCCAGGCCGCAGCGAACGATCTCCCTCAGGACCGGTGCGGGGATAGGCTGACCGTCGAACCCTTCTCTGATGCTGCGCCGGGCGAGCATCGCCGCGATCACCCCCGGCATGGGATCTTCCTTCCCGCGCTGCCGTAGACAAGGTGCAGTGCAGTAATTTTCCATAGTAGTTACGGGCTTGGTCGGATCGAGGCAGATGGCAACGACACTGAGTGTGGCCCAGCGGCTGAAGTTCCAGTTGCTGGCCGAGGGACTCGAGATCTCGCGGCTGGCCCGCGAGGCCCTGCGCGAGGCCACCAGCCAGGATGATCTCACCCCGGCCGATTACGCCTCGACGACCGGCCTGATCCTCCTGCTCGAAGACGACGTGTGGGTTAACGCGCCGATCAACGACTACAACCCGAACTTCGTCTCCGGCTCACGGTTTGTCCTGGACTACGGCGCGGACGGCTTCTGGGTGCGCGGCGCCGGGCTGGCCAGCCCGGCCCGGTTCTGGCCGCCGCCGCGCTATCACGGGCACGCGGAACGGTTCGGCCCGCTCAACAACTTCGTCGTGACCCACGGCGACCGCGCGCGACTGTCGCCGGTGCGCGGCTGCGCCATGACCTGCACCTTCTGCAACATCCCGTATGACGACCCGCTCGATGTGTACGGCACCAAGCCGATCGACGCCTTGCTTGAGGCGGCTCGCCTCGCGATCCGCGATGAGCGCCAGCCCGCCCACCACATGCTGATCTCCGGCGGTACGCCGAAGCGGCCGGACTTCGGGTTCATGCAGGAGCTCTACCGGCGGGTGCTGGTTGAGTTCCCGGATACCCCGGTCGACATCATGATGGTGCCGCTGCCTGGCCTGCTCGACCTGCCGCTGCTGGACAAGCTGGGCCTGAACGAGATCTCGATCAACATCGAGGTGTTCAGCGAAACGCACGCCAAGCAGGTCATGCGCCACAAGTACAACCAGGGGCGGGAGTTCTACCTGGATTTCATCGAGCAGGCCGCCGAAGCGCTTGGCCCGGGCCGCGTCCGCTCGATGCTGATGGTCGGCCTGGAACCGATGGAGATGACGCTGGCCGGCGTGGCGGCCATCGCCGAGCGCGGCGGGGTCCCGGTGCTGAGCCCGTTCCGGCCCGACCCGGCCACGCCGCTGCGGGACCGGAAGCCCTCCGGTGCCGCCGAGCTCGAGCAGACCTATCTGCGCGCGGTGGACGTCGCGGCCAGCCGCGGGGGCGTGCTGGGCCCGGACTGCGCACCGTGCACGCACAACACGCTGAGCTTCGTCACCCCCGGATCGCCGTACCGCTATCACCGGCCGGTGATGGCCTGAAGCCCGCGCCGAACCGGGTAATCGTAGGCGTCGGCGATCTGGGCACCGAGGAGATCCGGCATATCCTCTCGCGCGCGACCAGCCTGCGGGCCGGCGCGGCCAGCCAGCTGACCCGGCCGCCGCTCGTGGGGCTGCTGTTCCTGGAGGCGTCCTTGCGGACGCGGGTGGGCTTCGCCGCGGCGGCGGCCCGGCTGGGCGGGCAGTCCATCGACATCGCCGAGCGCCGCGGGAACGCGGTCGCGATGCCCGAGGGCTGGGCCGACACCCTGCGCGTGGTGAGCGGCAACGTCGATCTGGTCGTCGCCCGGCCCGGCCGCCCGCTCGACGCATCGCGGCTGTGCCCGCTGCTAGTCAGCAGTTTCCTGAACGGCGGCGACGCGGGCCGCTGCGGCGAGCATCCGTCCCAGGCGCTGATCGACCTGTACGCGATCGAACAGGCCCGCGGGCCGGTCTCGGAGCTGACCGTCGCGATCTGCGGCGACCTGCGGATGCGCGCGGTGCGCAGCCTGGTGCGGCTGTTCGCGCGCTTCCCGCCCCGTCGGCTGGTGGCGATCTCCGACCCCCGCCTGGCCGACGGCGACAGCGACGGCCACGCCGAGCACCGGGCACCGTGGGACGTCGATGACGTGGACGTGCTGTATGTGGCCGGCATCCCGCACGGTGCCCTGGACGAACCGGGGCGGGCGCGCCTGCGGGTGGACCGCCAGGCGCTGGCCGCGCTGCCGCCCGACGCGGTCGTGCTGTCGCCGATGCCGGTCATCGACGAAATCGCCGCTACCGCGCGCTCCGACCCGCGCATCCGGATGTTCCAGCAGAGCGACGACGCGCTGTTCGTCCGGATGGCCCTGATCGAGGCGCTACTGTCCCCGCATGTCGTCCTCTAGCTCCACCATGGCCGGCTCCCGGCGGTAGGCCATCAACCGGGCCTGATGCACGATCTCGCCGCGATCGGCGATGCCGTGCTCGGCGAAGTCGGCTTTCGGCCCCGCGTCGGCGCTCTCCTCGATGTTGACCGCTCCGTACCGGGTGCAGTTTTCCAGGGTGACCCGGTAGCGGCTCCGCTCGCTGACGTTCAGCAGCTGCCATACCACGCTGTTGTCGAAGTGCGCCGTCCCGGTCAGGCCCTCGTCGAACCACGTGTTGGCCAGTACCGAACCCTTTACCGTGAGGGCGATCTCGCCGTGTTCCTCCGGCCCGCCGATCCGCCGGCTGATCGACAGCCCGCGGATCGAGCTGCCGAAGATCTGGATCTTCGCGGGCCCCTGCTCGGTGATGTCGAGCGACGACCCGGCGATATGCCGCAACGCGAGCTCGCCGCCGTCCCGGAACCGGCCGCTGCGGACCATCAGGGAACTCAGTCGGCCACCGTACATGGTCAGGCCACCGCGCTGCGGCGCCCAGTCGAGCAGTTTCGTACGGCCGCCCAGCTTGTTCGTCACCGGGATGCCCGAGGTGACCGAGTAGACCGCGCCCGAGAAATCTTCCCCGCGGTAGTGGGTCAGCGCGGCCCGGGTCGACGCGTCGAGCCCGGTAAGCCTGAACGACGGCATGCCCTCCTCGTCGTACACGCTGGCCGACGCGCTGACCACCGGTCCGACGATGTCGCAGTCGCCGAACATCGCCCCGTCCAGCAGGCAGTTGACGAACACCGTGCCCTCGAACGAGCAGTTCTCGAAGCGGGTGCCCCGGAAGTCGCAGTTGGCGAACACGATGTGCCGGAAGCGGGCGCTGACCCGGCAGCTGTACCAGCGCAGGTTGACGATGGTCCGGTCCTCGCCCGCACCGTCGAACTGCGGCCAGCACTCCTCGGCGTCATCACGGATCCAGTCGAACATGTCGCCCTGAGCTCCGGTCAGCAGCACGAGTGCCGCCGCGGGCCCGATGTGCTCAGCATCGGCCCAGTTCTCCAGCGCCTCGCCGAACCCGTCGTGGATCAGCGAGAGCATGGTGCAGTCCACCGCGGGCGATGTCGGCCTGATCAGCGAGGAGGTGGCGAGCCACTCGAGCGCGAAGGCGAAACGCCGCAGCTCCTCGATGACCACCTCGTGCGCCGGGTAACCGAACAGCGGGCCGGCCGACAGGCCGTCGGGATCGGCCTCCCACGGCGACACCGTGATCCCCAGCTCGGCCAGCGGCGAGGTCTGGGCCGTATCGGTCGGGCCGCGCAGGCCGGCCGCGGCCGCGACCACGACGCGCGGCACACTGAGCAGATCCACGGCCCCCGCGGCGTCCGGGGCGACCGTGGTCCCCAGCCCGTAGATCGTCCGGAAGGCGCGCTCCGCCGCGTCGGGCTCGATCTCGCTGAGGATCCGAAGCTCGCGCTCGAGCGCGAGCTGGGCCAGGTCCCACGCCTCGCGGTCCAGCTTGAAGCCACCGCTGGACAAGTGTGCCGCGGTCCGCCGCACCGCCTCGCGCGTCCCGGCGATCAGGAACTCATCCAGGCTGTTCGCCGGGTCGTCGTCGAGGCAAGCCTGCTCACACAGGTCAAGCTTGCGGGCCACCGACTCGATCAGGCCGAGGGTGAAGATGTCCCGTTGGCGCTGCGCGGCGGCCGCGATCATCTGCCGGACGTGCTCGGCCCGGATGGCGTTCCCGCCGGGCTCGGCCCGGGCGTGCAGTGCGTACAGCGCGCCCTGGAGATGCAGGAGTCCGACGTCCGCGGACCGGAACTCGGTTTCCTGGATCGTGTTCCACTCGCCCAGCAGCAGCTCGATCGCCTCGAGGGTGATGGCCAGGCCCGCGGGGTCCGGGACCGCGTCTTCGGTGTGCAGGGAGGCCGTGTCACCGAAGTGACCGGGGTTGCCGCTGGCCATGATGTCGCGGATGCACTCGGCTGCGGTCAGCGCCTCCAGCTCGAAGGTCGACATCGAGAACGGCCGGATCTGCGCGTTGAGGGCCTTGAGCCGGTGGACGTACTCCGAGCGCAGCGAGATGACGACGTGGATGTCGTACCTGCTGTTCAGGTCGACCACCCAGTCCATGGCCCGTTTGAAGAACGGCCGCTGGTGCCTGATGAGCTCCTCGAACTGGTCGAGCACCAGCACCGCGAGCTCGCCGTAGTTCGCGTTGAGCTGCTCCACCATGGACTGCGGCGCGGCGTCGCCGACGTCGATGCCCAGCGACCGCAGCTCGGTGGCGACCTTGGCCGCGACGAAGTCCTCCGGCCGGTCCGGGCTGCCCGCTTCCCTGGTCCAGTTGCGGCAGACGATCGGCTGGAAGCCGCGTTCGGTGAGGTCACGGACCAAGCCCACGTTGAGCAGGGACGACTTGCCGACTCCGGACTCGCCGTGCAGGATCACGAGCTGGTGCGTCAGCACCTCGTGCGCGAAACGATCGCGGTCGTCCTGCCGGCCGATCAGCAGATCGTCGTCACCCGGCTCCATCGGCTTGGGGCCGCGCCACGGGCAGGTGTCCTGGTCGAGGAAATTCTTCTTCCATTGCTCGAGGGTGATCAAGTCAGCTCACATCTCTTACGCGCGGCGGGCCGGTGGGTCGTGCTCTGCAGGTGCCGCAGATAGTGCTGGAGATCAGCCTGGAAGTTCTCACAGCGGTCGGTGACGACGTCGAAGCTGTACCAGCCGAGCAGGTCGCGGACGGTGTCATCGGTGCGCCAGTTGACCACCAGCCCGGCGCGGCTGGGCGTCGGGGCCTTCTTGACCGATTCGCCGTCGATGCTGGTCGGCACGGTCATCTGCGAGGCGAACCGGTACCGGATGCTGCTGTCGCTGACCTGGACGCCCATCATCATCCAGAACCTGGCGAAGGCCGAGCCCCGGGTCCCGAACAGCGCGGCGGGCAGCCCGTGGCGGACCCGCTCGTTGCTCCGGTCGGGCTGGTAGACCAGGAACTCCGACGCCGCGTGCTGCATGGCTGAGTACTCGTCGAGCAGGGCCACGTGGGCCATCCGAAGCTCGGGCTCGTTGAGGTCGGGCGGCTCGCTCGGCAGCTCGATGTGGTAGTCCTTCAGCAGCCGCCGGCACAGGTCGTTCCAGTCGCTGCCGTCCTCGGTCCACAGCCGCGGCGCGCGCATCAGGGGCGATCCGCTCAGCCGCACCACCACCGGGTAGTTGCCGTAGGTCAGCTCGTAGGCCCCCTCGCCGTTGAGCAGGAACCAGTCAGCCTCGGCCGGGGCGCGCAGCTTCTCCAGCTGCTCCTCGTTCGTGAGGTCGTGGTCGGGCCTGATCAGGCAGCCCAGCCAGCACACCGACGCTAGGCACGTGGCGGGGTCGGCCACGTCCTGCAGCAGGTTCATGGGTACCGCGACGACGAACGGCTCGGTGCTGGAGCGCCACATGGCCATCTCCAGCTCCAGGTCGAACGACGTGACGAAGGCCGACGCGATCGGCGGCTGCAGCGGCGAGGACTGCAGGAAGCTTTCGCGCAGCGCGGCCTGCTGGCGCAAGATCGCGGCCACCGTCGCGTAGAACCGTTCCCGGTCGGTCTGGTCGTCGTCTTCCAGCTTGGCCCAGGACAGCCGGGTGGTGGCCGAGTAGCGCTGCTCCACGAACTGGCAGGCGGCGTCGATGTCGTCGAAGGCGGGCCGGGGCAGCCACCGGTCGAACAGCGCGGGGGAGGTCCGGGTGCTCAGGTGCAGCAGCAGGTCGTTCCAGCCCGGGTACACGGAGGTGCCCTGGGTCAGCGAATACCAGCACAGCTCGGTCAGCAGCTGGATATCGCCCACCCGCAGCGACCGCTGATGGCCCCGCGGGCTGAGCGAGCTGTCGATCGTGGTGAGCGCCTGGTGCAGTACCGCATCCCCGTTGTCCTGGCCGTTCTCCTCGGCCGAGCTGATCAGCTCCTCAAGCAGGGCCAGGACCGGCTCGAGAGCATCGGTTTCCAGTTCGGCCGATCCGGCCCGGCCGATCGGCAGGCTGACCCGGTCGTGGCCGGAGCGGCTGAGCGCGTCCGGAGCCATCGCGCTGGCCAGGTGATACAGGCGGGTCAGCAGGGCGGCGCAGAGCAGGAGCTTGGCCGTCTTCAGGTTGGTGGTGGTGTCGAACGAGTCGCCGGCCTGCGAGCGGGGACCACCCGGCTCGGCCGCCTTCTCGCCGTCGTCGCCGGCCGCCTGGGCGGCCGGCAGCCCCAGCCGGTCGGCGATGAGCGAGGCCGCGAACGCGCTGGCCAGCTTCGCGGCGTTCGTCCCGTCGGGCAGCGGGTCGGTGTCGGCCAGCAGTCGCTGCACGATGGCCGGCACGTCATGGATCCTGGTGCCGCTGATGTCGTGCCCGGCTTCCAGGCAGCCGCTGCCCAGCACCAGGGTGATCCACGGGTATCCGCTGCGCTTGTAGAGCGGGCCGAGCGGCGCGTGGATCTCCTCCAGCGCGTTGCAGAACCGCCGCGGTTCCACCCACGGCACCACCTTGGCCGCGAGGTACTCATCGCGCCCGTGCTCGAAGAAGGTCTTGGTTCCGGATCGTGGCTCTCGCCGGGCTTTGAACTGCCTCATCTCGCCCCCAGTGATCCTGGCGTCATGGCCTGCTCCGCGCCGCGCGCCGACCGGCTCTTCGCGGCCAAGGCCGCGCCGGCCGCGCCGGCCTTCCACTGCGAAACTACCCCGGCCCATGGCTCGGTCAGTTCGAACCCGGTCCGCGTTACCGACTCCCGGCAGACGATGCGAGCGACGGCGGCGCCCCGCTCGGTCAGCAGCGCCGGCCTGGTCTGCACCTCGGCCCGGATGGACCGCCCGGTGGCCATGGCCAGCCGGACCAGCGGCGAGGCATCCAGCCGCTCCGCCTCGTCGCCCACCCAGTGCACGACGAAGTGCGCCAGCGCGGGTGCCTCGGCGGCGAGCTCGGCCACCGGGCGGCTCGGGGGCGCGGACATGCCCATGATGGCCGCCAGGTGTTCCAGCATCAGGCAGCTCTCGCCCGCGCCGATAGCGAGCTTGCAGGAAGCGTGGGTCGAGCCCTGGAACCGCGGGTTGACCTCGGTGAACAGCGGCACCCCGTCGTGCACCAGGAAGTCCACGCCGAACGTGCCGCGGTAACCGTAGCTGCGCAGCCAGTTCCCGATGGTGATCGTGGCCGCGTCGATCTGGTCGAGCACCGCGCGGTCCAGGTCTTTGACCCGTCCGTAGTCGTTGCCGCAGTAGCCGAACCGGCGCGTCACGCAGTCGGGTATCCCGATCAGCTGGACCGACGGGTAGTGCACGGTCACCCCGTCGTGCCACGCGGTGGCGCCCACGTTGACCGGTACGCCGCCGGACAGGTAGGGCGCCACGCCGACGAATGCCTCGGACGCCCGCGGCCACTGCAGCCTGAGCTGCCCGGCGTCGGCCACCTGGACGATGCCCTCACCGCCGGAGGTCCTGCTCCGGCGCAGGATCAGCGGCCCCCGGCGCAGCATGTCGTCGGTCCGCAACTGCTCTTCGTCGGCCACGTAGGTCCACGGGATGGTGCGGACGCCGAGATCGGCCAGCGACGTCTCGACCCACGGCTTGTGCTCGAACGCCGCCTGGTGGCCGCCGAACAGGCCGAGGTTGAGGCAGCGGTCGCGCCGCGCGAAGTAGATCGCGGACAAGAAGCTGGACGGACGGTAGGGCAGCAGCGCGCTGGGCGACGACAACGCCTGGAGCATCACCCGGCGGAACGTGGCCGTCTCCGGCGCGTCGAGATGGTCGTCGATGTCCCACGTCTCCAGGTCGACCCGGACGCCGGTCAGGTCCTCGTAGGCCTGGCCGTCGACCGACAGCCTCCTGGAGTAGGCGTTGATGATCGTGTACGCGCCCTCGAACTGCGGCAGATCGGCCAGCGGCTCGGCGTCGTCGCCCCGGATCCCGGCCCACACCAGACGCCGGTGGCGAAGTTCGGCCGACACGTCCCGCAGCAGCGCGGCCCGTTTCACGATCCGCCGTCCGCGGCGACCCGCTCGATGTGCCCGTCGGTACTGATCAGGATCTCGGTCGGCGCCCGGCTCCCGGACAGCGGCCGGATGACCACCACCTCGTCGGCGGCGGTACCGGGCCGGGCCACCAGCGATCCGGTCGAGCCGGTCTCGGCGACGATGGGTCGTCCGTCCTCGTCCCGGCCGGCCAGCGCGTAGACCGTGCGCCCGCCCGAGCGGGCCCCGTCCAGCGAACTGACCTCGGCGATGCCGTACCTGTCCTGGTTCACGTCCCAGCCGCGCGCTCGGCCGCCGGAGTCGACCGTGTCAATGTGGCCGGCCAGGATCGTCGCGTAGCGGGTCGGCGCGTCGAAGATCGAGGTCACCACCGGCTGGGCCCTGGGCGCCACGTCGACCCGGTAGGTGGCCCGATCTGTGCTCAGTACGCATACCACCTCGTCACCGTAGTCCACGGCCACCGCGAGCAGTCGTGTTTCCTGCGCGTCCAGGGCCAGCGCGAACGAGTCCGGCCACCGGTCGAGCCGCGGCCGTGCGCGGTCCACCCAGGCCAGGGCGAGCCGACCCCGGTTGAGCTGGGCTACTACGCGGGCGTCACCGCTGAGCGCCAGCGAGGCGTGCACCAGCCGCAGGTGGCTGATGTCCGCCTTGGTGCCGTCCTCCACCGGCCTGAGCTCGGGACCGGTCTCGCCGGGTATGACCTGCCAGTATCCACCGGCGCCGCCCATCATCGCCCAGCGCCGGACCCCGTCACCTGGCGGGCGCCGGGTGGCCGCCAGCGCGGGCTCCGCGGCCGCCGGCATCGGCTCCAGGAACCGGCCGCTGCTGGCCCGGCTGTAGAGCACCACGTAGCCCCAGCCGGGCAGCGACTCATCCAGGGCGACCCGGCCCCGGGTTACCGCCTCGTCGACGGTGCTGCCGTTCAGCAGCCACTGGTAGAACGTCTCGGCGAAGTCCTTGGCGTCCCGGTCCCGCACCGCATCCCGGATGGCGATCACCACCGGCACGATGCCGGTCAGCGACTGCGCGATTCCGGGCCCGTCGCCGGGGGCCGCCTGGTCGGTGTAGCACGCGTTGACGAACGCCAGTGACGTACCGGCCCGGTGCAGCTGCCTGGCTAGCTCGTCCCCCCGGTAATGCTCGCTACCGGTGTCCTTGTCGCGGTAGAGCACCAGCGACCCGGCCTGGCCGTCGCGAGGCGGCCTGCCGTGCCCGGTGAAGTGGAAGATGTCCAGGGGATCCTCGCCGTCCGCGATCTGGTCGATGAGCTCGTCGATCGTTCTCTTGGTCGGATGCGTCAGGTCGAACCGCCGCAGCGGCGCGGCCTGCGGCAGCTGCTCGGGGAAGTCCGGCTCCAGCTCCTGGTCGTCCACCACCTTGGTGGCGTCGACGGTGAGGATGACCAGCTTGCGCCGCTCCTTGGGCTGGTCCACCGGCCGGTGGTCGATGACCGTACGGACCAGCGAGAAACGCTCGTCCCGGAACAAGTACCTGGGCCGGGCCGTGGCCGGCACCGCGATGCGCACGAGTTCCCACGGCCAGCGCGCCATCTCCTCGTCCACGCACAGCAGGCGGACCCGGATCCCGGTGCCGGCCTGCAGCGCGCGCAGCGTCTCGGCGAAGGCGGCCAGCACCCGTGGCGGGAACATGCACTGCCCCAGTTCCTCGCCCAGATCAATCCGTTGCTCGGCGCTCAGTGCTGGCATCAGCCGCCGCACCGAGGAAGTGAGGGGCTGAGCGTCAGTGGGACCGACCCGGCCGCCGTCCGGCTTCTCGCACTCGACCGTCACCCGGTGGCCGTGCTTGCCCTCGCGACCGCGCCGGATCTCGACTTTGAACTCGACAAAGGTGTACAAGGAGGATGTCCGATCGGAACCGGGGCCAGCTCAATCGTAAGCCACAGCGGCTGACCGGTGGGCGATCCGGGTCCCGGGTGGCCTGGGCCTACGGCGGAACCGGCGGGTTGGTGATCCGGATCCGTACCCGTTGCGGCCGGGCCCCCTCCTCGGGCGCCTCGGCGTCGATCTCGGCCAGGTCGTTCTCGAAGATCGCCGCATGCTGAGTGATCTGCCGGCCCGTCCAGCCGATCCACACCGTGGCGTGATGCACGCGCGGGTCCCGGACGGTGATCCGCCAGTCGCGCCCGCCGTAGGGCTCGGCGGTAATGGACCGGTCCTCGGCGCGACCGCGGATATGTAGCGGGCGGGCGGTCTGCCACTCGCTGTCCAGCCGCCGGACCACCTCCATCGGCTGGAATGCCAGCCAGTCCAGGTCGATGTCGTCGGGCGGGGCGCCCGGGTCGACGCGGTCCAGGCCAAACCCGGCCAGCCGCTCGAGTTGCTCCTCGCAGGCGGCACACCCGGGGTGCGCCCGGTCGAGCAGTTCCCGGTGCCGCACGGCGCTCTCGTCCGTCCCCACCACGTGGCTCAGGAACTCCGCGCTGGGATGGTGCTCGGCCCAGTGCCGGGTCGCCGTCGCGATGTGCCGCCGGTTGTTCGCCACCACCCGGGCGTGCTGCCAGCTGTCGAATCCGTAGGACAGCCCCAGCGCGAAGGTGGCCGGGTCGACGCCCCGTAGGTCCATCTCGGTCGGCGGGCCGAAGAATTCGGCGAAGATCGCGTCCAGCTCGCGGCTGATCTCATCAGGCTCGTCGGGTTCACTCATGGTCTTTCCGCCTTTGTCAGCCGTGGGAGGCCGTGTGGACTGCACACGGGCTCTCGATGCAATGGGGAGTGCGATTGGGAATGGCCGCGGCGTATCTGGACTCGGCGCCGTGCAGGTCACGCAGGCTCGCGACCCGGCCGGCGGGCCGGGCCTGGATTGCCTGCTCCGCATCCTTGGGCAGCAGGTAGGGCTGGCCGAGGGGATCGCGGCGGACCGCCCCTCCGGCGTGCCTCAGCAGCGCGCGATCCGCCGCGGTCAGGGCGGCCGCCAGGTCCAGCAGTTCCAGGTGCGAGCGGATCTCGGCCTCCCGCTGCGGAGCCTTGACCAGGCCGAGGATCTCGCACAGGTACAGGGCGATCCGCACCTTCTGCCCGACCTCCGATTTCAGCTGGGAGATGCGCCCCTGGGTCATCCCGAACTGCTCGGCCAGCTTCCGCTGAGGGACCTCCTCGACGACTCCCTGCCAGTAGGCGCGCAAGTCGTCGTCGCGCAGCCAGCCTCGGGCGAGAATGGCCCGCAGGTAGGAATAGAGCGGCGTGATCTGCCCGATCCGCGTCTCGACCTGCTCCTCGAACGGAATGCGCCACGATTCCTCGGCCGAGTCGCGGTCCAGCAGCTCTACTTCAGCGGGCACATCGCTCTTCGCCCGCTCCCGGTACCAGTCAACTATCTCGTTCCTGGCCACCGTGAAAATCCACGCCTCGACCGGCTCGCGTGCGATCATTTTACCGAAGTTCAGCTGCATCTTCAGGAACACCTTCTGGACGAAGTCGTCGGCCTGACTGGTGTCCCCCAGGCGTTTACAGCCATACCCGTACAGCCGCGCCTGCAGGGTTTGCCAAAGCTCCTCGAGAATCGTTCGCGGCTCCGTACCTTCGGCGACCCGCCGCTGCAATACCGTAGGCGAACCACCCGGGAAATCAGCTTCTGGGAAACCCTGATCCATTGCCCTCCCTAGCCATGGCTTGGATCGAGAGTAGTCAACGCGTCGCCGCAGTAGCCAGTGCCTCACAGTCACTAATACGCGGGAGCCGCTCCGGTGATTAGCGGGTTCGCTGACCCTCGTGGTCGCGACCGTGGGTGAGAATGGTCGCAGGAGGGAGTCGCCGATGAGCGCGCCAGTTGATATCGCGGCGAGAACCGGTTCGCTGCGGGAGTTCCTGCACGGACTGCCCGGGGTGGACCAGGTGGGTGCGGAGGCCCGGGCGGCCATGCTCGCCAGCCGGTCGATCAAGACCACGGCCAAGCAGTGGGCGCTCGATACCGCGATCTCGATGATCGACCTGACCACGCTGGAGGGCCAGGACACACCGGGCAAGGTGCGGGCCATATGCGCCAAGGCCAAGCGCCCCGATCCCGCCGACCCGACCGCGCCGCAGGTCGCCGCGGTCTGCGTCTACCCGGACCTCGCTCACCTGGCGGCGGCCGAGGTCCAGGGCACCGGCATTCACGTGGCCAGCGTGGCCACCGCGTTCCCCAGCGGCCGTACCAGCCTGGAGGTCAAGCTGGCCGACGCGAAGTACGCGATCAAGGCCGGCGCCGACGAGGTGGACATGGTCATCGACCGCGGCGCCTTCCTGGCCGGGGACTACCAGCTGGTCTACGACGAGATCGCCGCCGTCCGGGAGGTCGTCAACCCAGCCGCTCACCTCAAGGTCATCCTGGAGACCGGCGAGCTGGTCACCCTGGACAACGTGCGGCGTGCCTCGTGGCTGGCCATGCTGGCCGGCGCCGACTTCATCAAGACCTCGACCGGCAAGATCACTCCGGCCGCGACGCTCCCCGTCACCCTGGTCATGCTGGAGGCCGTACGGGACTTCCGGGACACCCACGGCCGCCAGGTCGGCGTGAAGCCGGCCGGCGGCATTCGCACCGCCAAGGACGCCATCCGCTACCTGGTCCTGGTCAACGAGACGGCGGGGGAGGACTGGCTCGATCCCAAATGGTTCCGCTTCGGCGCCTCCAGCCTGCTGAACGACCTGCTCATGCAGCGGACCAAGCTGGCCACCGGCCGTTACTCCGGTCCCGACTACTTCACCCTCGACTGACCCGGACCGTTCTGCGGTCGGCGTCAAATCTGGTTGTACTTATAGAGCGGCAGGTCGTACTCGTTCGCAATCGCCGCCCACAGCGCGGCGAAGGCCTTCTTGTCCTTCGTGGCCTGGTTATCCGGCGCCGTTGCGGCCTGGTAGCTCGCATCGGACTGGTCGTTCGTGCTGCATCCCCGCGAGATCTCGTCTTGCGTCCACTTGGCGAAGTCCTGGTCAGCCTGGCCGGATGCCTGCCAGGCCGCGGTGAGGTCCTGAAGCATCGGCGCGGGCAGCGCCGAGCGGTCAGGCAGCGCGGCCAGCTGGCCCAGCAGGACGTCACGCGACGACGCGGCGTTGCTGAAGATCGCCTCGTCCTGGCTCAGGCCCGTAGAGCAGGCCGCGACGGCGTTGAAGGCCTGCGTGATCGCGGCTCGGTCGGTACCGCTCTGGGCCAGCAATGCCGCCAGCGCCTGCGCCGCCTGCCGACCGGACGTCACCGCGGGCGAGGACACGGCCGAGGACGCAGGAGAGGACACGGGCGAGGACACAGCGGAGGGCGCGACGGCGGACGCCGGCGCCCACATGAAGGCCAGGGCACCCGGGATCGTCACCGACGAAGACCCGCGCGACACGACCAGCCTGGGATCGGAGGATACGGACGCCCCCAGGGCGGTGGAGTCGACCTTGCCGTAGAGCGTCGCCTCCCCGCCGCCGCGGACGGATTCCTCGTCGATCACCCCGCTGCCAGATCTGACCCAGGTACCCGCCTGCAGGCGGTAGTCCTGGGGCGCGACGACGACGCTGGGCACGGTGCCATGAGGTCCGCCGACGCAACCAGGAGGCACAGGTGCCATCGAAGCGTAAGGAGTGCCGGATGGCCCGAACCAGACCGCGTCGGCCCATCCCAGGCCGGCCGGCATGGCCGGCTTGGTCTCCGCGCCCGTAGCGACGTCGGCCAGCACGACGGTGTCGACGTCGGCACAGACACCGCCTAGCCCGGGCAGCAGGAAGCCGGCCTGCGTGCCATCCGGGCTGAACGCAAAACTTCCGGGCGCTGCGTTGCTGGTCAGCTGGCGGGCCGCGGGCGCGAACGGGAACGCCCGGCCTTCCGCATCAACCCGGTAGAGCAGTTGCGGGCCGCCGGAGGCGGACACTTCTGTTCCGTATCCCACGATCACGTCGGCTGGAGGAACGGCGGCATCCAAGGTGAAGCTGTTGTTCAGAGCAAAGCTGCTCGTGGGCAGCCCGGAGATGACGATCGGGACCGGGTTGGAGCCGTCGTCGGGATAGCTCAGCAGGCGGGGAGCATTCTCTGTCTTGTAGTCATCGGACAGCAGCTGGTCACCCTGGAACGCGATCGACGAGCAGTCGCAACGCCACGTATGCACCTGGTCGCGACCCACGATGAACTCGCCGACCCCCTGGCCATCGAGCCATGCGACCTCGCTCCCGTCGGCCGACCAGATCAGCTTCCCCGAGCCGAAGCCTTGCGGACCGGTAAAGCCCTTCGAGAAGGTGGCGAGAGTCCTGACCGACCCATTGCCGGCGCGGAGGTCCACCGACGTCGACGTGGCGTAGAGGAGCGCGGGAGCCGGCGCCGCTGGCGGTGGCGGTGCCGGGTGCCCGGTGGGCCTGGTCACGATGACAGCCACGGCTGCGGCTGCGGCGATCACGACGCCGGCCGTGACCGCGGCCTTGACCGCGCCGACCTTCCCGTGCGGCAGGTGACGGCGCAGCGAGACCCGGTGCACGGTGCTGCCGCCTTGCGCGGCGGCCGGCCCGGCCGAGGGCCACAGCGCGGCCAGC
>PLIQ01000600.1:7734-9139 GCA_003140115.1 Actinomycetota bacterium | reverse complement strand
GGTGACCGCGCCGAGCAGGGCGCCGGCCGCGGGCGCGGCGTAAAGAAACCCGAGTGTACGGGCCCCGCCGCCGAACACCGTGAGTGCCAGCGCGGGGAACACGGCGCGCGGCATGCCGAACACCGTGGCGTTGATGTCGATCAGGTAAGCGCCCTGGATGACCGGCCGGCCGCGCAGGTAGCTGAAGCCGGCCACGATGGAGCGCAGGCCGGGCCGGTGGCCGGCGACCGCCTGCGGGACCTGCGGGCCCATCAGGAAGGTCGCCACTATGGCGGCGGCCATGGTCGCCACATCCATCCAGTAGACGAAGCGGACGCCTGCCCCGGCGAGCAGCAGTCCGGCCACCGCGGGGCCTGCGACCTGGCCGATCTGGAACAGTGCCTGGAACATGGCGTTGACGGCGGCCACCTCGGACCGACGGACCAGGTTCGGCAGGATGGCTGACAGGCCCGACTCGGTTGCCGTCGCGAAGCCGGCCGCCATGGCCGGCAGGGCGAACAGCGGCCACAAGGCGGGCCCGGTGTCGGCGTTGACCGCCAGCCCGGCGCTACACAGGAGCGTCAGCAACTGGGCGCCAAGCAGGATCTTGCGACGGTCGGCGGCGTCGGCCAGCGAGCCGCCCAGCAGGGCCCCGGCGATGAGCGGAANNGTACACCTGGTAAGGCACCGCGACGGTGGTGAGCTGGGCGCCAAGCGTGGACAGCAGCTGCCCGGCGACCAGGCAGCGCAGATCGCGGGATCTGCGCAGCGGCGACACGTCCATGACCAGGTGCCGCCCGAGCTGGGCAATCCGCTTCATAACAGGCAGGCTAGCCCAATGACTGACCGTCAGTCAATCGAATGACTGACGGTCACCCAGTAGGATCGCGGTATTGTCAGCTCAACGATGGAGCGTCCGCATGGCCCGCACCAAGCCCGCCGAACAGCGGCGTGCCGACCTGCTTGAAGCAGGCAGGGAACTGTTCCTCGCCAAAGGCGTGGCGGCCACTTCGCTCGACGACATCACCAGCCGCGCCGGGGTCTCCAAAGGGTTGTTCTACCTGTACTTCCGCTCCAAGGACGACCTGCTGACCGCACTGCAGGACCAGTTCTCCGCCGAGCTGGCCGACCGCATCCGCACCGCCACCGGCCCAGTCGCGGACTGGCCCGCGAAGCTCGACGCGTGCGTCAAGGCGATCTTCGACAGCTACCAGGAACGCGACGACCTGCACGAGGTCCTGTTCCGCCACGGCGGCCACGTGTCGGCCGGCCACCGGGCCACCCATGCGCTGGTCCTGAACGCCATCAGCGACGTCTTCGCCAGCGGCAAGGCGGCGGGCGCGTTCGACGTCGAGGATCCCGAAGCGACGGCCGTCTTGTGCTGGGCGAGCACACACGGCTTTGACCCAGACTTCCACGGCGACGC
>PLIQ01000600.1:0-7709 GCA_003140115.1 Actinomycetota bacterium | reverse complement strand
CGGGTGATGGTCAGCGTCCGGTGCCCGCGGTCCAGGTCATCATGGTGGCTGCGGGGCCAGCCGGGCGTCGGCTTCATGATCGCCAGGTTGCTCGGGTGACCTGAGGTGGCGCTGAGGTGATGCCGAGGGCGGCCGCGCGAGGCGGGCCGCGAGCGCGGCGACATCTGGCTCGTCGGTGAGGGATAGGTAGGCCGGACCAGACGCGCGCTGCTGGGCGAGGGCGAGGAACGCGTTGATGTTGGGAGGGGTGGGGTCGGTGATCGCCTTGACTGCAGCCACGGCGGTATTGGCGAGCAGTTGAGTCACCGGGTCCCCGCTAGGGGAGGCGGCTTGGGCGGCGAAGATGGCGGCGTCGGCTGGGCAGCCGGCGGCGAGCGCCCACCATGCCAGGCCGGCCAGCACCAGGGGCTGGCCGGCGGGAAGATCCGCCGCTCGGTACTGATCCTCTGCCCTGTCGAGCAGCGCCCGCGCCCGCGTCAGGTCACCGAGGCGACGGGCGACCGCTGCCTGACCGACCATCGCGTCGGCGGACAGCCACGGGTTGAAGCCGGATGCGATCGCCTCGTCGTACAGGCGGTCGGCGAGGGTGTCGTCGCCTTGCCTGGCCCGTAGCCTGGCGAGAGCGAGAAGGGTGAACGGGACGTAGAGGCGCTGCCCGGTAGCGCGGCATCGCTCCAGGAGCGCTTCGTAGGCCGCCGAGGCCGCGCCGAGGTCGCCTCGGGCCGCGGCGATGCCCGCGAGGGAGTTCAACGGAGAGACGACCACCAGGACCTCTCCCTCAGCGTCGAAGCGTTTGACGCTGGAGCGGGCGGCTGACTCCGCGTCCTCCAGTCGTCCCAGTGACGCCAGGTTCCAGGCCAGGATCAGGTCGTGCACGGCGAGGAGCCAGCCGTGGCCGGCCGCTTGCAGCAGATCGTGGGCCTCGGCCAACAGCTCGAGTGATCGTTCGAACTCGTGCGCCCGCACCAGCACCGCGGCACAAAGCACCAGCCCGTACGCCAGGCCACCCGGGTCGTCGCTGGCCCTCAAGTCAGCGACGGCCTCCTCGCATTCAATCGCACCCGCCGCTGGGCTGGACGACATCCCCACGCAATAGCCGTGCCAGCTGTGCGCGGTCGCGGCGAGCTCGCCACGACGGGGTCCCTCCGTGCCGAGGGCATCAGCGAGCCAGCGCGCTCCTTCCGCGAAGTCGGTGTTGATCCACCACAGCCAGGCCATCCCCGACGCGAGCGCCAGCGCAGCGTCGGCATCGCCGATGGCGATGAACCAGTCGAGCGCGGCCCGCAAGTTGCCCACCTCCGGGGTGAGACGGTCCCGCCACATCGGCGCGGTGGCGCCTCGCAGACCCTCGTGGGCCTCCTTCGCCAGCTGCCGGTAATACTCCGCGTGGTGGACGCGCATGGCGTTGACTTCGCCGGATTCGTCGAGGCGTTCCCGGCCGTATTGCCATAGTGTCTGGGGCTGGGTGAATCGGGTTTCGCCAGCGGCGTCGGAGGCGGTGACGAGGGATTTGTCGACGAGTCGGCTCACCACGTCCAGGATGTCGCCGGCCGGGACGTGGTCGTCGGCGCAGACCGCCTCGGCGGCTGTCAGCTCACAGCCGCCGGCAAACACCGCCAGCCGGTTGAACAGGCGGCGTTCGTCGTCGAAGAGCAGATCGTAACTCCAGTCCACCACCGCCCGTAGGGATTGCTGGCGGGGCAGGGCGGTCCGGGCCCCCCCGGTGAGCAGCCGGAAGCGGTCGTCGAGGCGTTTCGCCAGCGTGGCCAATGTCAGTGCCCGCAGTCGGGCGGCCGCAAGCTCGAGGGCCAGAGGCAGGCCATCCAGTCGGCGACAGATGTCCTCGATGATCTGGCGGCTGCGTTCGTCTCCGGTGAATCCGGGTCGTACCGCTCGGGCGCGATCGACGAACAGCTCGACGGCGGCCGGCGGGGCCAAACCGCCCACCGCCACCAGGACTTCCCCGGGAACACCAAGCGGCTCGCGGCTGGTCGTGATCAATCGAAGCGTGGGCAGCGATCCGACCAGGATGTCGGCCAGGGCGGCCGCCTGACCGATGACGTGTTCGCAGTTGTCGATCACGACGACCAATGACCGTCCGGCCAGGTGGCGCACGATGAGCTCGACGGTCGACCCCGCGGGCTGACGGCCGGGAACCGCCGACGCGCTCGCTCCGAGCGCGACGGCCACGGCCGGCGCCACCCCCCCGGGTTCGGCGACGCCGGCCAGCTCGACCAGCCAGGAGCCGTCTCGGTGCTCTTCGCGTAGCACGGCGGCCGCCTCCATCGCCAAGCGGGTCTTGCCCGCGCCGCCAGGGCCGACCAGCGTCACGAGTCGGTGAGCGTGGACCGCCTCGAGCAGTTGTTCCAGCTCGGCTTCGCGCCCGATGAGCCTGCTCAGCTGCGCTCGCAGGTTGCCGGTTGCCGTCGGCCCGGTCGCCGCCCGCAGCGCCGGCGGTTCTGCCGGATCGGGCAGGGTGAGCGCGGGGTCCTGGGCCAGGACTCGGGCCTGCAGTTCTCGCAAGGCGCGACCGGGTTCGATCCCCAGCTCGTCGACTGACCGCTCGCGAGCTTCGGTGTAGGCGCGCAGGGCCTCGGCTTGGCGCCCGGCCCGGTACAGAGCGAGGATCAGCAGCTCCCACAGCCGCTCGCGCAACGGATGTTCGCGGCACAAGGCTTCTAGCTCCCCGATGAGCTCTCCATGGAGCCCCAACACCAGATCCGCGCCGGCGCGAGCCTCGATCGCCACCAGGGTTATCTCGTCCAGATGCGCCCGTTCGGCATCCGCGAAGCCGGCATAGGCGAACTCGGCCAGCGGCTCCCCCCGCCGCAGCGCCAGCGCCTCACCCAACGTGGTTGACGCCGACGCCACCTCGCCCGCCTCCACGAGCCGCCGTCCGGTCGCGACGAGCTGCTCAAAGCGAACGACATCCACATCGTCGGGATCGATACCAAGGGTGTAGCCGCCTTCTGAGGTGACGATCGCCGCCGATCCCAGGCTGCGGCGCAGCTGGGCGATCTGAGCCTGCAACGCGTTCGCCGGCTTCGCCGCTTCCCCGTCGCCCCACAGGTGGTCGATCAGGCGGTCGGAACTGATCGGCTTCCCGCGCTGCAGGGCCAGCAGGGCCAGCAGGGCCCGCTGTTTGGCCCCGCGCACCGGCACCGGCACGCCCGCTTGCAGCGCCTCGAGCTCGCCGAACAACCGCACCTCCATAAGCCCAACCGTACGTCCTTCAGCCGACGCCGGCCGTGCCGCCGCACTGCTATGGCGCCATGCCGCCAGGCCGGCCACCTCCCCGGTGCTGGTGACCATCGCCGTCGTAGCGGGGCCAATCGGAGCCGTCATAGCCAGGCGGCGGCCTTGGATGCCACGATCCCGTTGACGGGCAGCACGAACTTCGTAGAAGACCTGGTCAGGCTACAGCCCGAGGTTGCGGGCGATGATTTCTTTCTGGATCTCGGTGGTGCCGCCGAAGATTGACTGCACGCGGCTGTCGGCCCACGCGCGGCCGACCGGGTACTCGCGCATGTAGCCGTAGCCGCCGTACAGCTGCACGCACCGGTCGGTGACGCGGTTGCACAGCTCGGTATTCCACCACTTGACCATGGACGCCTCTTCGGTGCTCAGCCGGTCGGCGCAGTGCTCCATGATGGCGCGGTCGGTGAACTCGCGCGCCACCGCGATCTCGGTGGCCATCTCGGCCAGCAGGAACTTACTGTGCTGGAAGCTGCCGATCGGCTGGCCGAACGCTTTCCGCTCCTTGCAGTAGGCCAGCGTGTCAGCCAAGGCCTGTTCGGCGATGGCCAGCGCGGTGACGCCGATCGTGACGCGCTCGCGGGGCAGGTTCTGCATCAGCGCGACGAAGCCGCCGCCCTCCTCGCCGAGCAGGTTCGCGGCCGGCACCCGGACGTCGGTGAAGAACAGCTCCGAGGTGTCCTGGGCGTGCATGCCGAGCTTTTCCAGGTTCCGGCCGCGGCTGAAGCCGGGCATATCGCGCTCGACCATGAGCAGGCTGATGCCGCGGTGCCCGGCGGCCGGATCGGTGCGGGCGACCACGATCACGAGGTCGCCGAGCTGGCCGTTGGAGATGAACGTCTTCTGGCCGTTCAGCACGTAGTGGTCGCCGTCCCGGACCGCGGTGCTCCGGATCCCCTGCAGGTCGCTGCCTGCTTCTGGCTCGGTCATGGCGATCGCCGCGATGAGCTCCCCCGAGCAGTAGCCGGGGAACCACCGCTCCCGCTGCTCCGGCGTGCACAACCGGTCCAGGTACGGCCCGATCATGTCGTTGTGCAGGACGAACATCGGCCCGCTGGCCCCGGCCCGGGCTAGTTCCTCGTTCAGGATCACGTAGTACCGGTAGTCGGGATCGCCCCCGCCGCCGTACTTCTCGTCGATGTGGATGCCGAGCAGGCCGGCCCGGCCGGCCGCCAGCCACACGTCACGGGACACGATCCCGTCCCGTTCCCACTGCTCGTGATAGGGCGTGATCTCCTTCGCGATGAAGGCCCGCACCATGTCACGGAACTCGTCCTGCTCCTGGGTGAAGATTTGCCGCTGCATCGACTTCGACCTCCACCCAAATCGTACCCCGAACCTATTGCGAAGCAATTCTTTCGAAAGTAGTGTTTCAGGTATGAGTGATGAGGCAGGGGCGAGGCGGGACGACGCCGAGGCTGAGAAGCCAGAAAACAGCGTCGAACCTGGGATGCCGGGAAATCCGGTCCGGCTCACCGACCCGAAGATGATGCGCGCGCTCGCGCATCCGGCCCGGATCGCGATCTGGTCGCACATCGGGCTGCGAGGGTCGGTCACCGCGACCGAGTGCGCCGAGGTGGCCGGGCTCTCCCCCTCGGCGTGCAGTTACCACCTGCGCACGCTGGCTAAGTACGGGTTCATCGAGGAGGACCGGGCCAGCGCCGCGAACGGGCGCGAACGGCCGTGGCGGGCGCGGCTGATCGCGTTCACGCTCGAGGACGAGCCGGACTCCTCGCCGGCGGGCCGGCTGGCCAGTCGGCTACTGGTGGAGAACCTGCGGGCTTCGGCGGAGGAGGTCCGCGCCCGTTACCTGGACCGCCGGTCCGAGTTTCCGGCGGACTGGCAGCGAGCCTCGGGCGAGACGTTCAGCGCGGCGCACGTGACGGCGGAGGAGCTCTCCGAACTGAGGGCGAAGGTGCTGGCGGTGATGGAACCCTACATACGGCTCGACCCGGCCGAACGGTCGCCGGGAGCGCTGCCGGTCGACATCCTGCTCGACATGTTCCCGTGGTTCGGGCCGGAGGAGGCACAATGAGCCGGCTGGGGTCGTTGCGGTCCGGGCCGCTCGGGGTGCGGAGCTTCCGGCTGCTGGCCGGCGGGCAGTTCACGTCGACGATCGGCGACTACTGCTACGCGGTGGCGTTGCCCTGGCTGGTGCTGTCGAACCGGGGCGGGACGGTCCTGCTGGGCACGGTGCTGGCCTGCTACGGCGTGCCGCGCATGGTGCTGATCCCGGTGGGCGGGGTGCTGTCCGACAAGGTCGGACCGCGGACGGTCATGCTCGCGGCCGACGGGGCGCGGTGCGTGCTGGTGGCGGGACTGGCGGTGCTCGCGGCCCGGCACACGGCCTCGCTGGTCGCGCTCGGACCCCTCGCGGCATTCATCGGGGCCGGCGAGGGGCTGTTCATCCCGGCGTCGTTCGCGATCATGCCGTCGCTGCTGGACGGGGAGCGACTGGGCGCGGGTAACGCGATATCCACCGCGGCGGTCCAGGCCGGGTCGCTGCTGGGACCGGCCCTGGGCGGCGCGCTGGTGGCCACCACTCGCGCGTCGACGTGGGCCTTCGCGGCTGACGCGGCGTCGTTCGCGGTCTCGGCGCTGACGCTGGCGTTGATCCCCCGCCGGGCCGCGACCGGGACGATGAGCGCGGCCGCGGATGAGGCGGCTGGGGCGGGCGCAGGCGCGGGCGATGGCGGGAACCGGAGCGTGCTGGCCTTCCTGAAGAGGTCGCGGGTACTGCAGGTCCTCTTGGTCGTGGTGATCGCGGCGAACCTGGCCGGGGGCGGGGAGGGCGAGGTGGCGCTGCCCTCGCTGGCGCACGCCCGGTACGGGGCGGCCGGCTACGGAGCGCTGCTGGCCTGCTTCGCGATCGGCGGGGTGATCGGCACGCTGTCCGCGAGCCGCACCGGCGGGCTGCGCAGGCCGGCCGTCTTCGCTTCTATCGTCTTCCTGGTCTCGTCGGTGGCGATAGCGCTCACCCCGTACCTCGGCGGGGAGGCCGGGGCGGCCGCGATGCTGTTCGTGACCGGCGCTACCAACGGCCTGGGCAACGTCACCATCCTGACCGTGCTGCAGAAGTGGGCGCCCCCGGCGATGCTCGGACGGGTGATGAGCGCGCTGATGCTGTGTGCGTTCGGCAGTTTCCCGCTGTCGGTGGCGGTCTCCGGGGTGCTGGTCCGGCACATCGGGCCGTCGCTGTTCTTCCCGGTCGCGGGCGGCGTGGTGGCGGTGGCCATCCTGGGCGGGCTGACCCAGCGGGAGTTCCGGGAGTTCGGGGCGGGGGGGCCTCCTGGGGAAAATATAGCCACGGCACGGGAGGAGCGGGCGCGGGGCTGAAACGCCTGGACGTTCGGCTAAAAAGGAAAAAGCCGCAACCTAGTGCGGCGGGGACGCGGGGTACGGCGGGTTCATGCGATAAGGCGGCCCTGGTTTCTAATGCCGCACTGGGCTCACGCAAATAAGCGGCCCACTGGGGGTCGCCGTCGTGTTGTGCGCCCACCAGCCTCCAGTGGGCGCCGCGTGGTACCACGGGTGGCACCGGTAGCGTCCAGCCGAGTTCCTCGAGCAGGCGGTCGGCCTTGCGGTGGTTGCAGACGGTGCAGGACGCGACGCAGTTCTCCCAGGCGTGCTGGCCGCCGCGGCTGCGGGGAATCACGTGGTCGATGGTCTCCGCGCGGCGGCCGCAGTAGGCGCAGCGGTAGTTGTCCCGGCGCATCAGCGCGGCCCGGGTCAGCGGCACCCGGTTGCGGTAGGGCACCCGGACGTAGCGGCTGAGCCTGATCACCGACGGCGTCGCCAGCGCCACCGACGCCGCGTGCAAGACCGCTCCGGCGGCGTCGTCGTGGACCACCTCGGCCTTGCCGCAGAGGACCAGGCATACGGCGCGGCGGAGGCCCACGGTGGTCAGCGGTTCATACGTCACGTTGAGCAGCAGCACTCTTCGCACCGCACCTCCCGCTGGAGCCGGCCGTCTAACAGAAGCCCATGCTCCCAGTGTGTCGCCTGGTACACGCTTCTGCCACCAGATAAGCCTACTAGGTCGGCGAGATCGTAAAGTGCGAGCATGACCGCGACACACGAGACGGAGTACCCGAAGGCACGCCGGCTGGACCTGACCGAGGAGATCTTCGGGCATCAGGTCAGCGACCCCTACCGCTGGATGGAGGACCCCGATAGCCCCGAACGGGCCGGCTGGCTGCGCGCGCAAGCCGAGTTGTTCTCGGCGCAGCGGGAGGAATGGCCGGGGCGGGACGGCCTGGCCGCGCAGGTCCGCGAACTGCTCAACATCGGCGTGGTCGGCACGCCGGCCTGGCGCGGGGAGCAGGCCTTCTTCACCAAGCGCGAACCCGGGCAGGAGCATGCCGTGCTGTGCACGCAGGCGGTTCCCGGGGGGCCGGTCGAGGTGCTCCTGGACCCGATGGCCATCGACCCGTCCGGGCTGACCACGCTGGACG